>NZ_NEKA01000013.1:0-187791 GCF_002113205.1 Pseudomonas sp. B16(2017)
CTATCCGCCCCAATAAGAACCGTGCGCCGCCTCCCCGTCGCGCACGTCATAAAAGCGGTGGAGTACTTTTCTATGACAGCCTCAATCCCACACGGCGGCAGCGGCAGTGGCGGCAACAGTGGCAGTGGCGGCGGTGGCAACAGTGGCCACAGCGGCAGTGACCACGGCTCGGGCCATTCCGGCAACACGGCGTCATCCGGTCGCAGCGGCACGCATTCTGAACCTGGCGACGACCATGGTGTGCATCGGTCCGGAGAGATCGGGGATGACCACGGTGTGCATCGCGCCGGTGAAATCGGCGATGACCACGGCGTACACCGTGCCGGTGAAATCGGTGATGATCGCGGCGTACACGTCGGTGGCGAGCCTGGCGATGACAAGCGCGCCAACTAAATCACTTTGAAATGCCCTACCCCTGTGGGAGCGGGCTTGCTCGCGAAAACGTCAGGTCCGTCACTCCTGTATTGACTGACCCACCGCTTTCGCGAGCAAGCCCGCTCCCACAATGTTTTGTAGCGCCTACAAAACGCCTTTTGTCTGATCCAGCCGCTCACGCAAAAACTCGATCAACGCCTGCACCGGCCGCGACGCCTGGCGATGCTGCGGGTACACCGCCGACAACGTCAGCGGCTCCGGCCGAAACTCGTCCAGCACCGGCACCAGCCGCCCATCCTTCAACGCCGCGCCAACGATGAACGTCGGCAGATAGGTAATCCCCATCCCCGCCACCGCCGCATCCCGCAGCAACTCACCGTTGTTGACGCGCATCCGCCCGGTGACATTCACCAGCAGCGGCTTGCCCTGCCCCGCATTGAACCGCCACTGCACCGAACGTCCGTGGCCGTAAGGCAGGCAGTCGTGACTGAGCAGGTCTTCCGGTTTGACCGGCGTACCGCGTTCGGCCAGATACCCGGGACTGGCGCAATACACCCGTTCGATTGATGCGATGCGTCGGGCGATCAGGGTCGAGTCCTCCAGCACACCGATGCGCAGCGCCAGGTCGTACCCCTCGCCCAGTAGATCCACCGGCCGATCACTCAGGTCCACTTCCACCGTGACCTCGCGATAACGCTGCAGAAACGGCGGCAGCAAACAGCCCAGATGGGCCAGCGCAAACGACAGCGGCGCACTCACGCGAATCGCCCCGCGCGGCTCGGCGGTCTGCCCGGCGATGCCCTGCTCCACCGACTCCACTTCACCGAGCAAACGCAGCGCCGATTCGTAATAGCTCTGGCCCAGCGGCGTCACGTCCAGACGCCGGGTCGAACGGTTGAGCAATCGTACGCCGAGGCGCTCTTCCAGTTGCATCAGACGACGGCTGACGAACTGCTTGGACAGGCCCAACTGATCGGCCGCCGCCGTGAAGCTGCCGGAGTCCATCACCTGGCAAAAAATACGCATGTCTTCGAACGGGTTCATTGTCACTCTCTGGTGGACAGTTAAACGCTTTATAGCCGCTTTTTCACTTCCCGGCACCTCATTAATCTGTGCTCACGGTGTTGCTGAGGCCTGAAGCCCAGCGCCACAGCAGCCCGATCCCAAGGCATACAAAAACTCAAACGACTTAAAAAGGAATTGCACATGAACATCAAGAAAACCCTCGCCACTTCCCTCCTCGCCCTGTCCATCGGCAACGCCTTCGCCGCTGAAAGCACTGGCGTCGAACACACCACCCAGGCCTTCCTCGACGCCCTCGCCGCCGGCGGTGGCAAACCGCTCGAGCAATTGAGCCCGAAAGACGCCCGTGCGGTGCTGACCGGCGCCCAGGCTTCGGTGAAGGTTGATCTGTCCGGCGTTGAAGTCAGCGACAAGGCGATCAAGGTCGACGGCCAGACGATCAATCTGAAAGTGGTGCGTCCGGCCAAGGTCAAAGGCGAGTTGCCGGTGTTCATGTTCTTCCACGGTGGCGGCTGGGTGCTGGGCGACTTCCCGACGCACCAACGCCTGATTCGTGATCTGGTGGTGGGTTCTGGCGCGGTCGCGGTGTATGTCGACTACACGCCGTCGCCGGAAGCGCAGTACCCGACTGCGATCAATCAGGCTTACGCGGCAACCAAATGGGTGGCCGAGCACGGCAAGCAAATCGGTGTCGACGGCAAGCGTCTGGCGGTGGCCGGCAACAGCGTCGGCGGCAACATGGCTGCGGTCGTGGCGTTGATGGCCAAGGAACAGAAGACCCCGGCCCTGCGCTTCCAGTTGCTGATGTGGCCGGTGACCAACGCCGGGTTCGATAACGGCTCGTACCAGCAATTCGCCGAGGGCCACTTCCTGACCAAGGGCATGATGCAGTGGTTCTGGGACAACTACACCACCAACCCGGCCGAGCGTGCACAGATCCATGCCTCGCCGCTCAACGCCAGCACCGAACAGCTCAAGGGCCTGCCCGCCGCGCTGGTGCAGACCGCCGAGTTCGACGTGCTGCGTGACGAAGGCGAAGGCTACGCCCGCCACCTCGACGCGGCCGGCGTGCCGGTGACCTCGGTGCGTTACAACGGGATGATTCATGACTTCGGTCTGCTCAACCCGCTGAACGGGATTCCTGAAGTCAAAGCCGCCGTGCGCCAGGCAGCGGCAGAACTCAAGACTCATCTGAACTGAGTGCAACCCCTCGCCACACCTTCGGGTGTGGCGTTTTCTTTTGTGCCCGCCGGAGTTCGACTCATGAGCCTTTTTTCTGCCCATCTGCTGTCCTGGAGCGCCCTGCTGCTGGCGCTCGACGCCTTGCTCTGGCATCTGGCGCCGTTCAAACACCGTGCCCCGCGGGTCGGTGTGCGGCTGGTGCTGTTTCTGGCATTCAGCGCGCTGGCCATCAACGCCGGCGTCAGCCCGTTGCAGGCGCCGTTGTTCGCCGATGACCCGGTGGCGCAACTCGGGGCGACAGCGCTGGGGATTCTCTGGTGGCTGTACGCCGCGCGGGTGCTGACCGAAGTCATCGGTCTGATCCTGATGCGCCGCATCGGCCACAGCGGTCGGCTGTTGCAGGACGTGATCGGTGCGCTGGTGTTTCTGGCGGCCATCGTCGCGGCGGCCGGTTATGTGCTGGATCTGCCGGTCAAAGGCTTGCTCGCCACCTCCGGCGTGGTGGCGATCGTCATCGGTCTGGCGCTGCAAAGCACCTTGGCCGACGTGTTTTCCGGCATCGTGCTCAACACCACCAAGCCGTATCAGGTGGATGATCTGGTGGTCATCGACGGCGTCGAGGGCAAGGTGCTCGACATCAACTGGCGCGCCACGCACCTGCTGTCCAGCAGCGGCACTCTGGCCGTGGTGCCGAACTCGGTGGCGGCCAAGGCCAAGATCGTCAACCTCAGCCGGCCGAACAACCTGCACGGCGTGTCGATCAGCATCAAGGTGCCGAACCACATCCGCCCGCGCCGGGTGCTCGACGCCCTCGACCGCACGCTGCAAGGCAGCAGCAGCCTGTTGCTGTCGCCTGCGCCGAAAGCCGTACTGAAAGAGGCCGGCGAAGAAATGTCGGAATACGTGGCCAGCGGTTTCATCGCCGAACTGGGCAAGAAAAGCGACGTGCGCAATCAACTGTTCGACCTCGCCCACCGCCACCTCGAAGCCGCTGGCATTTCGCGGCACCCGGACGGCGTGATCGAACCTTCGACCCGCGCTCGCGCGTTGCTCGATGAAGTGAAAATCTTCCGCTCGCTGAGCCATGAGGAACGCGATCGCCTCGCCGAATCG
This sequence comes from Pseudomonas sp. B16(2017), assembly GCF_002113205.1. Lineage (NCBI taxonomy): Bacteria > Pseudomonadati > Pseudomonadota > Gammaproteobacteria > Pseudomonadales > Pseudomonadaceae > Pseudomonas > Pseudomonas sp. B16(2017). The sequence continues at coordinate 3,694 of NZ_NEKA01000013.1, forward strand.
ATGGTCGCGCAGCAGTACAGCGCCGGGCAGGTAGTGCTCAATCTGGAGGAAGTCCCGGACAGCCTGTTCGTCATCGCCACCGGCGTGGTCAGCGCTAGCGTGCCGGACGGCAACGGCTTCACCGAGGCCGGGCGCATGGGGCCGAGCGAGGTCATGGGCGAGCAGAGCATTCTGGCCGACACGCCTTCGCAGGCGACGTTTACCGCGCTGACATCTTCGATCATTTATCGCCTCGACAAGAACCTGACCCGCCAGTGCATGGAGCAGCGCAGTGAAGTGGGTCAGGCGTTGAACAAGTTGCAGGCGGTACGGCAGCAAAACAGTCGGCTGGCGTTGATGGCCAAGCCTGTGCCGGTTCGCAAGGGTGGGTTTTTGGGGTGGTTGCAGAAGCGCTGAGCCCTTTGCTACAGACGAAAAAATGCCCGCTCTTCAGCGGGCATCTCTCTTTCTACCAATTACTTGGCAGTGAACTTGGTATAGCTGTTGATCAGGTTGCGGTAGTTAGGCAGACGCTGCGACAGCAGATTCGCCAGGCCTTCCATGTCATTGCGCCAGTCGACTTGCAGCTCACAAGCCACAGCGAACCAGTTCAGCAGGTGTGCACCGGCAGCCGACATGCGCGCCCACGCTGCTTGTTGCACGGTGGTGTTGAAGGTGCCGGAAGCGTCGGTGACCACGAACACTTCAAAACCTTCGGCAATGGCCGACAGGGTCGGGAACGCCACGCAGACGTCAGTCACCACACCGGCGATGATCAGTTGCTTGCGGCCGGTAGCCTTGATGGCCTTGACGAAATCTTCGTTGTCCCAGGCGTTGATCTGGCCAGGACGGGCAATGAACGGCGCGTCCGGGAATTGCTCTTTCAGCTCAGGCACGATCGGGCCGTTCGGGCCGGAATCGAAGCTGGTGGTGAGGATGGTTGGCAGGTTGAAAAACTTGGCGATGTCGCCCAGTGCCAGCACGTTGTTCTTGAACTCGTTCGGCGAGAAATCCTGTACCAGCGAGATCAGACCGGTCTGGTGGTCGACCAACAGCACAACGGCATCGTCTTTGTTCAGGCGGCTGTAAGGAACGTTGCTCATGTGAAACTCCTCGATGGATGGTTGTTGCGGGGAGCGCCACTCACACAGAGCGGCGCTTTTTCAAAAGGATCAGAACGCGAAGCAGGAGCAGCCGAACGCGCCCCAGAAACCGGGGAAATCGCTGACCGGCGCATTCGACATCCGTGCTTTTTCATGGCTGTGGGTATGCACCGCGCACGGGCCGCTGCACTGGTGCACCTGGGCCTGCAATGGCGAGTTCGGGCGCCAGTGGCCAGGGACTTTCACCACCGGCGACCAGTCCGGCAGCACCGGCAGTGAACGTGGGCCGAGGTCTTCGAAGTCGCCAGCGGCGTACACAATCTTGCCGCCAACCACGGTCATGACCGACTCGATCCACTTGATCGCTTCTTCCTCGACACTGAAGAAGTCCGCGCTCAGCGCTGCCAGGTCCGCCAGTTGCCCGACCTTGATCTGGCCCTTCTTGCCCTGTTCGGACGAGAACCAGGCACTGCCATGGGTGAACAGTTCCAGCGCGGTGCTGCGTGGCAACCCTTCTTCGTACAGCGCCAGACCGCCAACGGTGCGACCGCTGACCATCCAGTACAGCGAAGTCCACGGGTTGTAGCTCGACACGCGGGTGGCATCGGTGCCCGCGCCGACCGGCACGCCTTCGGCGAGCATGCGTTTGATCGGCGGCGTGGCTTCGGCGGCTTGTTTGCCGTAACGGTCAACGAAGTATTCGCCCTGGAACGCCATGCGATCCTGAATCGCGATGCCGCCGCCCAGCGCTTTCACCCGCTCGATGTTCTGCGGGGTGATGGTTTCAGCGTGATCGAAGAACCACGGCAGACCGTTGAACGGAATGTCGCGGTTGACCTTCTCGAACACGTCGAGCATGCGGCTGATCGATTCGTTGTAAGTGGCGTGCAGACGGAACGGCCAGCGCTGTTCGACCAGGTGGCGCACCACCGGCTCCAGTTCCTGTTCCATGGTCTGCGGCAGGTCCGGGCGCGGTTCGAGGAAGTCTTCGAAGTCGGCTGCCGAAAACACCAGCATCTCGCCGGCGCCGTTGTGACGCAGGAAGTCATCACCCTGATGCAACTTGACGCTGCCGGTCCAGTTCTGGAAGTCGGTCAGCTCTTCTTTCGGCTTCTGGGTGAACAGGTTGTAGGCGATGCGCACGGTCAGCTGGTCGTCTTTGGCCAGTTGTTCGATCACCTGATAATCGTCCGGGTAGTTCTGGAAACCGCCGCCGGCATCGATGGCGCTGGTCAGGCCGAGGCGATTGAGTTCGCGCATGAACTGGCGGGTCGAGTTGACCTGATATTCCAGCGGCAGCTTCGGCCCCTTGGCCAGCGTCGAGTACAGAATCATCGCGTTCGGCCGCGCCACCAGCATGCCGGTCGGGTTGCCGTTGGCATCGCGCACGATCTCGCCGCCCGGCGGGTTCGGCGTGTCGCGGGTGTAGCCGGCCACGCGCAACGCGGCGCGGTTGAGCAACGCACGGTCATACAGGTGCAGGATGAACACCGGGGTGTCCGGTGCGGCCTGGTTGATTTCTTCGAGGGTCGGCATGCGTTTTTCGGCGAACTGGAATTCGTTCCAGCCACCGACCACGCGCACCCATTGCGGCGTTGGCGTGCGGTCGGCCTGATCCTTGAGCATGCGCAGCGCATCGGCCAGCGACGGCACACCTTCCCAGCGCAGTTCGAGGTTGTAGTTCAAGCCACCACGGATCAGGTGCAAGTGCGAGTCGTTGAGGCCGGGAATCACGCAGCGGCCCTTGAGGTCGACCACTTGAGTGCCGGCGCCCTTGAGGGCCATCGCCTCGGCATCGTTACCGACGGCGACGAAACGACCGTCCTTGATCGCCACGGCACTGGCGAGGGGTTTTTCGCGGTCTACCGTATGAAATTGGCCATTGAACAGAATCAGATCGGCGTTCATCGCAGTTCCTTCGAGATAAGTGAAACGGAGCGAACCCGCCGGCTCAGCGCGGCGGGTTGGCGTTGGATTCGAGGTGTTTGTGTGACTGACCGGCTTCCAGCCACGGCGCGAACAGACGGGTCACGGGCGGCATGAACACGTAGACCACCGACACCACGATGGTCAGGGTGATCAGGAACGTGGCGACCACGTAGTTGGAGAGAAAGGCATTGAGTTGCAGCAGCGGCCCCCAGATCAGCGGCACCAGCAAGGTGTGCGGCAGGATCACCAGCAGCGTCACTACAGCCTGCTTCCAGCGCGGTGGCGGTGAGCCGGCCTCGGCCAGCGGCGTGAACCAGAATTCGTTGGCCGCATTGACTTCGGTCTGGTCGCCGTCGGCGAGCATCGGCGCGGCTTCGTCGATCAGTTTCTGACGCTGCGGTGAGTCCAGCCAGCGCTGCATCGCCTCGGTCGAGCAATAACGCAGCACGCAGGTGAACAGTGCGAGCCCGCCCTGCTGGCTGCGCATCACGTCCACGCCCAAGTGCCCTTCTTCGCGCCCCGCCACGCTGACGATGTTGCGCAGCCAGGCTTCGTAAGGCGCTTCAAATCCGGCCTTGACCCGGTGCTTGACGATCAGCGTCACGGTTTCTTCGGGTCCCGGTTTTTTCAGGGTCTGGGCATCAGGCATAACGGAGTACTCCGGGCAAACGAACATTGAGCGCCAGCCGTCCGGGCCCGGCGATCAGAACAGTGGTGAAGAGGATCAACAGCAACCAGCCGAACTGCCCTTCGGCCACACTCCATTGCGGATGCACAAGCAGCAGCGCCACTAGCAGCACAAAGAGAATAGGCAAGCACGCCAGACGCGCCAGCACCCCGGCGACGATCAGCAGCGGACAGAGGACTTCGGCGAAGATCGCCAGAATCAAAGTGAGGTGGGTACCGAGGTGGAACGGATCTTCGATCAGTTGCAGCTGTGCGGTGAAGTCCAGCAGCTTGGGCAAGCCGTGGACGAACAGCAGAAACAGTCCGCTGGCGACCCGCAGGAACAGCAGGCCGAGATCTTGCGCCTGGTCATTGCGTTGTACAGCGTTCATGGGCCCACCCTTGATCAATCATTGCAGGCAATGGTGCAACGATTGACCGGGGGGAAATTGGATGGGTGTGCTCTCTTTGGCGTGTTCAGGGCCGGAACCGTGATCGTTCCCACGCACAGCCACCGCGAAACCGGGATTCAGAAAAAATCTGAGTCTGGTCTGGGGGTACTGGCGCGCCTTGATTGAGTCGGACGGTCAAATCCGGTCGCTGATTCATCAGTGACCCGGAAACGATAAGACCCGGCTACAAGGCGCACAAGCCGGCGGATTCTGGCGTACACGTAGGCAAAGGCGCAAGGTTGCGTGGCTTTGCGGACATAGCCTTAAACACTATTCAACAAGAGTGCCTGCTCCGTTCGAGCGCCCTAACCGTTCAATGGCCGAATACACATTGCCGTGGCTGTAGCAGCGCCCACTTGGGCGTACAACCCCGGCCCTTGATTCCCGCCATGACTACTTTGCGCATACCCGGCGATTTCCTGCCCGCTGCCTTGTGGCTGACATGACCACCAGCCCCAACCTTTTGCCCAACTGATGATGTTGCTTACGTGGTAAAACAGCGGGCAGTAACTTTGATAGTTGGGGTATTTGAAGACCATAAGGTTCCAGACTGCCGAAGTCAGTGGTGATCCGCCTATCGAGGACATCCAGGCGACCGCCGCAGGTACTGAAACTGTCGCGCCATTGTGGACCAGTTCAAAGACTTGACTGACTTCGACGGGATAGCTGGCCGTAGCGCCTGTCGCGTCCTGGATTTCAATCATGGTCACGCCGTTTGCCTTGCCCTGAACCTTGCCTGAACTATCGACCGTCGCAATGGCAGTGTTTTTTGAAACAAAGGTGTAAGGCGCAGTGCCATTGCTCGGCAACCGGCTCTGTGTGTTGCCGGGAAAATCCCGATGGCTGTCCGCCCATCCGTACCTTGAAAAAACGGCCATACCGTTGAGGATCATGGGCGTGCGATCAATCTCCAGCCTTTCGGTCCTGATCGTATAAACCGTTTCAGGGAACAGTGTGGCGGTACTTTCCTCGCCACTCTTGTCCATTGATACCTTGAATGTGAGTGTCAGCGTGGTGCCATTACCAAGATCTGCCAGATAGCCGTTACTGAGTGGCTTGATCCAGTAACCCTGACTGATCCACGTCGCATTGGTCTTGTGAGTTCCACCCTTCCAGAACGTCAGGTTATGCATCGTTCCGTCTGATTTGAAGCCCGTAAAGTTCAGCCAGACTTGTTGCCCCACTTCGATTCCCGGCCAGTCCCCCGCACGAAGCGTTGCGTCATTCGAACCCAACGCAACCAAGTCCAGCACGTTGTTGTTCGCCTCAGCCTCATCGACTTGTGGCGACTTCAATACACCGTTGACGGTGAACCGCAATTCGGAAGTAGGTAACGCACTGGCGTGCTCGCGCAATTCGAAGTGATGTGGTCCCGAAGCCAGGCTCAAGAACAGCTCGCGAAATGCACCAGAGCCATTAAATCCGCCTCCGCGTACAACGACACCGTTATCGAGTATCTGGTAGGTGCGAAAAGCCGTTCCATCGCTGCTGAACAGTTCAATGTCCGTGAATTGAATGTTATCGCCATCGTTGACGGGGGTTCCGCCGGGAAAACTCGTGGCGCCAAAGCTTGGTGACTGGATGTCCATGGAAAAGTCTCCTTCGTGGGGTTCGCGGCAACTGCTTGACCGGTGGATGTGCCATCGAACGCCAATCGAGAGGAGTGTCGCTACTGTCAACTTTGACAGTAGCGACGAGTGGTCAATGCCGTGGTTTGCCGAAGTCGCAGGTTTTGACCAGTCGTAAAAAACGGCCCGCGGGTCGTCTTATCAGTAAAGATCAGGCAGCCGGATCAGCCGCCACCTCAAGGGTATCCAGCACCCGATTCACCGCCAGCTCACCGAGCATGATCAACTGCGCAATCCCCAGCAGCACATGCCGATGCGAGCCGTCCACCAGCCCGGCGAAGTCATTGGCCATGACCTTGGCCGAGGTCAGGGTTTCGCAGGCGTCGGCCAGCACTACTGCGTTCGTGCGCTCCTTCGTCAAATAAATGCGTCCCCTTTTCCGTCTCCTTTTCCGTCATTGGACAAGACCGCTAGGTAGGGACTGAAGTGATGACTCTCATGCGATTGGGGCTGCCCCAAGGCCAATAAGCGCCTCCCAGACTCGTGCCACTCCATCGCCGGAATCCCATGCCCAGTGACTGGATCTGCGTAAATCGCTCACAGAGCGGATCTGGATAGATTCCATTATCGAAAACATATTGAGCCCAATTGGAGGTATGAGTGATCTGCAGAAACTCGACGTTGGCATCGACATTGCCACCTACACTGATCACCCAGGCCCTTGCCTCGTCGGCTGTCAAAAACCCTTCATTTGTCTTCGTTTCATAAACGTTGGATACCCGAACAGTGTAGGAAAGACTGCTGCCCGCAGCGTCTGTCACGGTGATGGTTGTCGCACCGTTCCTGCTGGCTATCACTTTCCCGTTGAAGTCGACGGTGGCGATATTCTGATTCGCCGATCTGTAAACGTAGGGAGGTACACCACCGATCGCGGCACGAGTCGCGCTGCTTTCGTTCAGGGGGAGGTAGGGCCAGCCTTTGTTATTAAAGAATGAATATTTGTTAAGCATCAGGGGAGATAAATCGATTGTCAGGGGACTGCTGCTGCCTACCGTCAGCACCCAATTGGAGGTCGACGACGAACTGGCATTTTTGCGCAACCCCATGATGTGCGCTCCGGCGGCCGGGCTGTGCACCTTTTGGGTAAACCTGCCACTGGCATTGAATACGCTGCCGAGCGGACTCACGACCTTGAGGGAGCCGTCCACTGTATCGGTAATTTCCAACGACTCTCCCACTGGCCCCATCGCGCCCAACTCAAAGCCTGCGGCGGGAGCGTTACCTGGATTGGGGATATCGGTCCCGCCCAGAGTCGTGCAATAGATAAAAGAGGGATCCTGAGTATTTGTGGCGAGCACGCCATAAGACATTGAACCGGGATCTGTCAGTGGGAGAACAGGAAAGGATGCACTTGACAAACCTCCCGTTGCGTTGGGCGGCGGGACAACGACCATCGTGTCGTCCATGGTGGACGACATTGAACCCGCACCATTGATAACTGCGGGATACAGGTAAAAGCCCAGGCCATAGTTTTGACTGGAGTTCACATCAGCCATGAAAAAATTGCCTGTGGGGCTGTTATAGACCTCCCCTGCCACAGCCCCGGTCCAGGCATTCGGGTCCTCTGCCCCCCAGACCAACCATGGTGCTGTATAACAACGCTGCATGACTGCACGCAAAGCGGGCGTAAGACCGCTGTATCCAACCTGGTTCTGGTGAGCCAGGTATTTGGCATACGTAAATGGATAACCGGTGTGGTAAACCCACAGGCCGTAGACATTGGTAATGAGAACAATGTATTCGACCCATGCGCCCTGAGAATCGGTAACCGTGATGGTGGCTGAACCATTGCTCATCCCGGTTACCTTGCCGTATGCATCTACCGTGGCAATATTGCTGTTGGACCGATAGGTGTAGGGAGGATGACCACCGGACGCCACTCGTACCTCGGTATTTCCAATGGCATCGACACCATTGAGAGGCCCAGAGACATAACTCCTGACCATGACACCATCCAGACGCATGGCCTTCTGATCAATAGTCAGCTTGTCAGTCACCTCCTTTACGTTCACCAACCACCGCGATATCGGCAACGTACTGGAACCATCAAATATCTCGAAAAGATTCATTCCAGGAACCAGGTTATCCAAAGGCACTGTTGCCGCACCGCTGGAGTTGAGCTGGAAAGGCTTTACATGGTTGATGTTGTGGACCATTTCCTGCCAGCTATTGGCCGGCCCGTCCTTGACGCTCAACAATACTTCTCTGGACGTAGTGTCCTTACCATTCCCGATTTCAGTTCCGCCAGGTGTTGTGCAGTGGTAGATGTTGATCATGGCACTTGCTCCTTCAATGGCTAAGCCTGTGCTGCTTCAAGTGCAGCGGGCACGTACCATCGAACGCCAATCGAAAGGAGTGTCGCTACTGTCAACTTTGACAGTAGCGACGAGTGGTCGATGCGGTGGTTTGCCGAGGTGGAAGGTTTTGACCAGTCGCAAAAAAACGGCCCGCAGGCCGTTTTATCAGTACAGATCAGGCAGCCGGATCAGCCGCCACCTCAAGGGTATCCAGCACCCGATTCACCGCCAGTTCACCCAGCATGATCAACTGCGCAATCCCCAGCAGCACATGCCGATGCGAGCCGTCCACCAGCCCGGCGAAGTCGGTCGCCATGATTTTGGCCGAGGTCAGGGTTTCGCAGGCGTCGGCCAGCAGTTCTTCGCTGTCGATGCCGGGAGCGATGAGGTAGCGGGGGTTGGGTTTGAGCAGCGGTTTTCTGGGGAGCAGCGGGTTGAGGTAATGGTCGAGGGCGCGTTCGGCGGCTTCGTGGAATTTCTTGGAGTCGAGGGTTTCGTAGGGCGAGGTTGTGTCGGTTTCAGGCGGGTTTGGCGTGGGTTTGATCATGGTTGCATCTCCAGAGTCATTGAGCTGCCACGATTCGCTGCGATACGAAGGGGTGGCAGCCATACGCGGGTCGCAGACCGGGACTCTAGAACCGGCAGACCCGAAGGTCTCCCACGTACAGCCGCCATAAAACCGGAGGATGTTGTGCGTCCAGAGATCGCGGGCTGCGAGACCCGATCGCTGATTCGTCAGCGACCCGGAAACGATAAGACCCACCCCAAGAGCGCACAAGCCGGCGGATTCTGGCGTACACGTAGGCAAAGGCGCAAGGCGTTGTGGCTTACCGGAAGTAACGCTAAACACCTTTCAACACCGCGCTAAACCGCCGGAATATCCAGCGACACCGACATGAACTGACTGATCCGCGAACGCAGCCATTTCTCCGCCGGATCGTTGTCATGCACCCCGCTCCACGCCATCGACAGTTGCGCCGCATCAATCGGAAACGGCGGATCCTCAGCCCGCAACGCACACCCTTCGACCAACGCACACGCAGCATAATCCGGCACGGTCGCGATCATCTCGGTGCCGGCCAGCAGCGCGCGCAAGCCGCTGAACTGCGGCACACCGAGCACCACGCGGCGGCTGCGGCCGACCTTGGCCAGGTCCATATCGATATTGCCACTCAGGTCTCCGGAGAACGACACCATCGCGTGCGGGCGCTCGCAATACTCGTCAAGCGTGAGCGGGCCCGGACGATTGTCGCCACGCAGGACCTTGCAGGGAATGTCGCGCAGTTTCTTGCGCTTGGCGTTGGCCGGCAGATCGGTGGTGTAGCTCACGCCGACAGAAATTTCTCCCGATGCCAGCAACCCCGGCATCAGCAGGTAATTGGCGCGACGTACCACCACGACAATCCCCGGCGCCTCTTCCTGCAACTGGCGCAGCAGCGGTGGAAACAGACCGAATTCGGCATCGTCCGACAAGCCGATGCGAAACACGTCGCAACTGGTCGCCGGATCGAACTCCTTGGCCCGGCTGACCGCGCCGGAAATCACGTCCATCGCCGGTTGCAGTTCCTGGAGAATCGCCAGCGCCCGCGCCGTCGGCTCCATGCCCCGGCCATTGCGCAGCAACAGCGGATCATCGAACAGATCGCGCAGACGCCCCAGCGCGGCGCTCACCGCAGGCTGGCCCATGAACAGTTTTTCAGCGACGCGGGTCAGGTTCTTTTCGAACATCAGCGCTTCGAAAATCACCAGCAGGTTCATGTCGACGCGGCGCAGATCGTTACGGTTCATGGGGCACGTTTTCCTTGTTTGAGCCTGACGTGGGAGCTGCGCACTTTACTCGATCAGCGGCACTTTGGCCGCGCGTTTGTAGGGGCCATATTCAACCGGTACCCACTGGAAGTGCTTGTCGACTGCCGTGATGTGGCCGATGCCCGGGAACGGCAAGTGCGCAGCCGTGACCCAGGTTTTGCTGGCCGCCGCTGCACTGAACACGGCGTTACGACTCTTGATCGCCTGCTGACCGTTGACGTCGAAGCGGATCGACACCTCCGGATGATCGAACTGCACCGCCAGGTTGTGCACCAGGTCGCCCATGAACACGATGCTCTGGTTCTGCGAAGTGAAGCGGTAGGTGGTGCTGCCCGGCGTGTGCCCGGCTTCCAGTGTCGCTTCGACCACACCCGGCAAAGGCGACTGGCCCTCTGCGAACGTTTTGAAGCGCCCGGCCGCCACGTAAGGCGCAGTGGAGTCCTGGGCGATCTTGAAAAACTCCCGGGCACCGGCTGGCGCCTTGGCCTCGGCCTGCGGATCGAGCCAATAATCGGCTTCGGCCTTGGCGGCGTAAACCGTGGCATTGGCAAAGATCGGCCGTTGCTGGCCGTCAACCAGCCCACAGACGTGATCCAGGTGCAGGTGCGTCAGCAGAATCGCGTCGACCTGCTCAGGTTTGTAACCCGCTGCCTGCATGTTCGCCGAGAGCTGGCCGGCAGTGGCGCCGATGCACTGGCCCGCGCCGGTATCCACCAGAATCAGTTGTTTGCCGGTATTGACCAGGAACGCATTGAACGCAGTCTGCACGCCCGGCGTTTCAATCGAGCGACGGGCCAGCAGCGCGCGAATCTGGCTCTGACTCATGCCCTGCAACAGCTTCGGCGACAAATCGTTGTAGCCGTCGAACAGCGCCGTCACCTCGTAATCGCCCAGCGCCAGCCGGAAATAACCCGGCGCCTGCGTGCCGACCTGCGGTGCCTGCGCCATGGCGCTGGACATCACACCGACCACCGCCATGCCGATTACGCCGTTGAAAAAACCTTTCATATGCATCCTCTCGCCCGAGCCCGATTCTGCGGCCCCTTATGGCCCGCCCCCAATCTTCGCCATCCTGCCCGGTTCCCCTCATGGCGACTTGCAACGGTGTGCTGAGTTGCAGCCGACAGCGGAATTAACAACGTTTAACTCGTCAGCACTCGCCCTTCACCAAACAATGAATCCCTCTGCGCAGCGTTGTTTTTTTGACCTGAGGGAAGGCGCTGACCGTGCGTTCCCCCCCCCGACACGGACCTAGGCCATGGCTCACTTACAGCAAACCGTCGCCCTCGCCCCTGCCAGCGAACACCGCAAATCCAGCACCGGCGGCCTCAGTCCGCAACGGGAACGCCTGGTGAAACAACTGATCCTCGAACGCCTCGGCGACAGCCTTGAAGTCACCGAGCTGGCCAGCGCCTGCTCACTGTCACGCAGTCATTTTTCCCGGGCGTTCAAATGCAGTACCGGGTACTCGCCGCAGGACTGGATCCGTACCCAGCGCATTGCCCGTGCCAAGCTGTTGATCCAGCAGACCAACCACAGCCTCACGCAGATCAGCCTGGAATGCGGCTTCTGCGATCAGGCGCACTTCTGCCACATCTTCACCCGCAGCGAAGGGATCAATCCGTTTGCGTGGCGTTGTCAGGTCATGAAAAACCGCTGAGGCGGTTTCATTCGCGAGCCATCCGCTGCGCCAGTCGCGCCACCCGTTCGCCCAGGTGCGCGGCGGTTTGTTGGTCTTCCAAGGGAGGTGCCTGTTCGGGCGGTTGTTCGACACAGGATTGGGACATGGCGCCGAGGGAGCTGCCGAGGCGATTCAATTGGCCGTCGAACACACCTTCGCACGCACGCGCCGGCAACAGATCGAGCCCGACCCAGATCATCGAATGCTGAGCCGCAAACACCGCCATTTGCAGCAAAGTATTGAGCTTGTCGCCGCACAGGCTGCCGGAATTGGTGAAGCCCGCTGCGAGCTTGTCGCGCCACGGCCGGGCGAGATAGAACGAGGCCGTGGCCTCCATGAATTGCTTGAACGCCGCCGACGCGCTGCCCATGTAGGTCGGCGCGCCGAAAATGATGGCGTCGGCGCGGTGCAGTTCATCCCAGTGGGCTTCCACGTCTTCGACCGCCAGCAACAGGCAGGTGCTGCCCAAATGGCGTTCCACACCTTGGGCCACTGCCTGCGCAATGACGCGGGTGTGCCCGTAGCCACTGTGATAGACCACCACTACCTTGCTCATCGCAGCGTCCTCCGGACGTATGCATTCCTTTGCCCCGGAGTTTTGGCTCTGAAGCGGGCGCGGACGAGTTAATCGTTGTTAATTTTTCCCGGCTGTCGGGCAAACCGCCACGGGTTCCGGCCCTTGAATACAGTGGTGACGGTACTGAATGCCGAGCGATGCGAAGGCCCAAGCCTTGCGCGCAAGTTGCGCTGGCGCCAAATCCTGAGGAATATGCCCGGATACTGCGGATCAGACGGCTTGCATGCCCCTCAAGTCGCCATCCGCCCTGCCCGTCACGGACTCTTCACCGAGGCGGACCAGGATCATAAAAAACGTCGAAGGAGTGAGCGGTTGAGTCTTTCCCCGAATCAGGCCATCGGTTTCGGCCCCTATCGGATCCACCCCGGCCAGCGGCTGGTGCTTGAAGGCGACCAGCCTTTGCGCCTGGGCCGCCGCGCCATGGACATTCTGCTGATCCTGCTGGCCCATGCCGGCGAGGTGGTGAGCAAGCAGCAGTTGATCGCCGGGGTCTGGCCGGACAGCGTGGTGGAAGACATCAACCTGCGGGTGCACATGGCCGCACTGCGCAAGGCGCTCGGTGACGGTCAGGCCGGGCAGCGCTACATCGTCACCGTGGCGCAGCGTGGTTACAGTTTCGTCGCGCCGGTCGTGCTGCAATCCATCGAACAACGCCCCGCCGCCCACCTCGGTCGACATAACCTGCCATTGCGGCGCACGCGGATGATCGGGCGCCAGTCGGTGGTCGACAGCCTGATGACGCAACTGCCGCGCCAGCGCTGCATCACCCTGGTCGGCCCCGGCGGCATCGGCAAGACCACCGTGGCCCTGCGTGTCGCCGAACAGTTGATCGGCCGTTATCGCGACGGTATTCGGTTGCTGGATCTGGCACCGCTCAACGATCCCCGCTCGATCTGCTCGCACCTCGCCACCCTGCTGGATCTTTCGCTGCATGACAGCGAGCCGATGGCGTGCCTGATCAGCAGCCTGCGCGAGCGGCAGATGCTGCTGGTGATCGATAACTGCGAGCACTTGATCGACGCCGTCGCGCTGCTCAGTGAAAGCATTCTGCGTGGCGCGCCGCAGGTACATATTCTGGCCACCAGCCGCGAAAGCCTGCGCGCCGAGGGCGAGTATGTGAAACGTCTGGAATCTCTCGATTGTCCGCCACCGATTGCGGTGCTCGACCGCGATCAGGCGATGGGATTTTCGGCGCTGCAGTTGTTCGTCGAACGGGCGATGGCGGCCCACGAACACTTTGAGCCGGGCAACGCCGACCTGCCCTTGATCATCGACATCTGTCGGCGGCTGGACGGCATCCCCCTGGCACTGGAACTGGCCGCTGCGCAGGTGGCGGGTCTTGGGCTGGAGGGTTTGCTGAGCCAGCTTCAGGGACGTTTGCCGGCGGGCCATCAGACTCACCTCGGCCGGCATGAAACCCTGCGCGCTACGCTGGACTGGAGCTTCAACCTGCTCAACGCCTGCGAACAGACCGGGCTGCGCCGACTCGGCGTGTTCCGTGGCGCGTTCACGCTGGAATCTGCCGCGGCGGTTATCGTCGGTCAGCACATCGAATCGAACGAAGTGTTTGCCTCGATCACGCAACTGGTCGCCAAGTCGCTGCTCAACGTCGAAGTCGGCGATGAAGAGGTGTTCTATCGCCTGCTCGACACGACTCGCCGCTATGCGCTGGAAAAACTCGACCAGGCCGCCGAACTCGGCGAAACCCGCGAGCGCCATGCCGAACGCAGTCTGGCGCTGATGCATCAGGCCCAGGCCGATTGGGAGAACACGGCGACCGAAGTCTGGATCGAGCGCTACGCCCGTGGCCTTGAAGACCTGCGGGCGGCGCTGGACTGGACGCTGAATGACGAAGGCTCGCGTGCGCTCGGCGTGCGACTGACGGCGACCTCGGCGCCGTTGTGGCAAGAACTGTCCTTGCTCAAAGAGTACGGAGCCCATGTGCGTCGGGCACTGGCGTTGCTGGCGTCATCCGACGAGCCCTGCCCGCGACTGGAAATCGCCTTGAAACTGGCCCTCGGCAGCGCTTGTTACCACACCTGGGGCGGCACGCCGGAAACCATCGAAGCCTTCGTCAGCGCCCGTCTGCTGGCGCAACGGCACGACGACATGGCCGGGCAATTGCGCGCGGTGTCGGGGCACATGGCGGTCAATCTCAGTTGCGGGCATTACCAGATGGCGCTGGAGCAGAGCGAGCAATTCGAAAGCCTCGGGGTGCACGGCGATGCGCAGCTGTCCTTGAGTACCCATCGCTTGCGGGTGCTCGCGCTGCATTACGCCGGCGATCAGCATCAGGCGCGAATCCATGCCGAACAGGTCATTCAACGCATGGCCCACAGTGGCCACCTCAACCGTTTCACTCATGGTTTCGGCGTGCAATACGACCAGAGCGTCGCCTCGCTGACCGTCCTCGCCCGGGTGTTGTGGTTGCAAGGTTTTCCCGAGCGGGCCTGGCGCACGGCGCGGCAGGCACTGGACATCGCGGTGCAGATCAACCACGGCACCTCGATCTGCTACACCCTGGCACTCGCCTCGTGCCTGATCGCCCATTACAACGGCGACGTGCAGAACGCACGCGCGTTGCTGCAACTGCTGCTCGAACAGGCGCAGAAGCATTCGGTGCTGCTGTTCTACACCTGGGCGCGGCACTACGCGCAGGTGATCGACGCCGACAAGGCCCCCGCCATCCCGCCGGCCGACAGCGGTCTGGTCAGGGAAATCATGGTCACGCTGGATCCGGGTTTCGTTGATGATGCGTTGCTCGAACGAGCACAAAGTGGTGCGGCGGGCTGGAGTACTGCGGAGATCTTGCGGGCTCGGGCCGAGCGATTGCTGGCGGCTGAATCGCCCTGCCATCACACGGTCGAAAGCGCCTTGCAGCAATCGCTTGAGATTGCGCGGACACAAGGCGCGCTGGCCTGGGAATTGCGCAGCGCAACGTCGCTGGCTCGGTTGTGGCAGCACCAGTCGCGCTATCGCGAGGCGCTCCAATTGCTGACACCGATCTATCAGCGCTTCACCGAAGGTTATGCCACCCCGGACTTGCGCAAGGTACGTCTACTGCTCGACGAACTGCGCGCTCAGTCGGCCGCTTGAGGCCGGTCGGGTACGGCCCAGGTAGCGCGCGTGCCGACGCTCGACATCACTCAGTTCGCCGCCCTGCTCCAGCTGTTCGCGGGCATAGCGGCGCGTGGTGTTGAGCATTCGATAGCGCAGCGTTCCGCTGGATCGGTCCGATGTCAGTAACGATTTGACCGCCAATTGCTCAACCACTGCCACCAGCGTCGAGGGTGGCAGTTGCGCGCAACTGATCACGCCGATGGCGGCGTCGAGAGTGAATGCCATCTTGAACACCGACAAGCGTTGCAGCACGCGTTGTTCCTGCTCGCTCAAGCGCTGATAGCTCCAGTCCAGCGCGGCTTTCATCGACTGATGGCGTGGCACGGCGGTACGGCGACCGTGACTCAGGGCTTGCAGGCCTTGATCCAGTTGCGTCTGAAGGCCGACCAGCGCCAGCGCATCGATCTGCGCGGCTGCCAGTTCGATCGCCAATGGCAGACCATCGAGCCGCCGACAGATATCGCGCAGCGTTTCCAGATCCAGCTCACGCAGACAGAAACCGTGTTGACGCGCGCGGGCGCGACTGACAAACAGCTGCACCGACGAATAACCCATGACTTCATCGACACTGTTGAGCGCCGAGGCTTTGGGAAGGGTCAGGGGCGGCAGTGGCTGCAGGACCTCCAGAGCGAGACGCAATGGCTCGCGGCTGGTGGCCAGGATCGACAGACGGGGCGCAGCATCAAGCAATGTTTGCAACAGGTTCCGGCAGGCTGCGTGCAGGTGTTCGCAATTGTCCAGCACCAGCAAGGCGTGGCGCGCCGCCAATGTGGGGAAATCAGTGTCGAGGGTTTTCAGCAGGTGATCGAGGAGCGGGATGTCATCGCCGACCCGCGACAGATCCACCTGCCACACACCGTCGCGAAAATGTTGCAGCAACAGCTCCGCTGCGCGCAGTGCCACGGTGCTTTTACCGACACCGGCAGGCCCCGTCACCGTCAGGAGCCGGGACAGCGGCAGTTGCCGCACCAGACCGCCGACCAGTGAATCGCGCCCGGTGACCGGCGTCAGTCGTGCGGGCAAGTTGTGTTGGGGCGCTTGCAGGGTTTCGAACACCACGTGGGCGGTGCTGTCGCCCTGCACCGGTGCCACGAAGCTGTACCCGCGTTGCGGCACATTGACGATGTAGCGCTGGCCTTTTTCGCCGTCGCCAAGGGCCCGGCGCAGCGCGGCGATGTGCACCCGCAGGTTGATCTCCTCGACCACCGAGGTCGGCCACACCAGCGCGATCAATTGCTCTTTGCTGACCACTTGGCCGGCGCGCTCGACCAGCACTTGCAGAATGTCCAGCGCACGCCCGCCCATGCGCAATTGCCGATCCCCTTCGAGGATCAGCCGCTGGCGCAAATGGAACGCGTACGGCCCGAAACGCAGGACCGACGCCGAGTTCAATTCGTCGAGGCTGTTCATGTCCGTTATCTTCGCAGGCCTCGATGACGGTACAACCACCACGCGGGGTCCAGCACGGACATCCGGATGCCCGGAACGGACAGAACCGCTCTAGCTGAACTGTTCGCGATACTGCGTGGGGGTCAGCCCGAGCTTTTCGCCGAACAGAAACCGCATGTGCCGCACGCTGCCGAAACCGCTTTTGTAGGCCACGGTCTTCAGCGGCAGATCGCTGGTTTCCAGCAGGTTACGCGCGCAATCGATGCGCGCGCTTTGCAGGAACTCCATGGGCGTCATGTTGACCTCGCGAGCGAACACCCGGGCAAAATGCCGTGCACTCATGTTCGCAAGCCCTGCCATGCGCTCGACGGTGAAAGCTTCCTCCAGGTGTTCCAGAACATGGTTCTGCACCCGGGTAATCGGCGTTTCCTGGGGCGCCACCGCTGCCATCAACGGGCTGAACTGCGCTTGCCCGCCCTGGCGCTTCATGACCACCAGCAGCACCTTGGCCACGTCCTGGGCAATCTTTTTGCCATGATCGCGAGCGACCACCGCCAATGCCATATCGATACCGGCCGTGACACCTCCGGAGGTGATCAGGTTGCGATCCTCAATAAAAATCTGGTCGGTCGCGACGTTTGCCTTCGGAAAGCCCTTGATCAAGCGTTCGGTGTAATTCCAGTGGGTAGTCACACGATAGCCATCGAGCAACCCGGCATGGCCAAGCACGAAAGCGCCGGTACAGATCGAACCGTACTGCCCGGCACGCGTCACCGCACCTTGCAGCCAGGCGAGCAACGGCGGGTGTTTTTCGTTGTAGGCGCCGGGGCCGCCCGGCACCAGCAGCAAGTCATAGCGCTCATCGGCGTCGTCGATATGCCGATCGGTGTGCACGAGAACACCATTGGACGCACGCAACGGCGCGCGCTCGGTGCCCAGGGTGGTCAGGTGATAGTGGTCTTGCGGTTTCAGGTAGCGGTTGGCAACCGAAAAGACTTCCAGCGGCCCAGCCATGTCGAGCAGCAGAAAATCCGGAAACAGCACCATTGCCACGGTCTTCATGTGGGCATCACCAAAATCCAAGCAAAGTCATAAGTCTGCGCATTATGGCCAGATACGGTGAAAACGTTGGAAAAGAATGCGTGATCCAGTGCACACAACTGTCAACCAGAACGGGACAGTATTTCAGTTTTCATCTACTTATTGCATCGCAGGGTAACCAGTAACCTTCTCCTCACTCGGACGAATCAACGTCCTGAAAGGAGATTTCATCATGCTGACCCTTCGTAAAGCTTCCGACCGTGGTCTGGCCAATCATGGCTGGTTGAAGTCGTTCCACACCTTTTCCTTCGCCAGCTACCGTGACCCGCGTGAACAGGGTTTCTCCGACCTGCTGGTGATCAACGATGACCGCGTCGCCGCCGGCAAGGGCTTCGGCCAGCACCCGCACCGTGACATGGAGATTTTCTCCTATGTGCTCGAAGGCGCTCTGGAACACAAGGACACCCTCGGCACCGGTTCGGTGATCCGCCCAGGCGATGTGCAACTGATGAGCGCCGGCAGCGGCGTGGCTCACAGCGAGTTCAACCACTCGGCGAGCAAGCCTGTGCACTTCCTGCAGATCTGGATCGTGCCGGATGTCAGCGGCGCCAAACCGCGCTACCAGCAAGAACACTTCAGCGAACAGAAAAAACGCGGTCGCCTGCAACTGATCATTTCGCCCGAAGGCAGCCACGGCTCGCTGAAAGTGCGCCAGGATGCGCGGGTGTATGCCGGACTGTTCGATGGCCAGGAGAGTGCGACACTCGCACTGCCCGCCAACCGCTACGCCTATGTGCACGTTGCTCGCGGCAGCGTTGAACTGAACGGCGTGCAGTTGAAGGAAGGCGACGGCGTGCGGGTTCGTGAAGAACAGGCGCTGACCCTGAGCAATGGCCAGGATGCCGAAGTCCTGGTGTTTGATCTGCGCCCGCAGGAACTGCCGGAAATGCCATGAGGCAGCGGTTTCAACGCTCACAGAAAACGGCCTTCAATGAAGGCCGTTTTTTTTCGCAGAACAACTATTCGTTTTCCAGCACAAACGCTTCGACAATGTGTTCGATCACCGCTCTGACCCGCGCGGTGTGGCGTAAATCCGCATGGGTCACCAGCCACACTTCATAAGGCAACGGCCGCGTGCGCTCCGGCCACAACCTGACCAGACCATCACGCTCGCCCATGTAGACCGGGATTTCTCCTACCCCCAACCCGGCGGCAATCGAGCGGCGGACCAACAGGCTGGAGCTCAGACCGGCGACGATCCGCCCGCGAGTCATGGGCTCCGACACGAGGGTCAGATCCTTGTTGCCCTGCAGATACGGCTGGTACACCACCAGATCATGGCCCTCGAACGCACTGCCCGGCGCCGGCACGCCATGGCTGTCGACATAGGCCTGCGAGGCAAACAATCCCACCGGCCAACGCGCGATGCGCCGGGCGATCAGGTCCGGATTGTCCGGACGGGTGTTGCGCACAGCGATGTCCGCCTCACGTTTAGCCAGGCTGAGGATTTGCGTGGAGGCGTCCAGTTGCACGCGCACGTCCGGATGCTGCTCGTGCAACTGCGCGATGGCCGGGATCAGAAAATCGATGGCCAGCGAATCGGTGGTGCTGACCCGCACGCTACCGGTCAGACGATCGTCCAGGCCCTGGATACGCCGCTCCAGCTCCAGCGCCGAATACTCCATTTTTTCCACCGACTTGAGCGCGGCTTCGCCGACGGCCGTCAGTGCATAGCCCTCGGAGGTGCGCAGGAACAAGGTCGCGCCCAGCGACTTTTCCAGTGCCGTGATGCGGCGCCCGACCGTCGCCTGATCCACGCCCAGTACACGCGCGGCGCCGCGCAATGTCGACTCGCGGCAGACCGCTAGAAACACCCTTGCATCATCCCAGTTCATAGCGTTCTCCATTGATGCATAAACGCATCACTATCACGCAAACTCGCTGCATTAACGCAGCAACGATAGCCGATATGCTGGGCGCCATAAACCTTTCAAAGGATTGCCGTCATGCACACTTCAACTGCTTCGCCTGAACGTCCGGACACAAGTGTCTGGCTGGCGATCTTCGCCGGCCTCTGCGCCAGCCTGGTCAGCATCGGTCTGGCGCGTTTCGCCTACACACCGCTGATCCCTTCGCTGATTCAGGCGCAGTGGTTTTCCGCCCATGATGTGGTCTATCTCGGCGCGGCCAACCTGGTCGGTTACCTGATCGGCGCCCTCCTCGGCCGACCGCTGGCACGCCGGCTCACCCAGAGAAACGCTCTGCGCCTGATGATGCTGGCGGTGACCGTGGCGTTTTTTGCCTGTGCGTACCCCGTGTCGGTGAGCTGGTATTTCGGCTGGCGCCTGCTGTCGGGAATCGCCGGCGGCGCGATCATGGTACTGGTAGCCGCGACCGTACTGCCCCATGTACCCGCCGCACGCAAGGGCCTGGCCAGTGGGGCGATTTTCCTCGGCATCGGTCTGGGCATCGCCGGCTCGGGAACGATTGTTCCGTTGCTGTTGGGGCTGGGCCTGCAGGCGACCTGGCTGGGATTGGGCGCTTTGTCGCTGGCACTGACGGCATTGAGCTGGTTCGGCTGGCCTTCGGAGCTGCCCCACGCAACCACCGCAACGGCTCAGGTGGAACCGGTCGAGCCGACACCGCCTGCTGTTTATCTGCTGTTTGCCCAGTACGCATTCATGGCCGCCGGGCTGGTACCGGCCATGGTCTTTCTGGTGGATTACGTCGCCCGTGGCCTGGGCGCCGGGTCGCACGTCGGCGCGCTGATCTGGGTCATGTACGGTCTGGGTGCCATCGTCGGCCCGGTAAGTTATGGCTTTCTCGCTGATCATCTCGGCGCGCGGACCGGCATTCGTCTGGTGCTGGTGGTGCAGGCGATCACCCTGGGTTTGCTGGCGGTTTCGCATTCGTTCCTGGCGTTGGCCCTGCTGGCGGTGATCCTTGGTTCATTTCCGCCGGGCATTGTCCCGCTGGCATTGGCCCGGGTGCATGAGCTGGTGCCGGATCACCATCGCCAACAGGTGGCGTGGAGCCGGGCCACGGTGTCGTTCGCAACGTTTCAGGCGCTGGCGGGCTTCGCCTATTCGGCGCTGTTCAACGCCACGGGCGGACAACATGCGCTGCTCTTCGTGATTGCCGGCGCTGCCATCGTGATCGCGCTGATACTTGAGCACGCCATGAAATGGCTGCCCTCCTCCGTCGAACAACGCTGCTGCGCCGAATGACGGGAATCATTGCGCCCTGACTGCGTTCCCATCTACTGATCACTTTTTCAAGAGGAATCGAAAATGACGTTGCCCACTGAAATGACCCGAATCGAAATCACCGAACCGGGTGGGCCCGAGGTTCTGCAATCCCGACGCGTGCCGCTGCCGGTCGTCGCAGAAGGCGAAGTGCTGATCCGCGTGCACGCCGCCGGCGTCAATCGCCCGGACGCCCTGCAACGCGCCGGCAAATACCCGATGAAGCCCGGCATGAACCCGATTCCGGGCCTTGAAGTGGCCGGCGAGGTCGTGGCGATCGGCGGCGGTGTCAGCACATTCGCGGTCGGTGACCGGGTGTGTGCGCTGACCAATGGCGGCGGTTACGCCGAATACTGCACGGTTCCGGCGGGCCAGGTCTTGCCGATCCCCGATGGGCTGAACTGGATCCAGGCAGCGGCCATTCCGGAAACCTTTTTCACCGTATGGGCCAACCTGTTCGGCCTCGGCGGCGCCAGCCGTGGCCAGCGCGCCTTGATCCACGGCGGCACCAGCGGCATCGGCACCACCGCGTTGATGCTGTGCCGCGAGTTTGGCATTGAAGCTTTCGCCACCGCCGGCAGCGCCGACAAATGCGCGGCGATCCGTAACCTGGGCGGTGAAGCGATCAACTACCGGGAACAGGATTTCGCGGCGGTCATCGCCGAGAAAACCGCCGGCCAGGGCGTCAATGTGATCCTCGACATCATGGGCGGCTCGTACCTCAACGGGAACATCAGCGCCTTGGGAATGGATGGGCGGTTGGTAATGATCGGCTTCCTCGGCGGCGCGCGGGCCAACGACATCGATCTGCTGGCCATCCTCGGCAAGCGTGCGGTGGTCACCGGTTCCCTCCTGCGTGCCCGTACCTCGGCGGAAAAAGCCGCCATCGCCGATCAATTGCGCGAACACGTCTGGCCGGTGTTGGCTGCCGGGCGTTGCCTGCCGATCATCGACAAGGTCTACCCGCTCGCCGACGCAGCCCTGGCCCATGCGCACATGGAAGCGGGCGACCACATCGGCAAGATCGTGCTGAAGATCGATTGAGTCGTTGCAGCATTTTGTAATCGTTGCAGGCGTGCGGTGGTCGAAAATGTCACGCGCGGGTCAAGGCATCTGGTAAAAAGCGTTCTTTGTCCGCGCCTTGGTGAAACGTTTAATGTTCCTTGCCTTCATGACCCGACTTCGACGCCGCCGTCTGGCGTTCGCCTGCATGGCCGCCCTGATCATCGGCGTGCCGGCGAGTTGTGCCGTGCTGGAACACACCGAGCGCAAACTGCTGTTTCGCATCGAACCGGGCACCGCCGGCTGGTATCACGGCTTGCCCGGCAGCGTGCAGGAACTCGACCTGCAACCGAAAAGCTTCAAGGCCGGGCAGAACATTCACGCCTGGTGGTGGCCGGCGGAGCGTGCCGATGCACCGGCCATCCTCTATCTGCACGGCGTGCGCTGGAACCTCACCGGGCAACTGTTTCGTATCGAACAATTGCGCGCAGCAGGTTATTCGGTACTGGCCATCGACTATCGCGGCTTCGGCCAGAGCCACGGCGACCTGCCGTCGGAAAGCACGGTGTACGAGGATGCCAGGGTGGCGTGGGAACGCTTCCAGCTGTTGCAGCCCGACCCGAACAAACGCCTGATCTACGGGCACTCGCTGGGCGGCGCGGTCGCCATTGACCTGGCTGCCGAGCTCGGTCGCGATGCCGCCAGAAATCACACCCCACTGCCGGTGCGCGGGCTGGTCATCGAATCCACATTCACCTCCCTGGCGGATGTTGCGGCAGCCGTGGCCAACACCTCTCTTCCGGTGCGCTGGTTGCTGTCGCAGAAATTCGACTCCATCGACAAGATTGCCGAAATCCATATGCCGTTGCTGGTGGTGCACGGACTGGCCGACGCATTCGTGCCGTCACGCTTCAGCGAGCAACTGTTCGCCGCCGCCCGGCAACCGAAACGCCTGCTGCTGGTGCCCGGCGCAACCCACAACAACAGCATGGCGCTGGGCGGACAGAACTATCGCAAGGCGATCGATGCGCTGATGCAAACCCGACCTGCCGCTCGGGTGGCGGGCGCTGCGGTGCAGAAGAACCCGCGCGACTCCTGACGCCCTCCCCGCCGACCATCGGTCACCCGGAAAGGAAATTGTTGCAGCATTGGCTGGCAATCCGGCGTTCTAACGCTTTGCTGGAGGGAGTCAATCCATGACGCTGCTTCGGCACACCCGGCCGCGCAGCGTTCCACTGCCTATTCGGGAGCACCACCATGAAAATCAACCCGTACCTGATCTTCAACGGCGACTGCCGGGCTGCCTTCACCTTTTACGAGCAATGCCTGCAAGGCAAGCTCGAAGCGATGATGACCTTCGGCGAAACGCCAGCCGCCGCACATGTACCGAAAGAGCACCACAACCTGATCATCCACACCTGCCTGAAAGTCGGCGATCAGATGCTCATGGCGTCGGACACCACCCCCGATCGCCCGACCCAAGGCATGAGCGGTTGCTCGATTTCCCTGAATGTCGACAGCATCGCCGAGGCCGAACGGGTGTTTAACGCCTTGGCCAGGGACGGTCGCGTCGACATGCCATTGGAAGCCACCTTTTGGGCCGCACGTTTTGGCATGCTGGTGGATCGCTTTGGCGTGTCGTGGATGGTCAATTGCGAAACTGACAAGTGACGCTGTCATTCCACCGGACATGAAAAAGCCCGACCTCTTCAGGTCGGGCTTTTTCATTCAACGCTGGGCCAGCTCGTGCCGAACGCACTGTTCGTAGTAGGTCTGCTTGACGGCCGCCGGCTTGAGCCGCGACGCGCTGTCGTAGGTCTGCTCGGTGATGCCCATGGCGGTCATGCGCATCCACGGTTGCTGGAACTTGCGCGCCTGCAAGCGCTTGCGCGCACCATAAAGAGAAATGCCCGAAAGCTTCGATTGTTGCGCACCGGCGGCAATTTCCGAACCCCAGGTACACGCAAAACGATGGCTCTTGCTCAGCTCCCTGGCCTGGGCCTCCAACGCGAACAGAGCGAGGGAAAGCGTTGCTACGGTGATGACAATCGTCCGCATATAGCCCACCTAACCTTTTGAAAAAAGGCGAGTTTGCCGGGACTGAAGGCTTTCGGGGGCCAGCAATTTGCCGCCTATTGCTCCCGAGCGCGAACTTCAACCTTTAACTGGTCTGCGCCTTCTTCCTGGCACTGGATGTGGATCGGTACAAAACGCTTGATCACCGAAATGTTGCTGTGCAAATGCTCGGTCATCCTGGGCGTGGTAAACGAGCCACCTCCGGCCAGCACCATCGGCAGCAGCAACTGGTCGGCCAGATGCTCCGCTACCGCCGCACCGCTGTGCAACCAATCGGTCGCCTGATCGATCGCGGCGTCCGCCACCTTCTCCGAACGCAGTGAGGCTTGACCGAAAGCGCTGAAAACCTCGGTGACGTGTTCAAACGCATACTCCAGCAGCAACACATTGCCCGGTCCACAGGCCGGATCAACGATGACCGCGTTCAACTCCGCTGATGCCATGTTCAATCGCTGGGCCACCCTTTCGAGCTCGCGGATACCGACACTCGGCGCCAGTCCCGCCGTCAGCGCAAACGCCTGTTGCGAAAGCGGCAAGCCGCGCTCACACAAGTGCAGTGCTGACAATTTCGATGGTTGCACCCTGACGTCGATTTCACCGCCCCCTGCCGGTACGAACCCGTGGCGCAGCAACGTCAGTTCAACCTCCGCGCCCATGCGTCGCAGCAACGGCAACCAGCTGCGGCTGAGAAAATCGGTCGGTGGTGCCAGCGGATTATGCGTGCCGCCGCTGATCCGCACGCGGCTGGCTTGCGGCGCCAGCAACAACGCGGGCAGCAAGGTCTGCAACACCAGCGTGCTGCTGCCGGCGGTTCCAATGGCAAAGCGATAATCGCCGCCGCGAATCGGTCCCGGCTCGAAGCTCAATGTCTGCGAGCCCAGTTCCGCCCCCTGGATCTTTGCACCGCAGACCTGCGCTGCCGCCATCACGGCGGTCAGGTGCTGGCGCAACAGGCCCGGACGACTGCGCCGGGCCCGAATCCGCTCAATGCGAAACGCCTGGCCCGTCACCATCGACAGACTCAGCGCACTGCGCAACACCTGACCACCGCCGATGGCGCCGTCCAGTTCAATAACGTCCTGTTTCATTTTTTTCCTTAGGCGTACAAACCAACGGTTTCCCGCAGGTATTGATCGAGCTGGCGCGAATCCTCCCGGGTTCGGGGCAATGCCGGTACCGCTCGCTCAAGTTCCGCCTCGATGAACGCATGCAGCGCCGGACGACGAGGACCGTAAGCGCTTTCGTCGGCATTGCGCTTGAGCGCGAGCAATTCATCGACTTCATCTAGCAAGGCCCGGTCATCGACGGTACTCAGCAGATCGCTGAACGTCATCGGTGGCCGACCCCGCCCCTGATCGATCCAGCGCACCGCCAACAGCGGCCGCAGTACGTAGAAATACTTCTTGAACCGCACGCTTTCACCCTGCAGATAACCACGGAAGTTCTTCTTCGCCATCGACAGATAATGATTGCGCGCGGCCGGCGGGCTGTAGAACGCCTCGGCCAGTGCACGCAGTTGCGAAACCGCTGCAGTCTCGCTGCGATAAACCAGCGGGGAGTCGAGCCATTCGAGCAAGGTCGGGTTGGATTTGCGCAACAGCCCGAGGGTCTTGCGCAGCTCCCAGCCACTGACATCCAGCTCGTCATCCAGCGGCCGCTCGATCACATCACTTGGCGTATCGACCTGGACGAACCACTCTGGTTTCTCCACATAAACGAAGCGCACATCGTAATCACTGTCCGGCGAGGCAAAACCCCAGGCCCGGCTGCCCGATTCGCAGGCATACAGCACCGTGACATTGCGTTCGCGTTCTATGCGCGCCAGTTCTTCCTGCACCCGGCCGCGCATGACGCTGCACAGCGGGTGACGTTCTTCGAATTTCATGTTCATCAATCCTTGTTCCGGCGTGCCTTGCGGACACGCGTTATCCCTTGACGCACACCACCTGACGCAGGGTATGCAACACCTCAACCAGCTCACGCTGGGCGTGCATGACTTTGTCGATGTCCTTGTAGGCCATCGGAATTTCATCGATCACCGCAGCGTCCTTGCGGCATTCAACGTGCGCGGTGGCACGGATCTGATCTTCGACGGTGAAGGTGTTTTTGGCCTTGGTACGGCTCATGGTCCGACCGGCACCGTGGCTGCAGGAGCAAAACGATTCCTCGTTACCCAGACCGCGCACGATGAAACTCTTGGCGCCCATCGAACCGGGGATGATCCCCAACTCACCCTTCTTCGCCGATACCGCGCCTTTGCGGGTGACCAGAATGTCCTCGCCGAAATGCCGCTCTTTCTGCACGTAGTTGTGGTGGCAGTTCACCGCTTCCAGCGCGACGTCGAATGGCTTGCGGATGATCTGCCGCGTGGCCTGAATTACCGCTTGCATCATCAGCGCACGGTTCTGCTTGGCGAAATCCTGGGCCCAGCCCACCGCCTCCACGTAATCATCAAAATGCCGGCTGCCTTCTTCGAAGTACGCCAGGTCACGATCCGGCAGGTTGGCGATGTGCTGACGCATATCCGCCTGGGCCATCTGGATGAACAGGTTGCCGATGGCGTTGCCGACACCGCGCGAGCCGCTGTGCAACATGAACCAGACCCGGTTGGCCTCATCCAGGCACACTTCGATGAAGTGGTTACCGCTGCCCAATGTTCCGAGGTGCCCGCGGTTGTTGGTATTGGCCAGTTTCGGGTACTTGTCGGTGATCGCCTTGAACCGTGGATTCAGCGCCGCCCAGGCCTGATCGGCCTGTTGCGGAATCTCGTCCCAGGCGCCTTTGTCACGGCGCGACCGGGTCGAACTGCGGCCATGGGGCACCGCTTGCTCGATGGCACTGCGCAGGCCATGCAGATTGTCCGGCAGGTCGGCCGCGGTCAGCGAAGTTCGCGCGGCAATCATGCCGCAACCGATGTCCACCCCGACCGCTGCCGGGATGATCGCGCCGACTGTGGGAATCACGCTGCCGATGGTCGAGCCCTTGCCCAGATGGACGTCTGGCATGACCGCCAGATGCTTGAAGATGAAGGGCATCTTCGCCGTGTTCATCAACTGCTCGCGCGCTTCGTTTTCCACCGGGACGCCTTCGGTCCAGAGTTTGATCGGTTTGCCGTTGGCGACTTCCAGCAATTGGTAAGTGTGTTCTTTCATCATCTCGATTCTTCAGGTAGTTCCACCGGCATTCGCCGGCAGATTCAAAAAAGGTGGCACGACAAAGGTTGATGACTGTTGCGCGTTACCGCGCACCGGGGTTAGCCGGCCTCAGATGTACAGCCATCGGCATTCGTGCCGTCACGAGCCCTGACAAGGGTTTGGTGAGACGTCTTGGATGTAGTCCCACCGGCATTCAGTGCCCGTGACAAATCAATTCATTGGGCGGCTCATCGCCTCATCCCATGCTTTCAATCGCCTCGACCCAATGCTGCGGTCCGTACAGGCCGGCAGTGAACTGCTCGATCACATCGAACACCGCGTCACTGAAACCGCCGACATTCAGGATGTCGTCACGATCCGCCGCTGGTGTCGCCCAACCCGGTTGCAGGTCAATGCAAATCAGGCGTGCCTGGGGGTTGATCCGCTTGATCCGTTCCCATTGCAGCATCGTCTCGCTGGCGCCCTGGCGTCGCGCATCGATCCAGGATTCGTTGTCCGACACCATGATCAGCGTATCGACCCTGGCCTTGCTGTCCGCCAGTTTCTTCAACGGCGCCGAGCAGCAGGTTCCGCCGCCGAAAATGCCCGCAAGCTTTTCGGCATTGCTGATCACACTGTCGCGCGGGTTGAGGGTGATATCCACCACCTTCCATTCGAACGGCATCACCCGCGCCGTCGGCTGTTTACGCAACACCGCCGCCGTGATCAACGCCGCCACATCGATGCAGCGCACCGCGGTGGTCGCGCCCTGACGGTAACCGGTCAGCGGGCTGCCCATCGAGCCGGAAACATCCGGGCAAATTACCACCGCACCCTGAAGCTTCGGCACATTGGTCAACGACAGCTCCAGCGCATCCTGCAAGGCCTCGCGAATCGGCGCCGGCACGTCATCGCCAACCATCCGATACGCCGCCAGCAACTGGTACGGATACACCCGCGCCTTCGCAACGGCTTCGGGATCCGCCAACCGAGCGGCCACATATTCGGTGCAACCCGGTACTTCAAAAGCGCCGTGGCGCGCCAGCGTATTGAGGTTGATGCGCAGGCCCTGCCAGCCCATGTTCCGCGCCTGAGCTGCCCATTGTTCCTTGCTCAAGGTTTCGTTACCGAGCAATTGAAACGGCACTTCAGGCACTTGATCACTCGCACCGCTGCGAAAGGCCAGCAAATCGCGAGTCAGTGCGGGCAACGCCTGTGCATCCACCGGTTTACCGATTACCCAGGCAAAAAACGCTTCGCGCCAGGCCTCGGACGGTTTTGGGTGAACCATCTTCACCACATCCGCCAGCGAAGGCTGATTGCCGATCGATGCCTGCAACAACTGTCGCTCGGTTGCACTGTTCAGCCAGTTCTGCACCAGACGCTTGGGTTGAGAACCCATGGAGCGGCGACCGGTAGCGCCACTGCGCAGGATCTGCACGAAATTGCGCAGCATCTTGCCGCTGTCCACGACCTGCCCGAACACCTCTGGCACCAGAGCCGAGCGCTGAGCGGTCAGCGCCGCCAACAACAACGCCGGCATGTCTTTCATATGACCCTTTTGACGGGCGTAAAGAGCGGCATTCGCCACGAAGCGGCTGTCCAGCTCCGCCACCAGCTTCAACACCTGATCCAACTGACTTTGCGCGGATGCGTAAAAGGTCGAATTCAGGCAACCGGTGACTGCCAACTGTGCCAGTTGATGCTTGGGCGTATAGGCATAAGCCGCGGCTCCGGAAGCATTCAAGGTGTCGCACGCCGGCAGGGTTTTCGATTGCGTATTGAAGAGGTTGAAGTTGGCCATCGTGGCGTCTCGCTGTGTTGTCCTGTTCGTTGCGAGAGGTATTGCAGCCGCTGTGCCAGTTTTTGAAAACGTTCGTGAATTATTTTTATGTATTTGATTTTAAAGAGCTTTATTTTAAGAACGAGCATTCCTGAATTTTCGTCACGACAGATAACGCCCTCGAAGACTATCATTGGCTATCGTCATTTATCTTTCAGGATAATCAATGTCCAGCAAGCGCACTGTCGCCATCGGTTTCATCGGCGCCACCCTCGATCGCGTAGGCAAAGGCGCCAATCGCTGGAACCATTGGCGGCCTAGTGTGGGCCTGTGCCAGCAACCGGACGTATTGATCCATCGCCTGGAACTGATACACGGCACAGATGCACGGGACGCGAGCCTGGCCGAACGCATTCGCGAGGACATCCGTCAGGTGTCGCCGGGCACGGAAGTGCGCCTGCACCCGATGGCGTTGCGCAACCCCTGGGATTTCGAGGAGGTCTACGGCGCACTTCACGACTTCACCTCCGAATACACCTTCGATACCGAGCGTGAGGACTATCTGGTGCACATCACCACGGGGACCCACGTCGCGCAGATCTGCTGGTTCTTGCTGACCGAGGCGCGCTACCTGCCCGCGCGCCTGATCCAGACCTCCCCCGCCCGCCGCCAGAGCGAAGAAGAACCAGCCACCGGCACCCACGCCCTGATCGACCTTGATCTGTCGCGCTACGACCGGATTGCTTCACGCTTCACCCACAAACGCCTGGAAGGCCTGGAGTTTCTCAAGTCCGGCATCGCCACCCGCAACACCGCATTCAACCGCTCGATCGAGCAGATCGAACGCGTGGCCGTGCGCTCGAAAGCGCCGATGCTGCTGATCGGCCCGACTGGCGCCGGCAAATCCTTTCTCGCCCGACGCATCTACGAGCTCAAACGCAGTCGCCATCAAATGCAGGGGCGCTTCGTTGAAGTGAACTGCGCTACCCTGCGTGGCGATGGGGCAATGTCCGCGCTGTTCGGCCACGCCAAAGGCGCCTTTACCGGCGCGCAAAACGCCCGCGATGGTCTGCTGCGGGCCGCTGACGGCGGCATGTTGTTTCTCGACGAGATCGGCGAGCTGGGCGCGGACGAACAAGCCATGCTGCTCAAGGCCATCGAAGAGAAGCGCTTCTTCCCGCTGGGCTCGGACAAGGAGGTCGACAGCGACTTCCTGATCATCGCCGGCACCCACCGCGACCTGCGCAGTCGCGTCGCCGAAGGTCTGTTCAGGGAAGATCTCTACGCACGGATCAACCTCTGGACGTTCGACCTGCCGGGCCTGGCGGGTCGCCGCGAAGACATCGAACCCAACATCGATTTCGAGCTTGAACGCCACGCGCGCGAACACGGCCAACTGGTGCGCTTCAACCTTGAAGCCCGACGGCGCTACTTGAGTTTCGCCAGCTCACGGGAAGCTGCGTGGCTGGGCAATTTCCGCGAGCTTTCGGCCTCGATCACGCGCATGGCGACGCTGGCCGACAGCGGGCGAATCGATGAAGCGCAGGTCGAGGAGGAAATTGATCGGCTGCGGTATGCGTGGGGCCTGGCGCAACCGGCCGGGATGACGAATGATCTGCCGGGCGATGCGCAGACGCTGGACCTGTTCGATCGGCTGCAATTGAAGGCGGTGCTCGAGGTTTGCAGACAGGCAGACAGCTTGTCGGATGCCGGCAGGCGACTGTTCGGTGTGTCGCGACAGGCCAAGGCGCAGCCCAATGATGCGGACCGATTGAGAAAATACCTCGGACGGTTCGGCATCGAGTGGAGCCAGTTGCGAGAGCAGTGAAGCATGGCCGTAATTATCTGTACCGTTGAGATAAACTGCGCCACACCGCGATACGGTACCCGCCCGTCAGTTGACCGGCACTTTACCCCGCGTCAGAACTTCCAACGTCTATCCACCTGACGCGGAAGCCCGACGATGAACAGAACCATTGCAGCCCTCATGCTTGGAAGTCTTTTATCTGCCACCGCACCGCTGTCGATGGCGGGCAGCACCGTTCCGCCTACGGGTATTCCCGGGGTCAATCAGGGAGGCACCGAATCCAAGGAAGACAAGGCCGACAAAAAGGGTGAAGAAGCCTCGGGGTCGAACTCCGGTGCAGAGTCCCACGAGACAGATAAGGATGCGCAAACATCCAGCGGGTCGAAGGATGGAGTTGAAGAAAAGAAACCTTGAACGGTTTTGCTGCGACAGCAGTTTTTCGCGGGCACAAAAAAGCCGATCCAGCTGATCGGCTTAAGTGTCTGATTTTACTCAGGAATAATGGTCGGGACGGAGTGATTCGAACACTCGACCCCTAGCACCCCATGCTAGTGCGCTACCGGACTGCGCTACGCCCCGACTAGGCGTGAAACTCGTTCTCCATCTCGAAGAACGCTCAAGAATATATCGCAAGCTTTTGAAAACTGGAAGTATTTAAAAGCAGGAAATTATTTCTTGAGAACCACCAGAACGTCTTCGAGCTCGGCGATCATCTGGCGGATCATTTGCTTGTATTGGGTGGTGTCGTCTTTGGCCTCATCACCGGACAGACGCAGACGTGCGCCGCCGATGGTGAACCCCTGATCGTAGAGGAGCGCGCGGATCTGCCGGATCATCAGCACGTCCTGGCGCTGATAATACCGGCGGTTTCCGCGGCGTTTGACGGGGTTGAGCTGAGGAAACTCCTGCTCCCAATAGCGCAGCACGTGTGGTTTTACTGCACACAGCTCGCTGACTTCACCAATGGTGAAGTAGCGTTTGCCCGGGATGACGGGTAGTTCGTCGTTATGACTTGGTTCCAGCATAAGCCTCAACTCGGGCCTTCAACTTCTGCCCTGGACGAAAGGTGACCACACGGCGAGCCGTGATCGGGATTTCTTCCCCCGTTTTCGGGTTGCGGCCAGGCCGCTGGCGTTTGTCCCGAAGGTCGAAGTTGCCGAAACCCGACAATTTGACCTGCTCGTTGTCTTCGAGAGCGTGCCTGATTTCCTCGAAAAACAGCTCCACCAATTCCTTGGCTTCCCGCTTGTTCAGGCCCAGCTCTTCATACAGACGTTCCGCCATCTCAGCTTTCGTCAAAGCCCCCATACGTCACTTCCTTAACGTGGCGTTCAACCTTTGTTCGAGCGAGGTGAGGATATTTTGCGTCGTCGAATTCACCTCATCGTCATTAAGAGTGCGCGATGGATGCTGCCAGGTCAAGCCGACTGCAAGGCTTTTTCTATCAGGATCAATGCCTTTACCCTGATACACGTCAAATAGCCTGAGGTCTGTCAGCCATTCACCTGCATTTTCACGGATTACGTCCAGTACAGCCGAGGCTGCAACGTCTTTGTGCGCAATCAGTGCCAGGTCACGACGAACTTCAGGAAAGCGCGACAACTCGTGGAATTTCGGCATTTTACCCGTAGCGACTTCAGCCAGAACCAGCTCGAAGACGAAGACCGGACGGTCGAGACCCAGGGATTTCGACAACTCAGGGTGAATCGCGCCGATAAAGCCGACTTCACGCCCTTCCCGCTCGATGCGTGCAGTCTGGCCCGGATGCAGCGCAGGGTGTTTGCCCGGTGCAAAAGTGAACTGATCCAGCGCACCGGCAAAACCCAGCAGCGCTTCTACGTCAGCCTTGACGTCGAAGAAGTCAACGGTATCGCGACCTTGCGCCCAGCCTTCCGGCAGACGGCTGCCGCACACCACACCGGCGATCATCGGCTCTTGCTTCAGACCTTCCAGTTGACCGACAAAGCGCAGACCGCTCTCGAACAGACGAACACGATCCTGCTGGCGGTTGAGGTTGTGCTGCAGCGCCTTGACCAGACCCGGCCACAGCGACGAACGCATGGCGGCCATGTCATTGGAGATCGGGTTCGCCAACAGCAGCGGCTCAACGCCGGGGTTGAACAACTCGAACTGCTTCGGATCGATGAAACTGTAAGTGATCGCTTCCTGATAACCACGAGCGACCAGCAGACGACGCAGTTCCGGCAGATCGCTGCGCGCTTCGGCCTTGGCTTGTGGCGCCAGACGAGCTTGCGGGTAACGAACCGGCAGGCGGTTGTAACCGTACAGACGCGCCAGCTCTTCGATCAGATCGACTTCCAGGCTGATATCGAAGCGATGGCTCGGCACTTCTACGCACCACTGCCCTGCTCCGTCGGCGGAAACCTTCAGACCCAAAGCGCTGAGCAGACGCTCGACTTCGGCCGAATCCATTTCCATGCCCAGCATCTGGGTGATGCGCTGCGCACGCAGGGTGATCGGCGCGATCGACGGCAGATGCTGCTCGCTGACGGTCTCGATGATCGGGCCGGCTTCGCCACCGGTGATTTCCAGCAGCAGGCCAGTGGCACGCTCCATGGCTTCACGGGCCAGTTGCCAGTCCACACCACGCTCGTAGCGATGCGAAGCGTCGGTGTGCAGACCGTAGGAACGAGCCTTGCCCGCCACAGCGATCTGGTCGAAGAACGCACTTTCAAGGAATACGTCGCGAGTAGTCGCGGACACGCCGCTGTGCTCGCCACCCATCACGCCGGCAATGGCCAGAGCGCGACTGTGGTCGGCGATCACCAGCGTATCGCTACGCAGGCTGACTTCCTGACCGTCGAGCAGCACGAGCTTCTCACCCTCTTCCGCCATGCGCACCCGGATGCCGCCATTGATTTCGGCGAGATCGAAGGCGTGCAGCGGCTGACCCAGCTCAAGCATTACGTAGTTGGTGATGTCGACTGCGGCATCGATGCTGCGCACTTCAGCGCGACGCAGACGCTCAACCATCCACAGCGGCGTCGGCTTGGACAGATCAACGTTGCGAATGACACGACCCAGATAACGCGGGCACGCGGCAGGTGCCAGGACCTCTACCGAGCGCACTTCGTCATGCACCGCCGGAACCGTCATCACCACCGGGCGAGTGACCGGAGCGTCGTACAGCGCTCCGACTTCACGAGCCAGACCGGCCAGAGACAGGCAGTCGCCACGGTTTGGAGTCAGGTCGACTTCGATGCTGGCGTCTTCCAGGTCCAGATAAACACGGAAATCTTCGCCCACCGGCGCATCAGCCGGCAGCTCCATCAGACCGTCATTGCCTTCGCCGATCTGAAGTTCGGCTTGCGAACACAGCATGCCGTTGGACTCGACGCCGCGCAGCTTGGCCTTCTTGATCTTGAAGTCGCCCGGCAGCTCGGCACCGATCATCGCGAACGGAATCTTCAGGCCCGGACGCACGTTTGGCGCACCGCACACGACCTGGAAAGTTTCCGCGCCATTGCTGACCTGGCATACGCGCAATTTGTCGGCATCGGGATGCTGCTCGGTGCTCAGCACCTCGCCCACCACCACGCCACTGAAAACACCGGCGGCCGGCGTAACGCTATCGACCTCAAGACCGGCCATCGACAGACGGGCAACCAGCGCGTCGCGATCTACCTGCGGGCTGACCCAGCCACGCAGCCATTGTTCACTGAATTTCATCCTGCTCTCCTAAGAATTCGTTACGACTAGCGAAATTGCGCGAGGAACCGCAAGTCGTTGTCGAAGAACAGACGCAAGTCGTTCACGCCGTAACGCAGCATGGCCAGACGCTCAACGCCCATGCCGAAGGCAAAGCCCGAGAACTCTTCCGGATCGATCCCGGACATGCGCAACACGTTCGGGTGAACCATGCCGCAGCCCATCACCTCCAGCCAGCCAGTCTGCTTGCAGACGCGGCAGCCTTTACCGCTGCACATCACGCACTCCATGTCGACTTCGGCAGAAGGCTCGGTGAACGGGAAGTACGAAGGACGGAAACGCACAGCCAGTTCTTTCTCGAAGAACACTCGCAGAAACTCTTCAATCGTGCCTTTGAGATCGGCGAAGTTGATATCGCGATCGACCAGCAAACCTTCGACCTGGTGGAACATCGGCGAGTGGGTGATATCGGAGTCGCTGCGGTACACACGACCTGGGCAGACGATGCGGATCGGCGGTTTTTTCGATTCCATGGTGCGGACCTGTACCGGCGAGGTATGGGTGCGCAGCAACATGTTGGCGTTGAAATAGAAGGTGTCATGCATCGACCGGGCCGGGTGGTGGCCTGGGATGTTGAGCGCCTCGAAGTTGTGATAGTCGTCTTCGACCTCAGGACCTTCGGCGATGCCGTAGCCGATATGGGTGAAGAACTGTTCGATACGTTCCAGAGTCCGGGTTACCGGATGCAGACCACCGGAGGTCTGACCGCGGCCCGGCAGGGTCACGTCAATGGATTCGGCAGACAGTTTGGCAGCCAGTTCGGCTTCCTCAAACAAGGCCATGCGCGCATTGAGAACGCCTGTGACACGTTCCTTGGCAACGTTGATCAGGGCGCCGACCTGCGGACGCTCTTCTGCCGGCAAATTCCCCAGGGTCTTCATCACCTGAGTCAATTCACCTTTTTTGCCAAGGTATTGAACCCGGATTTGCTCCAGGGCATTGATATCTTCAGCGCTTTGCACAGCCTCTAGTGCTTGAGAGACCAGCGCATCCAGGTTTTCCATGTACAGACTCCAGATACAAAATAGGGGAAGAGCTTGAAGGCTCTTCCCCTATTTATGACGTTTAACACCTGGCCCCACAGAGGTGAGGCCGGGTGACTGTCGGGGGTACTTAAGCCAAGGTGGCTTTAGCTTTCTCGACAATCGCAGCAAACGCCGCTTTTTCGTTCACTGCCAGATCAGCCAGAACCTTACGGTCGATCTCGATGGACGCTTTTTTCAGGCCAGCGATGAAACGGCTGTAAGACAGACCGTTAACACGAGCACCAGCGTTGATACGAGCGATCCACAGAGCGCGGAACTGACGTTTTTTCTGACGACGGTCACGGTAGGCGTATTGGCCTGCCTTGATTACCGCTTGCTTGGCAACACGGAATACGCGGGAGCGTGCGCCGTAGTAGCCTTTAGCAAGTTTCAGAATTTTTTTGTGACGTTTACGGGCAATGACGCCACGCTTTACACGAGCCATGAGTTACTTCCTCTATTCTTGATCCAAAAATTAACGAAGGCGCAGCATGCGCTCGACTTTTGCCACGTCAGACGGATGCAGCAAGCTGCTACCGCGCAGTTGACGCTTACGCTTGGTCGACATTTTGGTCAGGATGTGGCTCTTGAAAGCGTGCTTGTGCTTGATACCGTTAGCAGTTTTCAGAAACCGCTTAGCAGCACCACTTTTGGTTTTCATCTTTGGCATGTTCGGATACTCCGCATTCAGTTGATA
The DNA here is from genome assembly GCF_002113205.1 of Pseudomonas sp. B16(2017). Taxonomy (NCBI): domain Bacteria; kingdom Pseudomonadati; phylum Pseudomonadota; class Gammaproteobacteria; order Pseudomonadales; family Pseudomonadaceae; genus Pseudomonas; species Pseudomonas sp. B16(2017). The sequence continues at coordinate 39,863 of NZ_NEKA01000013.1, forward strand.
AACATAATCAGAAGGCCTGCCGTGCCCTGTTGATTACTTCTTCTTTTTCGGGGCGATGACCATGATCAGCTGGCGTCCTTCCATCTTAGGATGCTGTTCGACCGAACCGTACTCGAGCAGGTCTTGTTCAACCCGCTTGAGGAGTTCCATCCCCAGCTCCTGGTGGGCCATCTCACGGCCGCGGAATCGCAAGGATACCTTGGCCCTGTCCCCGTCACTCAGGAAACGTACCAGGTTGCGCAGTTTTACCTGGTAATCCCCTTCCTCCGTCCCTGGACGAAACTTGATTTCTTTTACCTGAATCTGCTTCTGGTTCTTCTTCGCCGCAGCAATCTGCTTCTTCTTTTCGAAGATCGATTTGCCGTAGTCCATCACCCGGCAAACCGGTGGGACTGCGTCGGCAGAGATTTCTACCAGATCAAGCTTGGCTTCTTCAGCAATACGAAGCGCTTCATCAATCGAGACGATGCCAATCTGCTCGCCATCAGCGCCAATTAACCGAACCTCGCGTGCCGAGATATTCTCGTTGATCGGGGCTTTCGGTGCAGCTCGTTTATCTTGTCTCATTTCACGCTTAATAATAATTACTCCGAATCTGGGCGACCACGCCGGGAAACCGCTTGCGCGAGAAACTCAGCGAACTGGGCGACGGGCATCGAGCCCAGGTCAGCACCTTCACGAGTACGCACAGCGACAGTCTGCATCTCGACTTCCTTATCCCCAATAACCAAGAGATATGGAACCTTGAGCAAAGTATGCTCGCGGATTTTAAAGCCGATCTTTTCATTTCTCAAGTCGGACTTGGCACGAAACCCGCTTTCGTTGAGAGTTTTTTCGACCTGAGCGACGAAATCTGCCTGTTTATCAGTGATATTCATGATCACTGCCTGGGTTGGCGCCAGCCACGCAGGGAATGCACCTTCGTAGTGCTCGATCAGAATCCCGACGAAACGCTCGAACGAACCGAGGATCGCACGGTGCAACATCACCGGATGCTTGCGACTGTTGTCTTCGGAGACGTATTCGGCTCCCAGACGCACAGGCAGGTTGAAATCGAGCTGCAAGGTACCACACTGCCACACGCGGCCGAGGCAATCTTTCAGCGAGAATTCGATTTTCGGACCATAGAATGCGCCCTCACCCGGCTGCAGATCATACGGCAGACCAGCGCTATCAAGGGCTGCGGCCAGGGCTGCTTCGGCGCGATCCCACAGCTCGTCGGAACCAACGCGCTTTTCCGGACGAGTGGACAGCTTCATCTCGACATCGGTGAAGCCGAAGTCACGGTAAACATCCATGGTCAGCTTGATGAACGCAGCGGATTCAGCCTGCATCTGCTCTTCGGTGCAGAAGATGTGGGCGTCATCCTGGGTAAACGCACGCACACGCATGATGCCGTGCAGCGCACCCGATGGCTCGTTACGGTGGCAGGCACCGAATTCGGCCAAGCGCATCGGCAACTCGCGGTAGCTCTTCAGGCCCTGATTGAACACCTGCACGTGGCACGGGCAGTTCATCGGTTTGATGGCGTAGTCGCGGCTTTCCGACTCGGTAGTGAACATGTTGTCGGCGTAGTTAGCCCAGTGCCCGGACTTTTCCCACAGGCTACGATCAACGACTTGCGGCGTCTTGATTTCAAGATAGCCGTTGTCGCGCTGCACCTTGCGCATGTACTGCTCGAGTACCTGGTACAACGTCCAGCCATTCGGGTGCCAGAACACCATGCCCGGCGCTTCTTCCTGAGTGTGGAACAGGCCCAGGCGCTTGCCGATCTTGCGGTGATCGCGCTTTTCAGCTTCTTCGATACGCTGGATGTAAGCCGCCAACTGCTTCTTGTCAGCCCATGCGGTGCCGTACACGCGCTGCAATTGCTCGTTCTTGGCATCACCGCGCCAGTAGGCGCCGGACAGCTTGGTCAGCTTGAAGGATTTCAGGAAGCGAGTGTTCGGCACGTGCGGACCGCGGCACATGTCGACGTATTCTTCGTGATAGTACAGGCCCATTGCCTGCTCGTTCGGCATGTCTTCGACCAGGCGCAGCTTGTAGTCTTCGCCACGGGCCTTGAACACTTCGATCACTTCGGCACGTGGAGTGACTTTCTTGATGACGTCATATTCGGTATCGATCAGCTGCTGCATGCGCTGTTCGATGGCCGCCATGTCGTCCGGAGTAAAAGGACGCTCGAAGGCGATGTCGTAATAGAAACCCTCATCAATGACCGGCCCGATGACCATTTTTGCAGTCGGGTACAACTGCTTGACCGCATGGCCGACCAGGTGGGCGCAAGAGTGGCGAATGATCTCCAGCCCCTCTTCATCCTTTGGCGTGATGATTTGCAGCGTTGCGTCGCTGTCGATGATGTCGCTAGCGTCAACCAGCTTGCCGTTCACCTTGCCGGCCAGGGTGGCCTTGGCCAGACCTGCACCGATGGATGCGGCGACCTCGGCTACGGAAACCGGGTGATCGAATGAACGTTGACTGCCGTCGGGAAGAGTAATAGTTGGCATGGCGCCTCCTCTCCTAGTGGTGACCCCTACCAAAGGTCACGTGGGTTGGGATGAGCCAGTACAAGATCCGATCCAGGCCATTCAATGACGAACGCCTGCCTTACAGCGGCAGGAGCCTTGCGGCCAACCGGAAAACCGAACCAGAGTGACTGGGATTCAAATCAGAAAATTCGTGCACGGCCGCAACCGGGACTGAAGGTCATCCGGAGCCTGCGAACGCCCGAGCCAGGCATGCTAGCACAGATGAACGGTCGCCGATGCACTCTGGTTTTTACCGAGAGGCAAATCGTCTGTTTTATGCCAGAGTGCTGAACTTGATCGGCCTTTGGGCCCTCAGATAACAAGACATTGACCCACAAGGAGCATCCTCGCATGCGTCTTAATACCCTGCTTGCTGCAGTCGCCCCCCTCGTTTTGCTGCTGCCGCTGAGCGCCCACGCTGACTGGCCAAAGGGCGAGCGTGAGAAATACATGGCTCAGTGCACCCAGGCGGCCACTCCGCAAATCGGTGCAGCTGCCGCAAAATCCCACTGCGCGTGCGGTGCCGATGCCATCAAGTCTTATCCGGCCAGCGACATTCAGGCATTGATGGACAACAAGGCCACGCCTGAGCTGCAACAAAAAGCTCTGGGGCAAATTGCCAAATGCAAGGCCAACGTCCCGGCGAAAAAATGATGAAACAGGCCTTTTCACTGCCCCCAGCCCCGCTGAAAGGCATCTGATTCAGGCCTTTTCGTACGATTTATGCAGGTTTTACAGGTTTTTTTATTGTCTTTACTTTTCGCGAAAAGCCTTTTAAACCGGGGCCTCCAGCCGAAACAGGCAGTAAAGAAAACACGACTGATTGGCAAACAGCACGTCCGGGGGGCTACCAAAGCGAACATTTCGACTATGATACCCCGGTGTGCCCAGTTGGCCTGAGCAGCACAGTACTACTGAAAATATATGTTTCTTGGAGATACACCATGTCTAATCGCCAAACCGGCACCGTTAAATGGTTCAACGATGAAAAAGGCTTCGGCTTCATCACTCCTCAAGGTGGCGGTGACGACCTGTTCGTACACTTCAAAGCTATCGAAACTGACGGTTTCAAAAGCCTGAAAGAAGGCCAGACCGTCTCCTTCGTGGCTGAGAAAGGCCAAAAGGGTATGCAAGCTGCACAAGTTCGCCCAGAGTAATTTCCCGGCGCACTAAAAAAACCCCGTCCATGTGACGGGGTTTTTTATGGGTGATACGAAAGCCCGACAGGTTCAGCCGCAGTTGACGCGGGTGACCACCAGGTTCTGATCGGTATTCAGGTTGAGGCGATCAGAGCGGTACTCCAAAGTAATCATGTCATTGGGCTTGAGGAACCGGGCATTCTGCGCACCGGCTTTTTTGCGTGCCTGCTCCAACAGCTCCGGCGAAGCTTTCTTGCCGAGAGCGAACTCCGCTGCTGACGCCTCACAACGACCAAGGCCGGTCTCAGTCGTCACGGGATCCTTCTGCGACTCACTGGAGGTTGTGCTGCAACCCGCCAACACAGCAACGGCCATCAGTGCACCCAGTGACGCGAACTTCCAAGGCATGAAGCCTCCTTATTTCAATTTGAGCAGAGATCGTGCGACCGCCAATAAGGCGTTTGGTTTCACGGTGAGAGCCATCCCCCTGCCCCACGATCGGAAAAACGCCGAGTGTGCCTGAGCAACGCCTGAAATCTCACCCCGTAAAACGTCACTGAATATTAATAACGCTCAATAGACATCAATGTAGTCGTAAGGCGGATTCGGCCAATTGTCTTTGAGCGCATTGAAAATCTGCATGACCCAGACTTCGTCGCTGGCCGCGACATTTCCCACATACCCCGAGCCTTTTGCCCAGGTCTCCAAGCGAAACAGCAGGCCATCGATGTCTTGACCGCCAGTGACACCCGAAGAGATGTAGGCGATCCCGCCCTTGGTCACGCGCAGCTGGGTGTGTTCGTCATCACTGGCCGACGCGAGCATTTGGCGGACGGCATCAAGGGTCAGGCCGTCGGGGCTATTCAAATCGATCTGCACAGCTCAATCCTTGTTTTTTGCGGAACGACCAAGTGTCGCACAGCCCCGCGCTCATGCCTAAGTCGCAGTGCCAAACGCTCGGCTTAGTGGTTAACTCAGAACTCCGATCCCGCGACCGAGCCTTGCCATGACCACCGTAAGCATTACCGCCGACATTAAGGCCACTTGGCGACAAGGGCATAGTTCCTACAGCCCGGGTAGTCCGGAGGAATTGGCATTGATCAGCATCGACCTGCTGGTGAAGACACTGGGGACGCAAGGCGCACAAACCTTCATCGCCCAACTGTTCGAGAAGTATCCCGATGACTTCAAAGGGACACCGGACACCGAGAGGGAGTAGAAGCCCGCAAGCTGGCACCTGCGGGCGCATGCCTTACTTCAGACGTTTCAGACGCTCGGTCAGCAGGTCGAAGAAGCCCTGGGCGTCGCCGTTCTCCACCCAGAAAGCATTCTTCGGCGCCTTCAGGCCGTCATACCAGTCGACAATGGTCTGGCCGAAGGTCGGGCCTTCACGGCTGTCGACCACCACATTCACCGAACGCCCCGTGAACAGCTCAGGCTTGAGCAGGTAAGCCACGACAGTGGCGTCATGCACCGGGCCACCCGGAATGCCGTAGTGCTCCATATCCCCTTTGATGTACTCGTTGAGGATGTCGCCAACAATCTTGCTCGCATTGTTGTTCAGCGCCGCGATCTGCTTCAGGCGCGCGTCACTGGTCAGGATCTTGTGGGTCACGTCCAGCGGCAGGTAAGTCAGTTTCACACCGCTTTTGAGCACCACCTCCGCGGCTTGCGGGTCGGCGTACAGATTGAACTCGGCCACTGGCGTGATGTTGCCGCCATTGAAGTGGGCGCCCCCCATGATCACTACTTCCTTGATTCCCTGAACAATCTCCGGCTCCTGGATCAGCGCCAGGGCCAGGTTGGTCTGCGGGCCGAGCATCGCAATAGTGATGCTGTGCGGCTTGGCTTTTTTCAGGGTGTCGATCAGGTAGTTGACCGCATTGCCCTCGGCCAGGCCTTTTTTCGGTTCGTGCACGGTGACACCCGACAAGCCTTCCTTGCCATGGATGTTTTCGGCGTAGATCGGCGTGCGCATCAACGGTTTTGGCGCGCCGGCGTACACCGGAATCTCTTCCCGCCCTGCCCACTCACGGGCCAATCGCGCATTGCGCGAAGTCTTGTCCAGACGCACGTTTCCGGCCACGGTGGTCAACGCACGAATGTTCAGCTCCTCCGGGGAGGCCAGAGCAAACAACAAGGCGACCACGTCGTCGGCGCCGGGGTCGGTGTCAATGATCAGGTCGATCTTTTCCGCCGCCTGGGCGCCGGTCGCGGTTATCACGGACAAAAGCAGCAGACTCCGAATCAATTGGTGCATTTTTTGAGCATAGCGGTGCATGGCGCATTCCTTGTGCAGATGAAATCAATAGGGTCGAACCCTGTTAGAACGTAACCCCGGCTACCAGCACGATGTTGCAGTACGGCTGGCATTCGCCCGTGCGAACAATCGCTCGTGCCTGTCGGCTGAGTACCTTGAACTGCTCGTGACTGAGCAGGTCACGCCGCCCCAGCGAGCCTTCGTCACTCAGCTCGTCCAGCGTGGGCAGCGCAGTCGGTTGCTTGTCGAAAATCTCCTTGGCCAGTGCGTGGCTTTCCACCTGCATCTCGCTGAGCACGACTTTCAGGGTGCTGACGAAATCCGGCACGCCGTGCGTCAACGCCAGGTCGATCAACTCGACACCCGGCGGTACCGGCAGGCCGGCATCGCCGATCACCACCATGTCGCCGTGCCCAAGGGAAGCAATCAGCCGCGACAGGGCGACATTCAGCAAAGGAGTCTTTTTCATGCGGGTTTGAATGCCTGTACGTCGGAGGTGGTAGGAATGGAGGGCTGGGCACCTGCCCGGGTGACCGACAGGGCTGCAGCGACTTGCCCGAAACGAATGGCCTCGTCCTCGGTTTTGCCGGCCGCCAGTGCAGCGGCAAATCCGCCGACAAAGGTATCCCCGGCGGCAGTGGTATCGACAGCCTTCACTTTGGGTGCAGGAAAATGCTGGTAACCCGTACCGTTGGCGAACAAAGAGCCTTGAGCCCCCAGCGTGATGATGACCTTGCCGGCCCCCAGCGAAATCAGGTGCGCGGCGGCTTTCTCAGCGGTCTCCAGCGAGTCCACCGGCAAACCGCTGAGGGCGGCGGCCTCGCTCTCGTTGGGAATAAGGTAATCGATTGCAGCAAACCAGTCCGCTGGCAGCGGGCGACTGGCCGGCGCCGGGTTAAGGATGACCGTCTTGCCCAGTTCACGTCCGCGCTTCAGCGCGTGGCCTACCGTGGCATCGGGGATTTCCAGCTGGCAAATGATCACGTCGGCAGCCTGCAGCACGGCGTCAAACCGGTCGATAACCGCCGGGGTCATCGAGCCATTGGCACCGGCCACGATGACAATCGCATTTTGACTGTTGTCATCGACCACGATCAGCGCCACACCACTGGAATCCTCGACCACGCTGACCGCCTGACAATCGATCTGCTCGGCCAGCAACGCGTCGCGCAATTGCACACCATAGTCATCGTTGCCGACACAGCCGACCATCGACACCTGTGCACCCAGGCGCGCGGCAGCTACGGCCTGGTTGGCGCCCTTGCCACCGGACACGGTAGCGAAGGAATGACCGATCAGCGTCTCACCGCCCCGGGGCAAGCGCGGCGCCCGGGTGACCAAGTCCATGTTCAGGCTGCCTATTACCACTACATTTGCGGACATACATCACTACTCTTCAATTCGTTTCAGCGGTATTCGGTGAACACGCCGGACAGCGGTGCAGTCGATTCGCGCAGGACAATACTCGGGGTCACGATCCGCTGATCCGTCGCCAGACCCGGGGTGGCAATTCTTCGCAACAAAACTTCCGCGGCCATCTCGCCCAGTTGCAGGATCGACTGGCCCACAGTCGTCAGCGCGGGATACACGTAACGGCTCATCTGGATATCGTCGAATCCGATCACCGACAGTTCGGCAGGCACGCGCACGTTGCGCTCCGCCGCCGCTCGCAGTACACCGATGCCGATCATGTCGTTACCGGCGAAGATCGCGCTCGGCGGATTGCGCTCAAGCAGAACGGAAGCCGCGTTGTAACCGCCAGTGCTGGTGAAGTCGCTTTCCAGCATGCGCGACGGGGACACCTCAACACCGGCCTCTTTCAGCGCGCGACAAAAACCGGCCTGACGCATTTGCGCAACACTGGTACTGGCCGGACCACCGATCGTGGCGATATCGCGATGACCGAGCTCAAGCAGATGCCGCGTCGCAAGGTACGCGCCATATTCGTGATCGATGCGCACCAGGTCGGCGTCCACGCCTTCGAGTCCACGGTCGACGATCACCATCGGCGTCTTCACGCCGGCCAGTCCTTGCGCCAGACCGCTGTCGCCCCCCGCAGACGCGACGATCAAGCCGTCGATGCGCTTTTCGAGCAGCACCCGCAGGTAGCTGCGCTGCTTGTCCGGGTTGTCGTCGGAGTTGCAGAGAATCACGCAGTAGCCGTTACGCTCGCAGCAATCCTCGATTCCGCGCGCCAGTTCGGCGAAGTACGGGTTGAGGCTGTTGGGCACCAGCAAACCGATGGTGGCGGTGGTTTTCGCTTTCAGCGATCGGGCCACGGCGCTCGGCACATAGTCGAGACTCTTGATCGCCGCCTCGACCTTGAGCCGCACCTCTTCGCTCACCGGTCGGGTCTTGTTTACTACGTGGGACACGGTCGTGTAGGAAATTCCTGCAAGTGCCGCCACATCCTTGATCGTTGCCATTTATCAGCCCCGTCGACTTGCGCGTTGACTGCGATAGGTGTCAAGCACCACGGCGATCACGATCACCGCACCGGTGATGATGCGCTTGGTCGGTTCGGTCGCGCCAATCTGCGCCAGGCCGGCCGCCAGCACGGAGATGATCAACACGCCGAAAAAGGTACTGATCACCGAACCACGCCCACCCATCAGGCTGGTACCGCCGATCACCACCGCAGCGATGACTTGCAGCTCAAGGCCAGAACCGGCGTTCGGGTCGGCCGCTTCCAGCCGGGAAATCTGGAACAGCGCCGCAATACCGGCGAGCAGGCCCATCAGACTGAACACCAGGATCTTGTAGGGTTTTGGATTGATCCCCGCCAGACGTACCGCTTCCTCGTTGGTGCCAATGCCGATCAGATAGCGACCGAACACGGTACGGGTCAGAACGGCCTGGGCAACGAAAATGACCAGCAAGGCAATGATGAACGAGGGTGAAATGCCAAAGGCGATCGGGTTCGACAGCCACGCAAAGGAGTCACCGATGTAGGCCGTGCGCGAACCGGTCATCTGATAGGCCAGGCCACGGGCCATCTCCAGCACACCCAGCGACACGATAAATGACGGAATTCGCCACGCCACGGTAATCGAGCCGGTAACCGTGCCGGCCAACGCCGCGACAGCCATACCCAACAAGGCAGCCGGCAACACGCTCCAGCCCCAGCCAAGAATCGCCACGCTGACAGTGGAGGCCGCAAGTGCCAGTACCGAGCCTACCGACAGGTCGATCCCGCCGATGATCAGAACGAACGTCATGCCCACCGCCAGAACCATCAGGTCGGGAATCTGGTTGGCCAGGGTGCTGAAGGTGTTGTACGACAGGAAATGGCTGCTCATGACCGAGAACAGCGCAATCATTGCCAGCAACGCGCCGGCGAGCCCCAGATAAGTCCCGAGGCCGTAGAAATTGCCACTGGATTTGCCGGCGGAAGATGCAGTTTTCATGGGAGATCCCTAGGCGCTGCTTCGTTGAGCAACGCATCACGTTTCTGGTAGCCGGCGAATGCGGCGGCAAGCAAGTCATCCTGGGTCCAGCTGTCGCGCTCGAAGGTGTCGATCAGACGTCCCGCCGACAACACGCCGATGCGGTCGCAGATCAGCATCAGCTCACGCAAGTCGCTGGATACCACCACCAGCGCCTTGCCCTGACGGGTCAGTTCGCCGAGCAAGGCATAAATATCGAACTTGGCGCCGACATCGATACCGCGAGTCGGCTCGTCGAACAGCAGCACCGAACAGTCGCGTTCGAGCCAGCGCCCGATCACCACCTTTTGCTGATTGCCGCCGGACAGCTCGGACACCAGTTGCGTCGGACTGGAACTGCGGATGCGCATGGCGTCGATCTGCCGCTGCGCGAGCTTCGTTTCATCGCCGTTGTTGACGAACCCGCCGCTGGAAATTTCCGGCATGTTGCCCAAGGCAATGTTGGCGCTGATCGATTGGCTCAGCAGCAGGCCTTCGCCCTTGCGATCCTCCGTGATCAAGGCGATGCCGTTGCGCACCGCATCCACAGGCGAACGAATGCTCACCGTTTTCGCTGGCGAACCCAGTGCCACCGTGCCGCTGTCCGCGACATCAGCGCCGAAGATCAACCGCAAAAGTTCGGTGCGCCCAGCCCCGATCAGCCCCGAAATGCCAAAAATCTCGCCGGCGCGAACCTCAAAGGAAACGTCGCGAACTTTGTCGGAGCGGGTCAGGCCTTTGACCGTCAGGGCCGGCGCGCCGATATTGCGAGCCCCAAGATCGATATGCTCGCCCAGCTCGCGACCAACCATCAGGGTAACCAGTTGCTCACTGTTGTAATTGGCCATCGGCTCGACGCACACCAGGTTGCCGTCACGCAACACAGCAATGCGCTGAGCGACCCTGGCCAGTTCTTCGAGGCGGTGGGAGATGTAGATGATCGAGACGCCACGCGCCTGCAACCGGGTGATCTGCTCGAACAGCATCTCGACTTCGCGCGCGGTCAGCATCGCGGTCGGTTCATCAAGGATCAGCACGTGACAATCGCCGATCAGGTTACGGGCGATTTCGACCATTTGCTGGTGACCGATCCCGAGCTCGCCGACCAGTGTGTCCGGGTCGATGGCGTCGAGGCCGACTTGAGCCATGGCTTCGATAGCGGCTTTGCGCAGTTGCTTGCGACTGATCCAGCCACCATTGCTCGGCAGGTTGTCGAGGAACAGGTTCTCCGCCACCGAAAGCGTCGGCAGCAGATTGAGCTCTTGCATGACCATGCGCACACCCAGTTCTTCAGCCTGCGTGCGACTGCCAGGGCGATAATCCTTGCCCTGGAACTGCATCTGGCCGGTGGTAGGGGTGACCAGGCCACCGATGATCTTCGACAGGGTGCTTTTGCCGGCACCGTTCTCACCGGTCAGTGCCAGCACTTCACCGCGCATCAACGTCAGATCGATGCCGGTCAGTACCGGTTGCGCATAGGTCTTGCCGATACCGCTGACCGAGAGGACAGCGATCGGAGCGGAAACTGACATAAAAATCTCCATGCGCTCGCCCGGACGGACGAGCGCCATTGTGTCGCCAAAGGACTTACTTGGTGACCAGCTCGACAGGCGTTTCGATCACGCCATTTGCACCACTGTCGACTTTCTCGCCCTTGATGATTTTCAGCGCGGTCTCGATACCGAACACCGCTTGCTTCGCAGCGTACTGGTCGGCAGTCGCCAGAACGCGACCGTCCTTCAGCATGGGCTTGATGGCATTGATATTGTCGTAACCGACAACCTGCACCTGACCGGCCTTGCCGGCAGCGCGCACGGCGGAAACGGCGCCCACGGCCATGCTGTCGTTGCCGGCCAGCAGCGCCTTGACGTCCGGGTACTCGCTGAGAATCGAAGCGGCCACCTTGTTGCCCTTGTCGATTTCCCAGTCGCCGGACTGCAGGGAAACAACCTTGATCTGCGCAGCCTCCATCGCATCCTTGAAGCCAGCGGTACGCTGCTGGGCGTTGGTCGTCGTGGAGACGCCTTCAATGATGCCCACTTCATCACCGGCCTTCAGTTGCTTGGCCAGGTACTCACCCACCAGACGCGCACCTTTGCGGTTGTCCGGGCCTACGAACGGAACGCTGATGTTCTTGCTTTTGATCACAGCCGGATCGAGCTGGTTATCGATGTTGATCACGGTGATACCGGCATCGACGGCCTTCTTGATCACCGGCACCATCGCTTTGGAATCAGACGGTGCGATAACCAGCGCGTTGACCTTCGCCAGAATCATCTGCTCGACGATGCGCGTCTGCCCCGCCGTATCGGTTTCGTCCTTGATGCCGTTGGAGATCAGGTCGAAATCGGCGGAATGTTCTTTCTGGTAGGCCTTGGCGCCGTCTTCCATGGTCAGGAAGAATTCGTTGGCCAGAGATTTCATGACCAGAGCGACTTTGGGTTTTTCAGGGGACTCGGCGAAAGCCGAAGAGACAGGCAGTGCGGCGGATGCGGCAGCCAGCATGGCGACAGCAAGAAGACGTCCAGCGAATGGCAGCTTCATGGGTTCACTCCGATCTTATGATTATTGTGAGCAACGCTTGCGCTGGCGTAAGCTCGCTGCACCCCACGACGAAATCAATTCACCGCGAAGACCGCGCAAACGTTTGCGTAGACCGAACTATGCGAATCCTGCCGACATTTGTCAACGACTGAAAATCTGCATTTTTTGTAGGGCGAATCACCGTCACCACCCCCTTCTCCTAGGCGGTCGTGTTGATCACACCGCCGCTGCCGGACCCCTTGGCCATCTCACGAACCAGATTGCCGGCCACTTCCATGAGTGCAGCGTTGGTGTCTGCAATCTGCCCCTGGATCGACATGACGACTGTCGTCTTGGCTTCTTCGGTCGGATAGCTGGCCGCCTGCGCCGCGGCCAATTGCTGTTGCTGCTCCTGCAATTGCTGCTGCAACTCCTTCATGCGCTTGAGCAGTATCTTGATCGTGATGCTTTGATTGCCACCGCTTTCGGCCGGCGCCTCCTCCTGCACTGGGCCGCCACCGGTTCTGACTTGCTTCGTATCGCCAGCGTCTTTGCCCAGCGCTTCGGCCGCCGCTTGCTCGTTGGCCTCGCTCAGGGCATTGATCGTAGCGGCTGTTTTTCCGCCGATGGTAACCGCGCCGGGGTTTGGCAAACCGATAGTCAATGACATTTGAACTCCTGAAAAATTGGATCCCTATAAAGGCGCATCGGCCAGTGCGCCGTTTTCTTTAGCACAGATCCGAAAACTGGCCAGCTCACCCTGCGGACGGAGCTCGTAGTCCTTTTCGGTGAGCCGAACGAGAAAACAGCCCGCGTTCGGAAACCCGGATGAGCGAGGGAGGATCAAAACCAATCATCGAATAAATCTTGATTTAAATCATGAGGTTAAACATTTCTCTCAAGCACAGTACGACTGGTACAGATCCTGCTCCCTCCCTGCACCCCTGGCATTCAGATCGGCCCGGGGCGCATCTAGATGAACCTGCATCAGCACCGTCTCACTACTAGAGAGAAAAATAATGACATCTGCTTTGAAGAATTTCGTTCCGGGCGCTTTGGCCCTCCTCCTGCTCCTGCCAACCGCCCTCCAGGCAAAAGAAGCCGAAACTCAGACCAAGCTGGCCAATGTAGTGGTACTGGCCACCGGCGGCACCATTGCCGGCGCGGGCGCCAGCGCGGCCAACAGCGCGACCTATCAAGCCGCGAAGGTAGGCGTCGAACAATTGATCGCCGGCATTCCCGAACTGAGCAAGCTGGCCAATGTGCGTGGCGAACAGGTCATGCAAATCGCGTCGGAAAGCATCACCAACGAAAACCTCCTGCAACTGGGTCGTCGCGTTTCCGAACTGGCCGACAGCAAAGACGTCGATGGCATCGTCATCACCCACGGCACCGACACCCTGGAAGAGACCGCTTACTTCCTGAACCTGGTGGAAAAAACCGACAAGCCGATCATCGTCGTCGGCTCCATGCGCCCGGGCACCGCCATGTCGGCGGACGGCATGCTGAACCTGTACAACGCCGTGGCCGTCGCCAGTAGCAAAGAAGCTCGCGGCAAAGGCGTACTGGTGACAATGAACGATGAAATCCAGTCGGGTCGCGATGTCAGCAAGATGATCAACATCAAGACAGAAGCGTTCAAAAGCGCTTGGGGTCCGCTCGGCATGGTAGTTGAAGGGAAATCCTACTGGTTCCGCCTGCCAGCCAAGCGCCACACCATGGATTCGGAATTCGATATCAAAAACATCAAGAGCCTTCCTGACGTAGAAATCGCCTATTCCTACGGCAATGTCAGCGACACAGCCTACAAGGCCCTCGCCCAGTCCGGCGCCAAGGCGATCATCCATGCCGGTACCGGCAACGGCTCGGTTTCCTCCCGCGTGGTTCCGACCTTGCAAGCACTGCGCAAGGACGGTGTGCAGATCATTCGCTCGTCTCACGTCAATGCCGGTGGTTTCGTTCTGCGCAACGCCGAGCAACCTGACGACAAATACGACTGGGTGGTTGCTCACGACCTGAACCCACAGAAAGCCCGCATCCTGGCCATGGTTGCCTTGACCAAGACCAACGACAGCAAAGAGCTGCAACGGATGTTCTGGGAATACTGATCTGCCTTCGCCCGATCCATTCCTGATCGGACACTGATTTCACCCTTCGTCAACCTGACGGAGGGTGAAGCTTGCGCCTCCGCCAAAGAAAAATTACACCTGCGCGACACCAAAACCGGAAAACCGCTGTCAGAGGATTTTCTTGAATTTTAAGCAGTTGCGAAAATGCCTACAGTTAAATACTGTATGCACGTACAGCTTAATAAGGATAACCTCGTGGCCACTTCCCCTGATGCTCCTGACGCTTACGAACGCATGGGCATGCGCGTTCAAAAAATCATCAACTCCCCCACCGCACAAAAAGCCAAAGCCGCGCTGATCTTCCGACTTCCAGACGAGCCGGTGGATGACTGGGAGCGCTTGCTGGAAGAGATCGACGAGAACGACAACGTCACCCTCGCCTACCGCGACGATGGCGGCGTACAGATTTTCTGGGTTGTGCCGAAGGAAGATTGATTCAATGATTCTGCGTTTTGCTGCTGTGCTGTTGCTGTTCATTTCCCTGGGTGCGCAAGCTGGCGCGCCGCGTACGTTCACCGAAGCCAAGAAGGTCGCCTGGAAGCTGTACGCTCCACAATCCACCGAGTTCTATTGCGGGTGCAAATACACCGGCAACAAGGTTGATCTGGCCGCCTGTGGCTATGTCCCACGCAAGAACGCCAAACGTGCATCCCGCATCGAATGGGAGCACATCGTTCCCGCGTGGCAGTTCGGCCATCAACGTCAATGCTGGCAGGAAGGCGGTCGCAAGAATTGCACCCGCTATGACCCAAGCTATCAGAAAGCCGAAGCCGACCTGCACAACCTGGTGCCGAGCATCGGCGAGGTGAATGGCGACCGCAGCAATTTCAGCTACGGTTGGTTGCCGGTCGAAAAGGGTCAGTACGGCTCATGCCTGACTCAGGTCGACTTCAAGGCGAAGAAGGTCATGCCCCGCCCTTCGATTCGCGGCATGATCGCCCGCACCTACTTTTACATGAGCAAACAATACGGCTTGCGCTTGTCGAAGCAGGATCGGCAACTGTACGAAGCCTGGGACAAGACTTACCCGGTGCAAGACTGGGAGCGCCAGCGTAATCAGAGCGTGGCGTGCGTGATGGGACGCGGCAATGAATTTGTCGGCCCGGTGAACCTGAAAGCCTGCGGTTGATATCCTGATCAAAAGAAAAGGCCTTGAGCGACAAACTCAAGGCCTTTTTTGTGCTCAACCGCCGGACTTGTTGTAGCGCCAGTAGCCCATCAGATTGAGTGATTCGCGAGGGATGCCACGCTCCTTGATCAGGTATTTGCGCAGACTCATGACCGCTGCTGATTCTCCGGCGATCCAGCCATAGAATCCCTCGCTGGCCGTTTCGGCGACCTCCCAAAGAATCTCTTCTTCGATGTCGACATCCGCCAGCTCGACCGCCTGCCCAACCGGCGATGCATCAACAGGCAACGTCGCCTGCCGCACGGCTTCCACCATCAACGTACCAGCAGCTGCCTGATCGCGAATCAGCCATTGCACCAAAAGCCCGGGCCAGTCAGGAACCGCCAACATGTCTTCACGACTGTCGACCTCAAAAAACGCCTGGGTCTGCGGCGGTTCAGCCAGTGTCGCCAGTTCTTCCAGAATCCCCATGGCGGCCGGCAACGCTGTGGAATCGGCGACCAGCAGAAGTTGCTTGAGCGTTTGCGGAGGTTTCCATTCAAATCCCCCCGCCTCTTGTGCCGTGAATCGGCTGTCGGGGGCGAGAATCTGCATCGACTCGCCAGGCTGTGCTCGCAAGGCCCAACGGGAGGCAGGACCGGTCTCGCCGTGCAGTACGAAATCGATATCCACTTCGCCTGCTTCGGCACGCAAGTGGCGGATGGTGTAGGTGCGCATCGCCGGGCGACGATCAACCAGCATCGAGCGGAAACGGGCGTACCACCCCTCCCCCTGAGAAAGCCTGGCGGGTGAGCCATCTGCTGCAGGGAAAAACAGCTTCACTCGCTGATCCGGCGCCCACGCAGCCATCTCGGTGACCGCCGAGCTTGCGAGGGTGATCCGCATCAGATGCGGACTCAGTTGATGCTTGTGACGCAAAACAACGTCGAACAACTTGTAAGGATTGGCGGAGGCCATGCGGAGCTCCTTCTGGGTATCTTCAGTGATTGCTTTAAAAACGAATCACGGGGGACACCCTTTAGTCAGCTCCGCCGAATGGATCGCTTATTGAGCGACCGTGCGCTCGATCACCAGTGTTTCGATGTTCTGCTTCTTCGCCTTGATCAGCGCGGCGTTCACATCCGCCTGCCGTGCCTCGGCGTCAGCCTTCGAATTGAAAGGGCCAAGCAGGATCCGGGTCTTGCCGCTGGCGTCCTTGATGACGCTGGCCACAAAGGCATGCTCGATCAGCCAGCCGCTGAGGTCGCTTACGGCTTGGGGAGTTTCACCGCGCACTTCCAGATCCCACTGCGGCCCCACCGCAACAGGCGCCGCTACCACCGCCGGTTTCGCTTTTTGCGCATCCACACTCTTGCCTTCGCCACATCCTGCCAATGCCAGTGCCGCGACTACCCAGACCAATTTGCGCACAACGCTTCCCTCTGATTTTTCAAAGCGGCGATCTTAACATTCGAGAATACTTTCGGAGCCCCGCAAAATGGGCACAAAAGGACGAGATTGATGCTGACAGCCCCTGTATAGTTACGCGCTGGGAATTAATGCCGCTGCTGCGCGTCAGAAAGAGGCACCCAGACTTTAAGACTTCGCACTAATCTATACGTACCACCGACCTCTGCACTGTCTGAATCAGGTGCCCTACAAAGCAATCAAGGAGAAGACCATGCTGATACTCACCCGCAAAGTCGGTGAAAGCATAAACATTGGTGATGACATCACGATCACCATTCTCGGCGTCAGCGGCCAGCAAGTTCGAATCGGCATCAATGCTCCGAAGAACGTTGCAGTGCACCGGGAAGAGATCTACCAGCGCATCCAGGCTGGCCTGACCGCTCCGGACAAGCCACAAACGCCCTGAGCCCTACCGCAGTCAGTAGCCAGTTCGTTTGCCTGCGCGCAATGACTGGCTAAAGATTCAAGCGCCGTATTGCCATTCCCCCACCTCCCTGGTGACGGCGCGTGCCACGCCCCTTCCCGCCTCACCCTTCTCGCGACCGATACTAACTGTCATTCAAAGGGTTGGCTGTCGGATATTTCCGAATAGCGAATGGGAATCTCGCCCGCCTAGCCGAATGTAACGCCACGCGCCATTCCCGTGGCCGCCACGACCATCAATATCAATAGAAGCGCTTCCGCATGACTGATCCGCGCGAACACCTTGGCACGCCCCGTGTCAGGGATAGCGCCGCGCGCCTTGGCCACGCGCCACTTGATCAGAGTGATCATCGGCACCAGTTCCAGAAGCAGAATCAGCACAAACAACGTCATCTTCAGATGGAACAGCGGCTGATGCAGGTAGTAGTCGGTTCCCTTCTCATAACCGGCAAAGGCGCGCATGCCGCCGGAGATGAGCAGCACCAGCGCCGAGAGCCCCCAGACATTGTCGGCAAGCAATACGCGCCCGACCTCACCCGAGCCGGACGCCAGGCGACTGAAGGCCGTCCCACGCGTCAACACCGCCCAGAAGCCCATGGCAAATGCCAATAGATGAATCGCTGCAAGAAACCAGTGAACCAGCATTGATGAACTCCTGTACTGCAGAGGCGAAATCAGCCTGACAGTAGTAGTCGAAAAAATGAGGACTTGCCTGTCACCCCTCCCGGAAAAACGGAAGCGGGCGAGACGAGAGACTGGCAGAGGCGCGGGAAAGGCAAATCGCGGGCAAAAAAAATCCCAAGCAGCTGATGGAAGCTTGGGATTTAAAAATGCATAAACCGTGGTGGTGAACGCGGGGCGGATATTACTGATTTATTCGTCTTGTAACAACGTATTTTTGATAACCGAATGGTTAATAAAATCCGTAACTCCTTAAATATCCACACTATTTAAAAGGTCGCTCACAAAAGTCGGCGACGAATGGATCAAAATCCATCGCAGTCAATACGCGCACGGCTCAAGAATTTTACAAAAATGAGTTCAGGATCCCCCGGGTCAAGGTTCTCCACCGTTCCGCTATGCTGATATCCAAGATTTGTCAGCAGCTGCCGCATCGGCAAGTTGGACGCATTGGTCGACGTGAAGATCTTGCCTGCAACAGCGTGATGCTCCAGACCACTCACGATTTGCCGACCCACGCCGGAACGCCTGCTCGCACTGGAGACGACCACGAGGGATATGAACCATTCACCGAAAAAGCTTCGATCCAAACAGCCGTAGCCGAGAAGAACGCCAGGATTGTCAGTCTCGCAGACAACCCAGCACTCATGCGCCCCAACTGCTCTCGCGATGCACGCTCGACGACGGCTATCTGTTTCAGCGACAGGATCAATCTTCAACAGGCTTTCGATATCGCCTGAACTGGCGCGCCTGAATTGGCGACTCATGAATACACCCCTGCAAATGTGCCGAAGTGTAGCTGCGGTCGACCAAACGGAAATTTGCAAAGGTTCTGAAAATCGCAGACAACAAAAAAGGCCCACCTTTCGGTGAGCCCTTTCAGACCGCCCAGCAGAGCGGATTTTGTTTGGTAGGCGCGATTGGACTCGAACCAACGACCCCCACCATGTCAAGGTGGTGCTCTAACCAACTGAGCTACGTGCCTGCTGTGAGGCGGCATTCTACGGAATTCCGGAGGGGTGTCAACACCTTTTTTTCACCTAACCCTATGAATATGCAAAATATTTAATTTCGACCCGCCGCAAGAAGATTTCCCGGTGGCTGGCGGAGGTTTTTCAACTGGGGTAGGATCGCTGCACTCGTAAAATATATTAAACAGAGGCTGCAGGATGGCGAACACCCCTTACCCAGAGTCTTACTACGCGGCATCGGCCAACGCCGCACCACCACGTCCTGCCCTGCAGGATGACGTGGAGACGGATGTCTGTGTGATCGGCGCTGGTTATACGGGACTTTCCTCGGCGCTGTTCCTGCTGGAGAACGGGTTTCGCGTGACCGTGCTGGAAGCCGCCAAGGTCGGCTTCGGCGCCTCGGGGCGCAATGGCGGGCAAATCGTCAATAGCTACAGCCGTGACATTGATGTGATCGAACGCAGCGTCGGCCCGAAACAGGCGCAACTGCTCGGGCAGATGGCCTTCGAAGGCGGCCGGATCATTCGTGAGCGTGTCAGCAAATACAACATCCAGTGCGACCTCAAGGACGGCGGCGTATTCGCCGCCCTCACCGCCAAGCAGATGGGTCACCTGGAATCGCAGAAACGCTTGTGGGAACGCTTCGGCCACACGCAACTGGAACTGCTCGATCAACGCCGCATTCGCGAAGTGGTGGCTTGCGATCAATACGTCGGCGGCATGCTCGACATGAGCGGCGGCCACATCCACCCGCTCAACCTGGCCCTCGGTGAAGCAGCCGCCGTTGAATCCCTGGGCGGCGCCATTTACGAACAGTCGCCGGCCGTGCGCATCGAACGCGGTGCCAACCCGGTCGTACATACACCGCAAGGCAAGGTCAGAGCCAAATTCATCATCGTCGCCGGCAACGCCTACCTCGGCAATCTGGTGCCGGAGCTGGCGGCCAAATCGATGCCATGCGGCACTCAGGTCATCACCACCGAACCACTGGGCGATGATCTGGCGAAATCCCTGCTGCCGCAGGACTACTGCGTCGAAGACTGCAACTACCTGCTCGACTACTACCGCCTTACCGGCGACAAGCGCCTGATCTTCGGCGGCGGTGTGGTGTATGGCGCGCGGGATCCGGCAAACATCGAGGCGATCATCCGCCCGAAAATGCTCAAGGTCTTCCCGCAACTCAAGGACGTGAAAATCGACTACGCCTGGACCGGCAACTTCCTGCTGACCCTGTCGCGCCTGCCTCAGGTCGGACGCCTGGGCGACAACATCTATTACTCCCAAGGCTGCAGTGGCCACGGCGTGACCTACACGCACCTGGCCGGCAAGGTGTTGGCCGAGGCACTGCGCGGACAAGCCGAGCGTTTCGATGCCTTTGCTGATCTGCCGCACTACCCTTTCCCCGGCGGGCAACTGCTGCGCACACCGTTTGCCGCGCTGGGCGCGTGGTACTACGGATTGCGCGACAAGCTCGGTTTCTGATGAGCGAAAAAAAGGGCCGCTGAACAGCGGCCCCTTTTACATCCAGCCTCAATCACAACTGATCCCGCCCAATCCCGCTGCGAATCCGCAGGATATCCGCGAGCACTGCCAAAGCAATTTCCGCCGGTGTCTTGCTGCCTAGGTTGAGGCCGATCGGCGCATGAATTCGCGCCAGCTCGCTCTCCCCCAGACCGCCAACCCTACGCAAACGCTCGAAGCGCTTTTGTGAAGTCTGCAACGAACCCATTACGCCGATGTAAAACGCCTCGGTGCGCACAGCTTCCATCATCGCCAGATCGTCGATGCGCGGATCATGGGTCAAGGCCACCACCGCGGTATCACGGTGGCAACCGCCATCGGCGATGAACACCGACGGCAATTGCCGGCGAATCTCCACGCCATTGAGCACCACGTCTTTCAGCACTTCTTCACGCGGGTCGCAGAGAATCACTTCGAAGCCGAGACCAACCGCGAACTCCGCACACGCCTGCGCCACGCTGGAATACCCCGCCAGCAGCAAGCGCTGAGCAGCCCCGATGCGGATCCGTACCCGGTCGATTTCACGCTCGATTCGCGCGCCCTGCTCGTGATCGGTAAACAGGCTACGCGCACCAGTAGTCAGATCGACTTCGCGAATCACCCGGCGCTGCCCGAGCAACGCCGATTCGAGCTCACGCAGGTGCGCCTGCACATCGCAGCCGGCGTCAAATTTCTCTACCAGCACATCGAGTATGCCGCCGCACGGCAGGCTGACCCGCGAACGCGGATCGTCACCTTCGCCATAACGCACGACGTTGATCGCATCGAGAAACACACCTTCGGCGACGCGCTCGAGAAAGTCTTCCTCGACACAACCACCGGACAGCGACCCGATCCACTGCCCGCCGTCGTTCACCGCCAGCAGCGAACCTGGCGCGCGTGGCGCCGAACCATAGGTGGTCAGCACGGTGCAGAGCCAGATGCGTTGCCCCGCCGTCGACCACTCCAGCGCCCGACGCACAACCTGCAGATCGAGATGCTGCATGATCAGTGCGCCTTGTGCTCGATGGACGGGGCGTCAGCCTGAAGCTTCTGCACATCGCCCACCGCCAACTCAGCAGACTGACCACCCCAACCCTGACGCAGGTAGTTCAGCAGATCGGTCAGTTGTTCGGCACTGAGCTTGTCGGCAAAACCCGGCATCGGCTGCATGTGTTCGAACCCGGCGAATTTCTGTTCGCCGATGCCATCCTCGATCACGCGCAACAGGTTGCGCGGGTCTTCCAGACGCAACGTGGTGTTGCCGCGCATGGCCACCGCTATGTGCGGTTTGCCCTCGCCACCGGCCGCGTGACAGCCGGCGCAGACGTTCAAGTATTCCTGACGGCCGCGCTGGGCGCTGACACTGAGTTTTTCCACCGGCACCTCGGTCAGTTCTTTCGCCGCCGGAGGCTTGTCGCCCAGCAGGAAAGTCGCCATCGCCGCCAGATCCGGATCATTCAGACCCTGAGCGCTGTTGTGGAACACCGGGAACATCTCGTTGAACATCGTGCCCTGGGCGCTCATGCCGTGCTTGAGGAACGTGCTCAGGTCCTGATGGTTCCAGCCGCGTGCCGCCAAGTCGGTTGCCAGCAGGCTCGGCGCCAGATAGCCGTTAAGGATGCCGCCGGTCAGGCGCTTATCCAACTGCATCGCGCCCGGCAGGCCGCGTGGCGTATGGCATTCGCCGCAATGGCCGAGCACTTCGACCATGTACTGGCCGCGTTTCCAGGCGTCGCTTTTGCCTTCGGAAGGCTCCAGCTTCAACGCTTTACCGTACATCATGTTCCAGCCAATCAAGCCCGGACGCACGTTGAACGGGAAGCTCAGACTGGTCACCGGCGCGGCGCGCTCGATCGGCTCGACGGTTTTCAGATACGCGTGAATCGCATCCGAATCCGCACGCGGCATCAAGTGATACGAGGTGTACGGCATCGCCGGATACAGGTTGGCGCCGTCACGACGCTTGCCTTCGGTGAGCGCGGCGAAGAACTCGTCATCGGTGTAGAGACCGATGCCGTGCTCCTTGCTCGGCGTGATGTTGGTACCGTAGATCGTGCCGAACGGCGACACGATCGGCAGCCCGCCCGCATACGGCGCGCCACCCGGCGCCGTGTGGCAGGCCATGCAGTCAGCGGCGCGGGCAAGGTATTCACCGCGCTTGACCTGTTCATCCGCATGCGCCGCCAACACAGGTGCAGCCAGCCCGACCGCCAGGGCCAGGCGGGTCAATAATTGCTTCATGCTTAACCCTCCTTGACCAGGCCGAGATCAGTCAGCACGTTGCGGGTGGCGTTGTAGTAACGCACGTACCCGGTGCAACGGCAGACGTGATGGCCGAGGCTGTCCTCGATGACTTGCTCCAGTTTGCTTTTGACGATTGGCTGGCGTTGCAGCTTTTCCACCAGCACGGTCGCGGCGTTGACGAAACCCGGCGCGCAGTAGCTGCACTGGAAGGCGAATTCGTCGACAAAACGCTGCTGGATCGGGTTCAGCTCGGTGACCTGGCCTTGCTCGTCACGCTTGGCGTGGCCTTCGATGGTGCGGACTTTCTTGCCCTCGAAGTAATGCGCGCCAGTGATGCATGTGCGCACTTCTTCGCTGGTGCCGTCCGGGTTGTCGACGATCACCACGCAGGCGTGGCAGATGCCCTGACCGCAGCCCAGGCGCGAACCGGTGAGGTTCTTGTATTCGTGCAGGTAATCGATCATCGGCAGGTCATCAGGGATGTCCACCGGGCCGACGGATTGACCGTTGAGGGTCAGTTGAAGCGGACGGTTAGCCATTGAGGGCCTCCTTGATGCGCGCAGCAGTGATTGGCAGATCGCGAACACGTTTACCGATGGCGTGGGCCACGGCGTTACCGATGGCACCGACCACCGGAATCATCACCACTTCGGCGATGCCTTTGGACGGGTCGCTTGGGGACAGCGGCGGCAGGATTTCCGACGTCTGCTTCCACACCGCCACATGGCGCGCCATCGGCAGGCGATAACGGTTGAAGTTCCAGTCACCCTCCCCTGGCCCGCCTTCGTACAACGGCATCTCTTCCATCAAGGCGTGACCGATGCCCATGGCGATCCCGCCTTCGAGCTGACCACGAACCAGTTCTTCGACCAGCACCCGTCCGCATTCCAGCCACGAGTGATGGTTGAGCACTTCGACTTCTGCCGAACCTTTGTTGACCTTCAACTCGACCAGCGTTGCGACCGGGCTGTAGTAGGTCACGGCGGCGTTGTTCAACTGGACGACCGGATAGGCGATGTTCTGCCGATCCAGCAGATGGAAACCGGCGCTGGTCATTTGCGCCTTTTTCGCTTTCGGGGCGCCGTCGCCGTACTTCACCGCCAGACCGTCGAGCGGCAGACGCTCGCGCACGCCATCGATGCTGTATTCGGCCTCGGCCCAGCTCCAGCGGTTGAAACCGTGAACCGTGGCGCCAGTGACCAGACCGCGCTCGTGAGCACGCTTGGCCAGCTCTTCGAAGGTCAGTGGCTGCATGCCGTTGGCGGTCAGTTTGCCGTCGACCCAATGCGCATCTTCGCGACGCACCACGTAAGGGTTGGCCTGGCCGCCGTAAGGGCCCTGACGCCAGATCTCCAGCGCCGCCGGCCACAGACCGTGGTTGAATAGCACGCGCGCCGCTTCACGGGTGGCGTGGCTGAAGTAGTAGGCGGAGTTGGTCGCGGACGAGGCCGATGCCAGCTTGCCGACCCAGCGCGGGTTGCGCAGGAAGTTGTCCTGTTCGGCCTGGCTCATGATGTAAGGGTTGCCGGCGGTGACCAGCTGCATTTCATCCCACTCGGTTTCGCCGGTCTTCACGTCGTGAGCCGCGCTGCCGAGGAAATCAGCCACCACTAACGCTTGCGAGGTGGACATGCCGGTGCCGATCTCGATACCGATGTGACGCAGGGAAATGCGCCCGTCAGCGGTGAACTCGATGCTGGCCATCGGCGCTTCGGAACCGGTGCCGAAGTCTTTCTGGCAAATGGCGAAACCCACGCCATACCAGTTGTCCGGATCCGCCGCTTCGCGCTGCTTCTTGATCGCGTCGCGGTTTTTCCAGACTTCGTGCAGCGAAGCCTTGTCGAGAATCTCGTGCAGGCGCAACGCACCGGCCGGGATCGCGCCCTGGGTGTTTTTCATCCCCGAGCGCAGCGCGTTCTTGCGTCGCAGATCGATGGCATCGACACCAAGGCGATCGGCGATTTCGTCGACCATCATCTCGGTGGAGGCCATGCTCTGCAGCGTGCCGTAGCCACGCATCGAACCCGCTTCAACCGCTCGGGAATGGTAAGCGGTGACCTGCAGGTCGTTCTGCGGCATGTAGTAGATCGACTGCGCCGCAGTAGCGCCAACGGCGGCCACCGACGGGCTGTAGTTGATCCGACCGCCACCGTCGACGCTCATCTCGGCACGGAAAATCTTGAAGCTGTGATCGGTCTTGTCCACCGCCAACTGATAGCGGATGTCGAACGGGTGGCGCTTGATGCCGCTCTGGAATTGCTCGTAACGGTCGTTGGCCAGGCGAATCGGCACACCTGCGCCGTACAACGCCGCCAGGGCCGCGTAGTAGACGAAAATATTGTGGTCCTTGGAACCGTAACCGACGGTATAACCCGGGTGCATGTTCAGGTTCGCCAGGCCGAAACGCGACGGCCCGATCATCTTCGCGGTCTCGGTGGCGGTTTCCAGCGGGCACTGAGTGGCGACGACGAAATGCAGGGTCTTGGTCGCCGGGTCGTACCAGCCGTTGCCATTGTCCGGTTCCATCGCGGCCGGCTCGATCGACGGGGTTTTGTAGCGTTCGTCGAACACCAGCCAGTTGTCCGGCGGGGTGTCGATCTCTTTTTTCATGCGGTCGGCGTAGAACAGGCCGCGCTCGGTCAGGTTGCCGTGCAGGTTCGGTTGGGAATTCCACACCGGACGACGGTTCTTCAGCATCGGGAACAGGATCGAATCCTTGAGGCTGGCGAACTCGTCTTCGTCCGCCGACGTCGGGCCACCGACGCGCACGTAACGGAAACTGCCATAGGGATCGCCTTCGTAGAACGGTACTTGCGCACCGTAACGAATCGCTTTGTCATTGAATTTGAGTTTGTTCTTGGCCTGGCGGAAACGCTCGAAGTCGTTCCAGATCAGGATCGCAACCGGGTGGCCGATGAACATCGGTACTTTGCCTTCCGGCAGCAGAGGATCCGGCGCGTGCTCTTCAGGGAATACAATGCCGTCCTTGTCCAGGTCGGCAGCGGTGACGATGCGATCAGGCTGCAGATCAGCGCCGAGCCACGACAGGTCGTAGCCGTCGTAGATGCGGTCGGCCTTGATGGTTTTCAGCAACATGGCGTGGCCTTGCTGCTGGGGCCAGCCCGGCATGTCCTTGGAACGGATGTCGCGGGCAAACACTTTGCTGCCGCAGACCTTGGACAAGGCATCGTTACGCTGGCGCGCCTTGCCGTTGTTGCCGAGCCACTGCTCGGACGGCACGGTGACGCTGTTTTCCATCAAGGCACCGAGCGCCTGACTGCTGAGCGGCGTGAGCGTAACGCTCACACCCGCCACCAGCCCGCCCTGAAGGAACGAGCGCCGGGATATTTCACGGTTGGACATGGATCATCCTCTGGGCGGTTATGGATCCGCCCTTCTGGTTATCTACTGGGAATCTCGAGTCTTGCAGAAGCCCTTTTTGACGAAGCAAAGGGCGTGATGACAGTGCAAAGCTGACCGAAAGGTTAACTTTATAGGTTTCTGAGCTCGCAGCAAACAACCAGTTACAAAAATTTGACTAAAGAATCAAAAAATCAATGCGGCATTGCATCGCAGCGACTCGGAGACGCAGGTAGATTGCCCGGCAGCATCGAACGAGCCACGGCTAGGGTTCGTCGCCGGCTACAAGGGAGGAATTTGGGAGAGGTCAAATTTCAGACACAAAAAACCCCGGTCTTTCGACCAGGGTCTTTGCTATCGATTCCGAATCAACCAGAGGTTGCTTTCGGTGTTTCAAGGCGTTCAGTGGTCCTTGAAACAGATATGGCGCAGCGGACGGGACTCGAACCCGCGACCCCCGGCGTGACAGGCCGGTATTCTAACCGACTGAACTACCGCTGCGTATCGCTTTGAGCTGACGCTCAAGTAACTCGTTTGACTGAAAGCTTCGGTGCTTTTCAATCGCGAACCAGACAGTGTCTGACTCGTTGAATATGGCGCAGCGGACGGGACTCGAACCCGCGACCCCCGGCGTGACAGGCCGGTATTCTAACCGACTGAACTACCGCTGCGCGTCGGTGCAGGCACTTTCAGCCTACGTTCTTGCTTACGCAAGTCTCTCGGGAGTGGTGGGTGATGACGGGATCGAACCGCCGACATTCTGCTTGTAAGGCAGACGCTCTCCCAGCTGAGCTAATCACCCGTTTGCATCTCCGAGGCCGCGAAATTTACGCAGGTAGCGAACCTAAGTCAATAGCAGGATTGAAGTTTTTCTAACAAAGACGAAATTGCTTCATTCCGTATAAATCATCTTCTTGGTCATACCGCCATCGACCACGAATTCCTGCCCCGTCACAAACCCTGCATTCTTCGACAGCAACCACGCCACCATCGCTGCCACATCCTCGACCGTCCCTACCCTGCCCGCAGGATGCTGGGCATGATCGGTATCGGTCAGCGGTTCCGCGCGCCGGGCGGATGGATCCCGCGCATCGATCCAGCCCGGACTGACCGCATTGACGCGAATCTCCGGCCCGAGACTGATCGCCAGTGCGTGAGTCAAAGCCAGCAAGCCACCCTTGCTCGCCGCGTACGCCTCCGTATCAGGTTCCGACTGCGCCGCACGGGTCGAGGCCAGATTGACGATTGCCCCGTTGTGCGCACGCAGATACGGCGCGCAGTGCTTGGCCAGCAACATCGGCCCACCGAGGTTCACCGCCAACACCCGATTCCAGTAAGCCAGATCGAGACTTTCCAGCGTGATGTTGTGCGGATCGGCCACGGCAGCGTTGCACACCAGCGCATCCAGACGACCGAATTGTCCCAGCACCTCAGCGACACCGAGCGCCACCTGGCTTTCGTCCGCGACGTCCATGGCGATGAACCAGGCGTTCTCGCCCAGCACCTTCGCCACTTTCGAACCACGGACACGATCAAGGTCGGTCAATACCACCTGCCAGCCTTCGCTGATCAACCACGCAGCGATGCCCAGACCGATCCCGCGCGCAGCACCCGTGACCAATGCAACGCGGCCATGGGTGCCGATCTTCGGCGTAGACAACTCGATCACAACGCCGCCAGACCGCGCGACAGATCGGCTTGCAGGTCAGCCACGTCTTCCAGACCGACCGCGATGCGGATCAGGCTGTCACGAATGCCGGCAGCCTCGCGCTCCTGCGGCGCCAGACGGCCGTGGGACGTAGTGCTCGGGTGGGTGATGGTGGTTTTGCTGTCACCCAGATTAGCGGTGATCGAGATCAAACGGGTCGCATCGATGAAGCGCCAGGCGCCCTCTTTTCCGCCCTTCACCTCAAAGCTCACCACCGCGCCGAAGCCTTTCTGCTGACGCTGAGCCAGCTCGTGCTGCGGATGGCTCTTGAGACCGGCGTAATGCACCTTCTCGATGCCGTCCTGCTGCTCCAGCCATTCGGCCAGTTGCTGGGCGTTGGCGCAATGCGCCTTCATCCGCAGGTTCAGGGTTTCCAGACCCTTGAGGAAGATCCAGGCGTTGAACGGGCTCAGGGTCGGCCCGGCGGTACGCAGGAAACCGACGATTTCTTTCATCTGTTCGCTGCGACCGGCAACCACACCGCCCATGCAACGGCCCTGACCATCGATGAACTTGGTGGCCGAATGCACAACGATGTCTGCGCCTAATTTCAGCGGCTGCTGCAACGCCGGCGTGCAGAAGCAGTTGTCGACTACCAGCATCGCACCCTTGGCGTGCGCGATTTCCGACAGCGCGGTGATATCTACCAGCTCAGCCAACGGATTGGACGGCGACTCGACGAACAGCAATTTGGTGTTGGACTTGATCGCTGCGTCCCAGGCCGACAGATCGGCCAGCGGCACGTAATCGACTTCCACGCCAAAACGCTTGAAGTACTTCTCGAACAGACTGATGGTCGAGCCGAACACGCTGCGCGACACCAGCACATGATCGCCGGCGCTGCACAGACTCATCACCACCGCCATGATCGCGGCCATACCGGTGGCCGTGGCCACCGCCTGCTCGGCGCTTTCCAGCGCGGCGATGCGCTCTTCGAAGGCGCGAACGGTCGGGTTGGTGTAACGCGAGTAGACGTTGCCCGGCACTTCCCCGGCAAACCGTGCAGCCGCATCGGCGGCGGTACGGAACACGTAGCTGGAAGTGAAGAACATCGGATCACCGTGCTCGCCTTCCGGCGTACGGTGCTGACCGGCACGTACGGCCAGGGTATCGAACGCTACGCCTTCGAGGTCGCTGTCCAGCCGACCGGCATCCCATTCCTGACTCATGCTGTCACTCCTTGCCCTGTTCTCGATAAATAAAAGTCTTTTGCCAGATACAAAACCGGCCCCTAGGGGCCGGTTGAAACTCAGTTGTTGTACAGATCGATGATCGCACTGACCGCCTGGGTCTTGACCTTCGAGGCATCGTTGCGTGCCTGTTCGATCTTGTTCAGGTAAGCCTCGTCGACGTCGCCGGTGACGTACTTGCCGTCAAACACTGCGCAATCGAAGTTTTCGATCTTGATCTTGCCGCCGCCGACCGCTTCGATCAAGTCAGGCAGGTCCTGATAGATCAGCCAGTCAGCGCCGATCAGGTCAGCCACGTCCTGGGTCGAACGGTTGTGCGCGATCAGCTCGTGAGCGCTTGGCATGTCGATGCCGTACACGTTCGGGAAGCGCACAGCCGGAGCCGCCGAGCAGAAGTAGACGTTTTTCGCGCCGGCTTCGCGGGCCATCTGGATGATCTGCTTGCAGGTAGTGCCACGAACGATCGAGTCGTCGACCAGCATCACGTTCTTGCCGCGGAATTCCAGCTCGATGGCGTTGAGCTTCTGGCGTACCGACTTCTTGCGCGCGGCCTGGCCAGGCATGATGAAGGTACGGCCGATGTAACGGTTCTTGACGAAACCTTCGCGGAATTTCACGCCCAAATGGTTGGCCAGCTCCAGCGCGGCAGTGCGGCTGGTGTCCGGAATCGGGATGACCACGTCGATGTCGTGCTCTGGACGCTCGCGCAGGATCTTCTCGGCCAGCTTCTCACCCATGCGCAGACGGGCCTTGTAGACCGACACGCCGTCGATGATCGAATCCGGACGCGCCAGATAGACGTGTTCGAAGATGCACGGGGTCAGGGATGGGTTGGTCGCACACTGACGGGTGTGCAGCTTGCCGTCTTCAGTGATGTAGACCGCTTCGCCCGGCGCCAGGTCGCGGATCAGGGTGAAGCCGAGCACATCCAGCGAAACACTTTCGGAGGCGATCATGTACTCGACGCCTTCGTCGGTGTGACGCTGGCCGAACACGATCGGGCGGATGCCGTGCGGGTCACGGAAGCCGACGATGCCGTAACCGGTCACCATCGCCACGACAGCGTAGCCACCGACGCAACGGTTATGTACGTCGGTCACGGCGGCAAACACGTCTTCTTCGGTCGGTTGCAGCTTGCCGCGCTGGGCCAGCTCGTGAGCGAACACGTTGAGCAGCACTTCCGAGTCGGAGCTGGTGTTGACGTGACGCAGATCGGATTCGTAGATCTCTTTGGCCAACTGTTCAACGTTGGTCAGGTTACCGTTGTGCGCCAGGGTGATGCCGTACGGCGAGTTGACGTAGAACGGCTGAGCCTCGGCCGACGTCGAGCTGCCGGCAGTCGGGTAACGGACGTGGCCGATACCCATGTGGCCGACCAGGCGCTGCATGTGACGCTGTTGAAACACGTCACGCACCAGGCCATTGTCCTTGCGCAAGAACAACCGGCCATCATGGCTGGTCACGATACCGGCAGCGTCCTGGCCGCGGTGCTGGAGCACGGTTAGCGCGTCATACAGCGCCTGATTGACGTTCGACTTACCGACGATACCGACGATGCCACACATGCGACGCAACCCCTACTTAATGGATCTGAACTGAACAACACTCACTGAGGCGTTTTGGCCGACGGCAAGAGTTGCTCCTTGAACGGAATATCAGCGGGTACGCTGATTCCGCTGGCAAGCCACTGACTGCTCCACCCGAGAATCAGGTTCTTGGACCAGTCTGCGACCAATAGAAACTTTGGCACGAGCTGTGATTCTTTCCACCACCCGTCCTGCTGTACCGGCCCCAGGCTCAACAGCCCGACCGCCACGACCACCAGCAACACGCCACGCGCAGCGCCGAAGGCCATGCCGAGGAATCGATCGGTCCCGGACAACCCGGTGACGCGAACCAACTCGCCGATAAGATAATTGATCATTGCGCCCACGATCAGTGTGGCGACAAACATGATGGCACAGCCCGCGATCACGCGAGCCGACGGTGTTTCGATGTATCCGGCGAGGTACTCGGACAGTGAGCCACCGAACATCCAGGCAACAGCTCCTGCGATGATCCAGGTCACCAGCGACAATGCTTCTTTGACGAAGCCGCGGCTCAAACTGATCAAAGCGGAGATGGCGATGATTGCAACGATCGCCCAGTCAACCCAGGTAAATGGCACAGTGCAGCCTACAGACGGATAAGGCGGCGCATTTTAGCAGAGCGCATGGCTGTCGGTAAGCTGCGATTTTCAGTGCATTTCTATCGAAGTGATAGATATCAGCCGCGCTCAGGCTGGAAGCGCACCACAAACCCCTTGAGGTTCTGCTGGCGGCTCAACAGATCGCGCAGACGATCGGCTTCGGCGCGCTCGATCAGCGGGCCGACGAACACCCGGTTCTTGCCATCGGCCGAACGGATGTAAGCGTTGTAACCCTGGCTGCGCAGGGTTTTCTGCAGGCTTTCGGCGCTGGCACGGCTCGACAGGCTGGCCAGTTGC
Source organism: Pseudomonas sp. B16(2017) (assembly GCF_002113205.1). Lineage (NCBI taxonomy): Bacteria > Pseudomonadati > Pseudomonadota > Gammaproteobacteria > Pseudomonadales > Pseudomonadaceae > Pseudomonas > Pseudomonas sp. B16(2017). The sequence goes on from NZ_NEKA01000013.1 coordinate 71,010, forward strand.
ACCGACCAACTCACCGACAGGCCATTGGCATCGACGCGGCTTTGAGTGGTATCCGGTTTGGCAGACAGCGCAGCGATCGGCTGCGCCGGAGCCGTGGTTGGCTTGGCCACGGGAGCGGGAGCCGGCGCAACCGGTTTGGCTACCGGCGCCGGAGCCGGGGCTGGCGCGGCGGAAGCAATCGGCGCCGTTGGCACAGCCTGCTCGGCGACTTCGTCATCGCTTGGCACTGGCTCTTGCGGCAGAACCTGAGGCTCAGGCACGGCCACGGTTTCCATCTGGATCTGCGCCACGGCGGGCGCTTGCGGCGCAGCCGGCGCCTCGACGGTCACCTGACGCTGCTCATCCTGACGGGAAAACAGCATCGGCAAGAAAATCACCGCCAGCGCCACCAGCACCAGGGCACCGACCATGCGCTGCTTGTACGCTTTATCCAGCAAAGCCATTTGCCGCTTCCTCCGTGGAGCGCCGAGACAGCCATTCGAGGGCCTCGGCGACACAATAAAATGATCCGAACAGCAAGATCTCGTCGTCGCTGGTGGCCACTGCACACTGCCCTTCCAGAGCGGCCGCCACGCTGTCATAAGACGTGACCGAGGCGCCAAGGTTCTGCAATGCCTGATTCAATTCATCCACCGGACGCGCACGTGGCGAATCCAGTGGCGCCACCGCCCAGTGCTGGACGCTGGCATTCAACTCACCGATGACACCGTCCAGATCCTTGTCCGCCAGCAGGCCGAACACCGCCAGACGCTTGCCGACCGGTGGACGAGCAGCCAGACGCCGGGCCAGATACTCCGCCGCATGCGGGTTGTGGCCAACGTCCAGCAGCAGGTTCAGACGTTTGCCGTTCCATTCGAAGGAGCGACGATCGAGGCGACCGACCACGCGAGTTGCCTGCAGCGCCGCAACAATCTGCCCGGCCTCCCATGGCAAACCGAGCAGCAGATAAGCCTGCAACGCCAACGCGGCGTTCTCCATCGGCAGGTCGAGCAGCGGTAAATCACGCAGTTCGACGACCTGACCGTCAGCATCGGTGCCACGCCACTGCCAGAACTGATCCGTGATACCCAGGTCGAAATCCCGCCCGCGCAGGAAGAACGGGCAAGCAAGCTCGCGCGCCTTGTCCAGCAAGGGTTGTGGAGGATTCAGATCGCCGCACAGCGCAGGTTTGCCCTGGCGGAAAATCCCGGCCTTCTCGAAGGCCACGGATTCACGGGTATTGCCGAGATAGTCGGCATGATCGACACCAATGCTGGTGACCAGCGCGATATCGGCATCGACCACGTTGACCGTGTCAAGACGCCCGCCCAACCCGACTTCCAGCACCACCGCATCGAGCCCAGCCCGTTGAAACAGCCAGAACGCCGCCAGGGTGCCCATTTCGAAGTAAGTCAGGGAAGTGTCGCCGCGCCCCGCTTCGACCGCCGCGAAGGCTTCGCACAGCTGCGCATCAGTGGCTTCGACGCCATTGAGCTGCACCCGCTCGTTGTAACGCAGCAGGTGCGGAGAATTGTAGACACCGACGTTCAGGCCCTGCGCCCGCAGCAAGGAAGCCACGAAAGCGCAGGTCGAACCCTTGCCGTTGGTGCCGGTGACCGTAATCACCCGTGGCGCCGGCTGGCCCAGTCCCATGCGGGACGCTACCTGTTGCGAACGCTCCAGCCCCATGTCGATGGCCGATGGATGCAACTGTTCAAGGTAGGCGAGCCACTCGCCAAGGGTGCGCTCGGTCATACGTTGGCAGGCACCGGCGGAACGACGATCGGCTCGATCGGCGCAGCAACGAATTTAGGCGTCGGCTTGCCGGTCAGTTGCGCCAGCAGGTTACCCAGACGCGGGCGCAGTTCGCGACGGTCGATGATCAAATCGATGGCGCCGTGCTCCAGCAGGAACTCGCTGCGCTGGAAGCCTTCCGGCAGTTTTTCACGCACGGTCTGCTCGATCACGCGCGGGCCGGCGAAGCCGATCAGGGCTTTTGGCTCGCCGACGATCACGTCGCCCAGCATCGCCAGACTGGCGGAAACGCCGCCGTAGACCGGATCGGTCAGCACAGAGATGAACGGAATGCCTTCTTCGCGCAGGCGCGCCAGCACGGCCGAAGTCTTGGCCATCTGCATCAGAGAGATCAGGGCTTCCTGCATCCGCGCACCACCGGAGGCGGAGAAGCAGACCATCGGGCAACGGTTTTCCAGTGCATAGTTGGCGGCGCGCACGAAGCGCTCACCGACGATGGCGCCCATGGAACCGCCCATGAAGCTGAACTCGAACGCCGAAACCACGACAGGCATGCCCAGCAGGGTGCCGCTCATGGAAACCAGTGCGTCCTTCTCGCCGGTCTGCTTCTGGGCAGCGACCAGACGGTCCTTGTACTTCTTGCCGTCACGGAATTTCAGACGGTCAACCGGCTCCAGGTCGGCGCCCAGTTCGGCACGGCCTTCGGCGTCCAGGAAGATGTCGATGCGCGCACGTGCGCCGATGCGCATGTGGTGGTTGCATTTAGGGCAAACGTCCAGGGTCTTTTCCAGCTCCGGACGATACAGCACAGCCTCGCAGGACGGGCATTTGTGCCACAGACCCTCAGGGACCGAGCTCTTCTTGACCTCGGAACGCATGATCGAAGGGATCAGCTTGTCTACCAACCAGTTGCTCATGCTTTCTTTCTCCAGTACCGGCGGCCCGAACGCTCTGGTTCGCGGCCCCGCGTATGCCCTTCAGCTAAATTCATGTGTGGCGATGATCGTCCGGGCTGCCGGGTCAGCGGAACTGACCTGCGTACACCCCGAAAAGACCCTCAGCCTCTTTTCTACAGAGCTGTGGACGGCGGCAGTCTGCCAGCCGTCACATCAGCGTACGGCGTTGATGAATGCACGAATCTTTGCGTGATCCTTGATGCCCTTGCTCGCCTCTACCCCGCCGCTGACATCCACGGCATACGGCCGCACCCGGGCGACCGCATCGGCGACGTTCTCCGGCGTCAGGCCGCCGGCCAGAATCAACGGCTTGCTCAAGCCTTGCGGAATCAATGACCAGTCGAACGCCTCGCCGGTTCCGCCGGGCACGCCTTCGACATAAGTGTCGAGCAGCACGCCGCTGGCGCTCGGGTAGGCATCGCAGGCAGCGGCAATGTCATCGCCCGCCTTGACCCGCAAGGCCTTGATGTACGGCCGGTGCCAGCCTTCACACTCGGCGGCGGTCTCGTCGCCATGGAACTGCAACAGATCCAGCGGCACGGCATCGAGGATTTCCCCGAGCTCGCAGCGGCTGGCATTGACGAACAACCCGACCGTGGTCACGAACGGCGGCAATGCAGCGATGATCGCCCGCGCCTGCTGCACGGTCACGGCCCGGGGACTTTTAGCGTAGAACACAAAACCGATGGCGTCGGCCCCGGCCTCGACGGCTGCCAACGCATCTTCTATGCGGGTAATCCCGCAAATCTTGCTGCGAACGGCTGACATGTCGATAAAAACCCCAAGGCAAATCCGAGAAAGTCCCGGATGGTAACAAATGCGTTCGAGGGCGTCAGCCGTCAAGTTCCGCGAAACCCGTAAGGAAATGTGGCCCGATGAAACGCTCGGGCAACGGAAACTCGTCGTGGTACTCGACCTGCACCAGATACAGGCCGAACGGATGCGCCGTGACCCCGCCGGAACGCCGCTCGCGGCTCTCCAGCACTTCTTTCATCCACTCTACCGGCCGCTCGCCGGCACCGATGGTCATCAGCACGCCGGCGATGTTGCGCACCATGTGATGCAGGAACGCGTTGGCGCGGATGTCCAGAACGATCATTTTGCCGTGACGGGTCACGCGCAGGTGATGCATCTTCTTGATCGGCGACTTGGCCTGGCACTGGCCGGCACGGAACGCACTGAAATCATGGGTACCGATCAGGTACTGCGCGGCTTCGGCCATGCGCTCGACGTCCAGAGGACGGTGATTCCAGGTGATTTCTTCGTTGAGATGCGCCGGGCGGATCTGATCGTTGTAGATCACGTAGCGATAGCGCCGGGCAATCGCCTTGAATCGCGCATGGAAATGCGCCGGCATGACCTTCGCCCAACTGACGCTGATGTCGTGGGGCAGATTGATGTTGGCGCCCATGACCCAGGCTTTCAGCGAACGGTCGACCTGGGTGTCGAAATGCACCACTTGCCCGCAGGCATGCACACCGGCGTCGGTGCGCCCGGCACATTGCAGCGAGATCGGCGAGTCGGCGACCTTCGACAGGGCTTTTTCCAGGGTTTCCTGCACGGTGAGCACACCGGTGGACTGGCGCTGCCAGCCGCTGTAGCGCGAGCCCTTGTATTCAACGCCCAGCGCGACGCGGAAAAAGCCTTCGGGTGCCATTTCGGCGGCCGGGTTATCTATGTTTGCCAAGTCGGTACAGCCTGCTGATCTACAAAGGCGGGCATTATAAGGCGGCGGGACGGGGAAACCAGACCCAAACAAAAACGGCAGCCTCATGGGCTGCCGTTTTGTTTACCGCTGAATGCCGACTCAGGCCAGATGCGACAGCATTTCGCTCGCTTCGCTTTTCTGCTTGTCGTTGCCCTCACTGATGACCTCATTGAGGATGTCGCGCGCACCGTCGTTGTCGCCCATGTCGATATAGGCCTGAGCCAGATCGAGCTTGGTCGCGGCTTCGTCAGTACCGGACAGGAAGTCGAAGTCATCCTCCCCCAGATCATCACCCAGCGCCGCATCGGCTTCGGTGAAGCTTGGCTCGTTGATGCTGCCCGACAAGCGATCCAGCTCGGCGTTGACGTCGTCCAGTTCGGCGGCGAACGCATCCGGCTCGGCTGGCGCCGCGTCCATTTCGTCAGCCAGGGACAGGTCGAAATCGGCTGGCAGCTCCAGATCGTCCTGCGGCACGTCGGCCACGGTTGGAGTTTCGACCAGCGGCAGATCCTTCACGCCTTCGTCCAGATCCAGCAGGAAATCATCGTCTGCCAGCTCGACCGGCGTAGGCGCAGGGTCGGCACCGAGATCCATATCCAGGTCGAAATCCGACAGGTCGTCGAGGTTTTCCTTGATGTCGGTCTGCTGTTGCAGCACGGACTCGAAGCTCAGGTCGTCGTCAGTCGGGAACGCATCCAGCTCGACTGGCGCTTCCGGCTCGACAGTCGCCAGAGGCTCTACTGGCGTGATGTTATCCAGATCGTCGAGGCTCAGGTCGAAAGCGCTGTCCAGTTCAGCATCTGCCGCGGCAGGCGCTTCAGGCTCGTCGAGCAGCAGCTCCTTGACGTATTCCGCGTCCAGCTCGGCAGCCATGGCCGCAGCCGCCAGACCGCTGGCCGCAACGACCGCCATGGCCGGGAAGCGGCTTTTCAGCTCTTCGACCTTGGCGAAGTTGTCGCCATTGGCGACCAGTTGGCGCTCCTGACCGACGAACGCATCGCGATCACCCTGACGACCGTAGACTTCCATCAGTTTCAGACGCAGATCGCTGCGCTGCGGCTCCAGGCTCACGCCCTCCTCCAGCAACGCGGCGGCTTGATTCAGACGACCGCCGTCGATGTGCGACTGCGCCTTGTCCAGCACGTCGTCGGAACGCTCGGCGGCCGGCGCCACCAACGGCGCGGCGATCGGCTCGGCCATCACGACTGGCGCCACTACAGCAGCAGCGGCTGGGGCTGGGGCTGGGGCTGGGGCTGGGTTCAGCTTGACGCTGGCGGCTGGTACTTCCAGACCTTCGAAGCTGCTTTCAGGCAGATCGAGATCCTGGGAGAAGGATTGCTCCTCCAGGGCACGGGCCATGCGCAGGTGTTTTTCGGCTTCCTGCTGCGCCTTGCGGCGGCGGGCCAGCAGCAACAGCAGGAGCAGCAGAACCACCGCACCGCCACCGACCAGACCCAGCAGGATCGGATTGGTCAGCAGTTCGTTGAAGGTTTTCTCGTCATTGGCGGCGGGCGTGGTTTCAACCACAGGCTCGACAACAGGCTCGACTGGTGCCGGAGCGGCGGCTTCAGGCGCAGGTGCGCCCGGAGCAGCCTCTGCCGGAGTGGCCGGCGGCGTGGCCGCCAGTTCCGCGGTGATCGCCGGCACCACTGGCGCAGTGGCGGCGGTCGCGGGAGCAGCACCCGAACCTTCGGCCTGCATCTTCGCCAGTTGATTGTTTTTCAGTTCGATCAAGCGTTGCAGCTTGTCCAGCTGACTTTGCAGATCGGCCATGCGGCTTTTCAGTTCTTCGTTGTCACGACGGGTGGTGTCGAGACTTTCCTGAGTGACCGCCAGTTTGTTGCTCAGGGCCTTGGCATCGCCCGCGGGGCCCTTGCCACGCGCCTTGGCGCTTTCGGCGGACACCAGGCTCAGGTTGTCCTTGGCGTTTTGCGCAGCGCCGGTATTGGCGCGGCCACGATTGGTCGCATCGAGTTGCTGCTGACCGGTGCCCGGCTTGGCCACATAACGACGGCCCTGACGCCAGGCTTCGTTCTGCGCGGCCACTTCGGCAATCGCTTTGGACTGCGGCAGTGCGGTGCTTTGCACTTGGTCCGGCAGACGCAGCACCTGACCGGTTTTCAGGCGGTTGATGTTGCCACCGATGAACGCGTCCGGGTTCAAGGCCTGGATCGCCAGCATGGTCTGCTGCACCGAACCGCCGGTGCGCGCCTTCGCGGCGATTTCCCATAGGGTGTCGCGCGGCGTGGTGGTGTGGGTCGAATGGGTGGCGCCGGTGGTCGGTGCGGTAATGGTTTGCGCTGGCGCGGGTTGAGCGGCGGCATCGGCGGTCTGCGGCGAAAACTTCGACGGATCCAGCAGCACGCTGTAGTCACGCAGCAGGCGGCCGTTCGGCCACATTACCTGCACGAGGAATTTCACCATCGGTTCCGACAGCGGTTTGCTCGAGGTAACGCGCAGCACACTTTTGCCGCTGGCGTTAAGCACCGGGGTGAACGTCAGATCATTGAGGAAGGCCTGGCGATCGACCCCGGCCTTGGCGAAATCTTCCGGCGAGGCCAGGCTCGGCACCACTTCGGCAGCGGTCAGATCCTTGACATCGAGCAGCTCGATTTCCGCTACCAGCGGCTGGTTCAGGGTCGACTTCAGGGTCAGCTCCCCGAGCCCGAGGGCATGCGCCATACCGGAGGACAGCGCCGAGGCGGCCGCTATTGCTAACACCAGTTTGCGAACTTGAACCATAGCCTCTTCCTTTGTTTGAACGTTCCTCGGCCAGCGAGAAGATGTTGATAGTCGCTGCCGTAAGGCATTGCGCGCGACGACGACAGCATGCCGCGCGCGATCATTTCTTTGATGCCCCGGAAAGTCCCGGAGGGTGACACGTTGCCAACTGCTCCGGCCAAGCATAGCGCCCGGCTAGAATCAGTCGACAAATTGTTGCCAAGTATCTTTTACAGCAGGTCTTTTATCAACAACTCGGCGACCTGCACGGCGTTGAGGGCCGCACCTTTGCGTACGTTATCTGACGTCAGCCACAGATTAAGTTCCGACGGTTCGTCGACACCGGCACGTACCCGCCCGACGTAGACCACGTCCTGCCCCACCGCGTCACCGACGGCGGTCGGATAATCACCGGCTTCGACCAGCTCGATGCCCTCGGCCTCTTCAAGCGCGGCGTTGACCTTTTCCAGGTCGACCGCGCTCGCTGACTGCAAGGTCACGCTAAAGCTATCGCCAAAAAACACCGGGGCTTGAACACAAGTTGCGGAAATCTTTAATAAAGGCTTGGTCAGCACCTGACGCAGCTCGCGCACCAGGCGCTTTTCCAGCAGCGTATGACCTTGCGCATCCGGTGTGCCGACCTGGGCCAGCAGGTTGAAAGCCATCTGCCGGTCGAAGAATGTCGGCTCCAGCGGACGCATGTTCAGCAGCTCGGCGGTCTGGCGCGCCAGCTCGGTCACGGCTTCGCGGCCCTGGGCGGAAACCGCCAGATTGGCGGTGACATGCACGTATTGCAGTTCGATCAGATCGAGCAGCGGCGCCAACACCACGGCCAAAGTAGTGGCCGACGGGCTTGGACTGCTGACCTGGAACGGCACTTTCAAACCGGCCAGCACATCGGCATTGGCTTCCGGCACCACTTGCGGCGCCTGATCCGCCGGCAAGGCGCCGGACAGATCGACCAGCGAGCAACCCGCCGCGTGAGCGCGGGTGGCGTAACTCAGGGTGATGGCCGGGCCGGCGGCGAAGAACGCCAGTTTGACCTTGCTGAAATCGAACTCGTCGACTTCACGCACGCGCACGTTCTTGTTGCGAAACAGCACCGAGCTGCCGGCGGATTCGCTGCTGGCCAACAGGTGCAGCGTGCCGACCGGGAAGTCGCGTTCTTCGAGGATCTGCACAAGGGTTTCGCCGACAGTACCGGTGGCGCCGATCACGGCAATATCAAGGGTCTGGGTCATGTTGCTACCTCTGGCGAAACGGGGGGAGCGGCACTTTACCGGGTGAGTCGCACGCAGGCAATTCGCGCCCGCCGCGAAGAGCGGACGCGGAGCGTCCATGGCTGCATTCCCACGCAGAGCATGGGAACGATCAACAGGTACAAAAAAACCCGCGCCTCTTGCAAGGCGCGGGTTCTTTCATTGCATCAAGCGATCAACGCTCAAGCAAAATCCGCAGCATGCGACGCAGCGGTTCGGCCGCGCCCCACAGCAGTTGGTCGCCGACGGTGAAGGCACCGACGAACTGCGAACCCATGTTCAGCTTGCGCAGACGACCGACCGGTACGTTCAGGGTGCCGGTGACTTTCGTCGGGCTCAGCTCCTGCATGCTGATTTCACGGTTGTTCGGCACCAGTTTGACCCAAGGGTTGTGCTGGCTGATCAGTCCTTCGATATCGGCGATCGGCACGTCCTTGTTCAGCTTGATGGTCAGCGCCTGGCTGTGGCAACGCATGGCGCCGATGCGCACGCAGATGCCGTCGACCGGGATCGGGCTCTTGAAGCGACCGAGGATCTTGTTGGTCTCGGCCTGGGCCTTCCACTCTTCGCGGCTCTGGCCGTTCGGCAGTTCCTTGTCGATCCACGGGATCAGGCTGCCGGCCAGCGGTACGCCGAAGTTTTCGGTCGGGTATGCGTCGCTGCGCATGGCTTCGGCCACACGGCGGTCGATGTCGAGGATCGCGCTGGCAGGATCGGCCAGTTGATCGGCGACAGCGGCGTGGGTCGCGCCCATCTGCTTGATCAGTTCACGCATGTTCTGTGCACCGGCACCAGACGCCGCCTGATAGGTCATGGCGCTCATCCACTCGACCAGACCGGCCTCGAACAGACCACCCAGGCCCATCAGCATCAGGCTGACGGTGCAGTTGCCGCCGATGTAGTTCTTGGTGCCTGCGTCGAGCTGCTGGTCGATGACCTTGCGGTTGACCGGATCGAGGATGATAACGGCGTCGTCGTTCATCCGCAGGCTCGAGGCCGCGTCGATCCAGTAACCCTGCCAGCCGGCTTCGCGCAGCTTCGGGAATACTTCGCTGGTGTAGTCGCCGCCCTGGCAGGTCAGGATCACGTCGAGGGTTTTCAGCTCTTCAATGCTGTAAGCGTCCTTGAGCGGAGCAATGTCCTTGCCCACGGACGGGCCTTGGCCACCGACATTGGAAGTGGTGAAAAACACCGGCTCGATAAGATCGAAATCCTGCTCTTCCAGCATCCGCTGCATGAGCACGGAACCGACCATGCCGCGCCAACCGATCAGACCTACACGTTTCATCGCAACTACACCTTCTTGAAAAGTGGGCCGCTGCTTTGTATTGAATTTCGCAGCGGGCCCGAGAGATTACAGATTCCGCAGCGCGGCGACTACTGCGTCACCCATTTCCTGCGTACCGACTTTAGTGCAACCGGTCGAAAAGATGTCGCCGGTGCGCAGACCTTGATCCAGCACCACGCTGACCGCTTTCTCGATGGCGTCGGCGGCTTCGTGCAGATTGAAGCTGTAACGCAGCATCATCGACACCGACAGGATGGTCGCCAGCGGGTTGGCAATGCCTTTGCCGGCGATGTCCGGTGCCGAGCCGTGGCAAGGCTCGTACATGCCCTTGTTGTTGGCGTCCAGCGAGGCCGACGGCAGCATGCCGATGGAGCCGGTGAGCATCGACGCTTCATCGGACAGGATGTCGCCGAACATGTTGTCGGTGACGATCACGTCGAACTGCTTCGGTGCACGCACCAGTTGCATGGCGGCGTTGTCGACGTACATGTGGCTCAGTTCAACGTCCGGGTAATCCTTGGCCACCTGCTCGACCACTTCACGCCACAGTTGGCTGGACGCCAGCACGTTGGCCTTGTCCACCGAGCACAGCTTCTTGCCACGCACGCGGGCCATGTCGAAACCGACGCGGGCGATGCGGCGGATTTCGCTTTCGCTGTACGGCAGGGTGTCGTAGGACTGGCGCTCGCCGTTTTCCAGAGTACGGGTGCCACGTGGTGCGCCGAAGTAGATGCCGCCGGTCAGCTCACGGACGATCAGGATGTCCAGGCCGGCAACGATTTCCGGCTTCAGGCTCGAAGCCTCGGCCAGTTGCGGGTACAGGATCGCCGGGCGCAGGTTGCCGAACAGGCCCAGTTGCGCACGGATTTTCAGCAGACCGCGCTCAGGGCGGATGTCACGCTCGATGGTGTCCCATTTCGGGCCGCCGACGGCGCCCAGCAGCACGGCGTCGGCGGCACGGGCGCGATCGAGGGTTTCATCGGCCAGCGGCACGCCGTGCTTGTCGATGGCGGCGCCACCGATCACGTCATGGCTCAGCTCGAAGCCCAGGCTGTACTTGTCGTTGGCCAGCTCCAGCACCTTGACCGCTTCGGCCATGATTTCCGGACCAATACCGTCGCCTGGGAGAATCAGAATCTGCTTGCTCATGCTTTCCTCGTGTCTTCAGTCGGTGCACCGTCGACGGGCGCGCCGGGAAAAATGCTTGTCGTTCGAAACTTACTTTTCAGCCCAGAGCACCAGTACATCTGTACTGAACGAACCATCGGCCTCAATCTCAAAATATTCGCGCACTTCGTTGCCCATCGACTGCTGCAACTGGCGGATCGCGGCGCGCATCACTTCGGGTGTGCGCATACGCTCGACCCAGCTGTTGTACTCCAGACGCAGGCGCTGGCGCGTAGTGCTGCGGGTGTGCAGACCGGCCTCGCTGACCTGGCGCAACCACTCACCGGCCGAATAATCGCGCACATGGCTGGTGTCGCGCAGCACTTCGACGCTCTGCAAATAGGTGTCGAACAGCGGGCTGCCCGGCGACAGCACATCGATGAACGCCGCCACGCCGCTCGGTTTCAGCACCCGGCGCACTTCGCGCAAGGCCACGCCGAGATCGCTCCAATGGTGCGCCGAATAACGGCTGAACACGAAGTCGAACTCGCCATCGGCGAACGGCAGGCGCTCGGCGGCGCCGTTGACCGTGGACACATTGCTCAAGCCGCGATCAACCGCAGCGGCGGCGACCACGTCGAGCATCTGCTGCGACAGGTCGTAGGCCACCACTTCCTTCACCAACGGGGCGACGTGAAAACTCACGTGCCCGGCGCCGCAACCCAGGTCCAGCACCCGCGCCTCGCCCTGCCCCGCCAGCTCAGCCTGCAGCAGCGCAAATTCAGTGCCTTGAGCGTGAACGGCGCTACTCAGGTAGGCGGCGGCCTGTTCACCGAATTGCTTCTGTACAACCTGACTGTGGGCGGTGCTGGTCATGGGTACGTCCTTTTCTGGGTTTCAACCTTTCAGATTCACGCGTCGCGGAACAACCATGGCTGGCTCGCGCGATGCTTGGCTTCAAACGCAGCAATCGCATCGCCGTCCTGCAAGGTCAGGCCGATGTCGTCCAGGCCATTGAGCAGGCAGTGTTTGCGGAAGGCGTCGATCTCGAAGCGGTAGACCTTGCCGTTCGGGCTGGTCACGGTCTGCTCGTGCAGATCGATCTGCAACTGATAGCCCGGCGCGGCTTCGACCTGCTTGAACAGCTCGTCGACTTCGGCGTCGCTCAGGATGATCGGCAGCAAGCCGTTCTTGAAGCTGTTGTTGAAGAAGATGTCGGCATAGCTCGGTGCGATGATGCTGCGGAAACCGTACTCTTCCAGCGCCCACGGCGCGTGTTCACGGCTGGAACCGCAACCGAAGTTTTCGCGGGCCAGCAACACGCTGGCGCCTTGATAGCGCTCCGCGTTGAGCACGAACTCCTTGTTCAGCGGACGCTTGGAGTTGTCCTGATACGGCTGACCCACATCGAGGTAACGCCACTCGTCGAACAGGTTCGGGCCGAAACCGGTGCGTTTGATCGACTTCAGAAACTGCTTCGGAATGATCTGATCGGTGTCGACGTTGGCACGATCCAGAGGCGCGACGAGACCAGTGTGCTGGGTAAAAGCTTTCATGCTGCGCTCCTTTAGATCAATTCACGAACGTCGATGAAACGACCGTTCACCGCCGCCGCAGCGGCCATGGCCGGACTGACGAGGTGGGTACGGCCACCAGCGCCTTGACGGCCTTCGAAGTTACGGTTGGAGGTCGAGGCGCAATGCTCGCCGGACTCCAGACGGTCCGGGTTCATCGCCAGGCACATCGAGCAACCCGGCTCACGCCATTCGAAACCGGCTTCGAGGAAGATCTTGTCCAGACCTTCGGCCTCGGCCTGCGCCTTCACCAGACCCGAGCCCGGCACCACGATGGCCTGCTTGATGGTCGACGCAACCTTGCGGCCCTTGGCGATCACCGCCGCAGCGCGCAAGTCTTCGATCCGCGAGTTGGTGCAGGACCCGATGAATACGCGGTCGAGCTGAATGTCAGTGATCGCCTGATTGGCGGTCAAACCCATGTATTTCAAGGCACGGACGATCGAGTCGCGTTTGACCAGATCCATCTCTTCAGCCGGGTCCGGCACGTTCTGATCAACGGCCAGCACCATTTCCGGCGATGTGCCCCAGCTGACTTGCGGCTTGATCTGTGTGGCGTCGAGTTCGACCACGGTGTCGAAATGCGCGTCGGCGTCGGACACCAGGTCTTTCCAGGACTCGACCGCCAGATCCCACTCGGCGCCTTTCGGTGCGAACGGACGACCCTTGACGTAATCCACGGTCTTCTGGTCCGCCGCCACCAGACCCACACGGGCTCCGGCTTCGATGGACATGTTGCAGATGGTCATGCGGCCTTCGATGGACAGGTCGCGAATCGCGCTGCCGGCGAATTCGATGGCATGGCCGTTACCGCCGGCGGTGCCGATCTTGCCGATCACCGCGAGGACGATGTCCTTGGCGGTCACGCCGAATGGCAACTGGCCTTCGACGCGCACCAGCATGTTCTTCATTTTCTTGGCGACCAGGCACTGGGTGGCGAGCACGTGCTCGACCTCGGAAGTGCCGATCCCGTGAGCCAAAGCGCCGAACGCGCCGTGGGTCGAGGTATGCGAGTCGCCGCAGACCACGGTCATGCCCGGCAAGGTCGCGCCCTGCTCCGGGCTGATCACGTGAACGATGCCCTGGCGCACGTCGTTCATCTTGAATTCCACGATGCCGTATTCATCGCAGTTGTCGTCGAGGGTCTGAACCTGCAAACGCGAGACCTGGTCGGCAATGGCTTCGATGCCGCCCTTGCGCTCCGGGGTGGTCGGTACGTTGTGGTCCGGGGTGGCAATGTTGGCATCGATGCGCCACGGCTTGCGCCCGGCCAGACGCAGGCCTTCGAAGGCTTGCGGCGAGGTCACTTCGTGGATGATGTGACGATCGATATAGATCAGCGCCGAGCCATCGTCGCGCTGTTTGACCAAATGCGAATCCCAGAGCTTGTCGTAGAGCGTTTTGCCGGCCATCAGACGGTTCCTCATCAGCTTGTTTCTATGCCCTGGGCTTATCAATAACCCTTTGGCTTGTGAGGCCGATCCTATGGGGTTAGATTAAATAACTCAAATTCATATTTTTTATGCTTTGGATAACCAACTGGAATGCGAACATGGACTTGGCCAACCTCAATGCTTTTATCGCGATTGCCGAGACCGGAAGCTTCTCCGGTGCCGGCGAACGGCTGCACCTGACACAACCGGCGATCAGCAAACGCATCGCCGGATTGGAGCAGCAATTGAATGTGCGGCTGTTCGACCGCCTCGGTCGTGAAGTGGGCCTGACCGAGGCCGGCCGGGCCTTGCTGCCACGGGCCTATCAGATTCTCAACGTGCTCGACGACACGCGCCGCGCCCTGACCAACCTGACCGGCGAAGTCACCGGCCGCCTGACCCTGGCCACCAGTCACCACATCGGCCTGCACCGTCTGCCGCCCTTATTGAGGGAATACACCCGCCGCTACCCACAGGTGGCGCTGGATATTCAGTTCCTCGATTCGGAAGTGGCCTACGAGGAAATCCTCCACGGTCGCGCAGAGCTGGCGGTCATCACCCTGGCGCCGGAGCCGCACACGCTGGTCAAGGCCACGCCAGTCTGGGATGACCCGCTGGATTTCGTGGTCGCCCCGGAGCATTCATTGATCAGCAACGGCGCCGTCACATTGGCGGACATTGCCGGCCATCCGGCGGTTTTCCCCGGCGGCAACACCTTTACCCACCATATTGTCCAACGGCTGTTCGAGGCTCAGGGGCTGACGCCGAACATCGCCATGAGCACCAACTACCTGGAAACCATCAAGATGATGGTGTCGATCGGCCTGGCCTGGAGCGTTTTGCCGCGCACGATGCTCGATGAACAGGTGGCGCGCATACCTTTACCGGGCATACAGCTCAGTCGCCAGCTAGGCTATATCCTGCACACTGAAAGGACGCTGTCGAATGCTGCACGGGCGTTTATGGCCCTGCTGGACGCTCAAATCGATCTGCCAGGGACTCTCGGCTAACTTGTGCTACTCCTATAGAGCTGCCGCCCCTGTGCCAAACGCCCAAATCAGCTCAAGGCCCCTTAACAATGCCGAAATCTGTTGACCGTATTCCGCCGATGCCGCGTATCCAGGCCATTGATCCACGGCGATCCGAGCAGAGCTGGGAGAGCGCGCCGCAATTGCTCGCGGCGCTCAACGGTGCCCGGCTCGGCGCCTGGTACTGGGACATCGAGCGCGGGCAGATCAGTTGGTCGCGGGGCACCCAGGCCTTGTTCGGCTTCGACCCGCGGCAACCGCTGCCCGAAGACTTGGAATACCTCGATCTGCTGCCGCCGGAAGACCGGGCGAAAACCATCCGCGCCTTCCACGCGGTGATTGCCGGCGCACCGCTGGAACAGGCGATGCACCACCGCATCCGCTGGCCCGACGGCAGCCTGCACTGGCTGGAGATCAACGGCAGCCTATTGCCGGACAAACACGGTCGACCCCGAATGATCGGGGTGATCCGCGAAATCACCCACCAGCGGCAACGGGAACAGGCGCTCAGCAGTTCGGAGAAACGTTTTGCCACACTGTTTCATCTGTGCCCGAACATGGTGCTGCTGACCCGCCAGGAAGACGGCCTGATCAGCGAGGCCAACCAGTATTTCGAAAGCCTGTTCGGCTGGCCGGTGCAGAGCGCCATCGGCCGTACCACCCTGGAACTGGGCCTGTGGGTGCATCCCGAGCAGCGGGCGGAGCTGGTCAAGAAGACCAAGGCCAAGGGCGAACTGGTCAGCATGGAGGTGCAGTTCCGCGCCAGCAATGGCCAGATCCACGACGGCATCCTCAGCGCGCAAAAGGTCGAACTCGAAGGCCAGCCTTACCTGCTCAGCACTTTTCTCGACACTACCGAACGAAAAGCCGCCGAACATGCCCTGAAAGACAGCCAGGAACGCCTCGACCTGGCGCTGGATTCGGCGCAACTCGGCACCTGGGACTGGCACATTCCCAGCGGCATGCTCTACGGCTCGGCCCGGGCGGCGCAATTGCACGGCCTGGAGCCGAAACCGTTCCATGAATCCTTCGAAGAATTCTTCGAAGGCGTCCCCGGCGAAGAGCGCGACAGCATGCGCGATGCCTATCGCAGCCTGCGCGAAGGCCCGGCGGGAAATTATCAGCTGACTTACCGCGTGCAACTGCCGGACGGCAGCTCGCGTTATCTGGAAAGCCGCGCCCGCCTCTATCGCGACGACAACGGCGTACCGCTGCGGATGGCCGGCACCCTGCTGGACATCACCGATCAGGTCGAGCGCGAACAACGGTTGGTGGCTTCGGAAGAGAAATTCGCCACGCTGTTCCAGGTCAGCCCCGACCCGATCTGCGTCACGCGCCAGGAAACCGGGGAATTCATCGAGATCAACTCCAGCTTTTCCCAGACCTTCGGCTGGAGTGCCAGCGATGTGATCGGCCACACCGCCGAAGAAATCGGCCTGTGGGACGCCTCGGCGAAAAGCCTGCAACGCATCGAACGGGTGATCCGCGAACAGGGCCTGAGCAACGTCGCGATCATCGTCCAGCACAAGGACGGCCAGTCGCTGACCTGCGTGATTTCCAGCCGCCAGATCAGCGTCGGCAACCAGCCGTGCATCGTCACCACGCTGCGCGACATTACCCAGCAACAGCGCTCGGAAGCGGCGCTCAAAGCCAGCGAAGAGAAATTCGCCAAGGCGTTTCACTCCAGTCCCGACGCGATCACCATCACCGAACGCGACACCGGGCGCTATCTGGAGGTCAACGACGGCTTCTGCCGCCTCACCGGCTATCGCGCCGACGAAGTGGTGGGCAAAACCGTGTATCAGGTCGGTATCTGGGCCGAGGAAAAACAGCGTTCGGCACTGCTGGCCGAGCTACAGATCAAGGGCCGTGTGCACCATCAGGAAATGCTCGGGCGCAACAAGCGCGGCGAGATCCTGACGGTGGAAGTCTCGGTCGAACCGATCACTCTCAACGAAACCGCCTGTCTGCTGTTGACCGCACGGGACGTCAGCCTGCTGAAGAACGCCGAAGCGCAGATCCGCCATCTGGCGTATCACGATCCGCTGACCAACCTGCCTAACCGCGCACTGCTGATGGATCGCCTCAGCCAGCAGATCGCCCTGCTCAAGCGCCACAACCTGCGCGGGGCGCTGCTGTTTCTCGACCTGGATCACTTCAAGCACATCAACGACTCGCTGGGTCACCCGGTCGGCGACACGGTGCTGAAAATCATCACTGCGCGGCTTGAGGCCAGTGTGCGCATGGAAGACACCGTGGCGCGGCTCGGTGGCGATGAATTCGTAGTGCTGCTCAGTGGCCTGGAGGGCACGCGCAATGACGTCAGCGTTCAGGTGCGCGAGCTGGCCGACACCATTCGCGAGTTGCTGTCGGAGCCGATGTTCCTCGACGGCCAGCGTCTGCAAGTGACGCCGAGCATCGGCGTGGCGCTGATTCCCGATCACGGCTCGACCCCGACCGACCTGCTCAAGCGCGCCGACATTGCGCTGTACCGCGCCAAGGATTCGGGGCGCAACACCACGCAGATGTATCACAACACCATGCAGAAAGCGGCCAGCGAACGGCTGCGCATGGAGACCGACCTGCGTCTGGCGCTGGCCCGGGGGGAATTCGACGTGCATTACCAACCGCAGATCGACGCCCAGGACAACCGCATCATCGGCGCCGAAGCCCTGGTACGCTGGAATCACCCGGAACTCGGCGCGCAATCACCCACCGAATTCATCAAGGTGCTGGAGGACAGCGGGCTGATTCTGGAGGTCGGCACCTGGATCCTCGACGAGGCGTGCGAAGCCTTCAAGCAATTGATCGCCGAAAAGCTGATCGATCCTCTGGCCTTCAGCCTGTGTGTGAACATCAGCCCCCGGCAGTTCCGCCAGAACGACTTCGTCGAGCGCATCGAACACAGCATGAGCAGCCACGGCCTGCCTTGCTCGCTGTTGAAACTGGAAATCACCGAAGGCATCGTCATCCAGAACCTGGAAGACACCATCAGCAAAATGCGCCGCCTGAAAAAACTCGGCGTGAGTTTTGCCATGGACGATTTCGGCACCGGCTATTCATCGCTGACGTACCTGAAACGATTGCCGGTGGACACGCTGAAGATCGATCAGTCGTTCATCCGCGACGCCACCACCGACCCCAACGACGCCGAAATCATCCGCGCCATCGTCGCCATGGCCCGCAGCCTGGAACTGGAAGTGATCGCCGAAGGTGTGGAAACCCCGGAACAGCTGGCGTTCCTGCAAGGGTTAGGCTGCCATTTGTATCAAGGATATTTGCACAGTCGGCCGTTGCCGCTGGAAGGGTTAAAAGGATTGCTGGAATGACCAGACACCTGCAGTCGCTTACCACAGGCATTGTCGCCAGGCCGGTAATTGCCAGGGTTGGCGGCAACCTGTAGGGTCGCGTTTTTTCGCGCTGTTTCGAGATCGATCATGCAGGATGCAACCCTCCTCCGCCCGGCCCTGCTGGGCATTGACCTTGGCACCACCAACAGTTTGATCGCCGTCTGGCAGGACGGTCAGGCCCGATTGATCCCCAACGCCCTCGGCGAGGTACTGACCCCTTCGGTGGTCAGCCTCGATGAAGATGAGACCATTTTGGTCGGCAAAGCCGCACGTGCACGCCTGACGACCCACCCGGAACGAACAGCCGCCGCGTTCAAGCGATTCATGGGCAGCGACCGGCAGATCGAACTCGGCACCAAAACCTTCAGCCCCGAAGAGTTATCGGCACTGGTGCTGGGCTCACTCAAGCAGGACGCCGAAGCCTTTCTCGGCCACCCGGTGGCTGAAGCGGTGATTTCCGTGCCGGCGTATTTCAGTGACGAACAACGCAAACGCACCCTGTTTGCCGCCGAACTGGCAGGCCTGAAGGTTTCCCGACTGATCAACGAGCCAACCGCCGCCGCGATGGCGTATGGGCTGCACGAGCAGAAATTCGAACGCACGCTGATATTCGATCTGGGCGGCGGGACGTTCGATGTCACTGTGCTGGAATATGCGTTGCCGCTGATTGAAGTGCATGCGTCCACCGGCGACAACTTTTTGGGTGGGGAGGACTTTACCGAGGCCTTGCTGCAGGCATGCCTCAAGGCGTGGCAGCTCACCCCGGCGCACATTGAAGCCCAGAATCTCGCCAGCCTTTGCGACAACCTTGAACAGCTCAAGTGCAAGCTCTCCGAAGGTACTCAAAGCCTGAACTGGCGCAATGGGGACAGTTCGTATGAATGGTCGCTGGACGAAAGCGGCGCCGTAAAGATCTGGGAACCACTTCTGGCCCGTTTGCGCGCACCGATCGAGCAAGCCCTGCGTGATGCCCGCCTCAAACCCCGAGATCTCGACAGCCTGGTGTTGGTAGGCGGTGCCACCCGGATGCCAGCGGTGCAGCAAATGGTGGCCACGCTGTTCGGACGCCTGCCTTATCGACACCTCGATCCGGACACGATTGTCGCACTGGGTGCGGCGACGCAAGCGGCGTGCAAGGCGCGGGACGGTGCGGTTGAAGAACTGATCCTGACCGATGTCTGCCCTTACACACTGGGAATTTCGACCAACCGTGGTGAAGGTATCAGCGGCGCTTTTTCACCGATCATCGAGCGTAATACCATTATTCCAACATCCAGGGTGCAACGCTTTTACACCACGCATCCACAGCAGGAGACCATTCGCATCGCGGTCTACCAGGGCGAACGCCCTTGGGTGCGCGATAACATTTTCATTGATGCTTTCGACGTACCGGTAACGGCGAGCGAACAGATCCAGGCTCTGGATGTGCGTTTCAGCTACGACATCAACGGATTGCTCGAGGTTGACGTCAACTTGCTGGACAGCGGTGAACGTCACAGCCACAGCATTGATCGAAGCCCGACCGGGCTCGACGAACAATCGCGACAAAACAGTCACGAGCGACTCGCCACCCTGAAAATCCACCCCCGAGACGCCCTTCCAAACCGGACGCTACTGGCCCGGCTGGAGCGTGCGTGGACGCAAAGCCTGGGGGACGAACGCGAACGCATTGCCGACTGGCTGGACACGTTCACCACCGTGCTCGGCAGCCAGCAATCGGAAGAGATTGCCAGCCACCGGTCACAACTCAACAAGGCTCTGGATCAACTTCGCCTCTAACCGTTCAGCCGTCGCAGCGTGGCCTGCAAACCGCCGGGCAGTGTGTCTTCACCGACGCTGTCCGGTGGCACGCCGTACCGATTGGGCAAAGTGTCACCGGGAAATCCGAACAATATCAGCGGCAAGAAAGGCAGTACCGGCGACAACACTGCGATGATCAGCAAGGTGGGAATCCCTCGCCCCATATCATGCAGACGACGCAAAATCGCGCCGAGCAGGAACGTTGCGCCCAACAACATCACGATGATTCCGGCCAGCGGCGTACCGCTGAGCAACGCCGCCAAAGGTGTGATCAACACAGCGCCAATGACCTGCCAGATGAATGCGCCTCGCCCCAACCGCGAGCCCAAACGCCAGAACGCTGAAGCCGGCGTCGGGCGGGTGTCGCTTTTGGCCTGCAACAAACGCTCACTCCACGACAACAGTGCGCTGAAGGCAAAACGCAGACCGAGGCCATTCTCGGGATTGTCCTTGGCTCGTTGCATGCGCAGCAGCATTTTCTGCCGCGGCACACCGGCACTGCCGTAACGCACCAATCCCTTGAGCACATCCACGGCCAGGCCGAAAGCATCACTGTTGATCCCTTCTTCCTCCAGAAGCGCTGAAGGTGGATGCGGCGGCTCACCCTTGATCAAACCGTGGCGGAAACCATCGAACCAGTCCTGTGGATTGACGACCTCGGTAATCCTGTCGAGCAGGTATTTTCGCTGTTGGGCATCCAGCAGAGGATCGTGATACAGCACGCCCCCCAGCAGCATGCGCCCGAGCAAATCGTCATCGAACGCCTTGATATCGCTGCGCATGCACTCGAACAAGCGGTCGTTGCTCAGCAACCGCGCACTGTCGAGCGCCTCTTGAGCGCTCAACAGCTGACGGGCAAGCATGGCATGCACCGGATCTGCCGCTTGCAACCACCCGAGCAGACCGCTGGCACTGCCCTGTTCGCGATTCAACCGGCAGAGCAACGGTTGCAAACGGGCCAGAGGATGCTCCCGCTCTATATTCATCGAGTCGACGCAATGCGCCGACTGCGCGCCCAGCCAGCGCACCGGCTGGTCGAGCGTCGCCAGCAGATACAGGGCCTGACGATGCCATTCCCACACATCGCAACGACCATCGATAGCGGGAAGCAACATGCCCTGCCCGGCGAGTTGTGCCTGCAACTTCAGTCCGTCGAGCAGCGCGCCTTGCTTGCCGAGGCCGAATGCCTCATCCAGTCGGGCCAACGAACGAGCGTCGTAGGCTCGCAGGCGACGCATCCACAGCAGACAAAGCGCCAGCGGTTCGCCCTTCTGCAACACCGGCTCAAGTACCGGTTGCGCTGAATTGCTCGCCAGAAATGCTTTCAGTGCCAGCGGAATCGGTGCCTGGGTCAACCAGCAGATTTGCTGGTCGGCCTGATACTTGAAGCCTTCCAACACCAGTTGCTCAAGAATGTCCGAAGCCTGCGGCGCCTCCATGATTTGTTGCAGCAATGGAACGTCACCCCGGTGCAGCGCCCAGGCGTACTGGTACAGCGTCTGCAGTCGCGGGTCATCGCTGGCGACGATCAGAGATGCCAGTAACGGTAATTCATCACCACTGATGCGCCATTCGACGAAGGCATCGGCAATGTCATGCAGCTCAAGCTGTCGGGCGCGAAACCAGCGACCCAGTGTTTCCGGACGCTGCGAAGGGCTGCCGTATTCCTGGGTGACATCACCCAGGTCATCGGACCAGTCGCGGAAATTCTCGAGGCGATCAAAGGCCTGAATCAACAACGGCAAACGCTGGGGTTGATGACGCGCGCACAGGGCCAGGAGCCAGTCTGCGGCTTTCGGGTGCTGATGCTCTCGCCAGAGACGCACCCAAGCCTGCAGCGCCAATTCTTCCATGCCCAAGGCGCTGCGCTGGCACGCCAGCAGATAGAGCCAGTCAACATCCATCGGCGCAAGCCGATGCTGCTCGTTGATGATTTCGAGAAAGCCTTTGCTGGCAATGCCGGCCTGACTGAACTGGATGGCCAGACGCTGCAGCAAACCGTCGTCCGGCGGTAGCGGTACGCAGGTGTGAAGGTTGGCGAAATGACGGTAATCATCCAGTGACGCATTACGGTGCAGATGATTCAGCGTACGCAAAAACCATAGCGTTTCCAGTTGCGCGACGACTGGCCATTCGCTCATCAACGATGTATCGAAAGGATCCGCCGCCTCGATACGCTGCAAAAATTCGTCGACATGCCGGGCATTTTCGAAATCCAGATCGAGCATCCGACTCGCCCAGCCCATGCGTTGGGCGAGCAAGCGTGCGCAGACGTGGGAAATAGGCCCTGCATCGAGCAACTCGCGCAGCAAAGGCCAGCAAACCTCATCCAAAACCTCAAGCGGCACTTGATCCAGCTCAAAAATGAAGACCTGCCACGCCGCAGGAGCGAATCGGCGCGCAGAATCATTGAGCAACGCATCAAAGCCGCTCAACAGCTGATCGCCGGCAGTCAGCTCGGCGGCAGCCGGTGCATCTGCCTCGGGCTCATCTTCTCGGGCAAAGCGCAAGGCGATTTCATAGGCCTCGCGCAATGCCTGGAAACCTTCAGGGTCCGTTTCCGGATGGTGCTGTGGCAAACGCGCGCGATAGGCGCCACGAATGGCTTCATTGTCTTTGGTGGGCTCGATACCCAAGCGAATCCAGCAGCTCATGACCAGTCGAACTCCCCTAGAGACTCAGGGCGTTCCGGCAGATGCAGGGGCATGTCCCAAGGCAATTGTGCAAAAAAATCGCGAGCGTCGCGATCCAGCTTCCTGATCACCACCGTCGTGCCGATGTAATCACCCTGCCGGTCGTACTCGTGAGCCAGTTCCTCATCCTTGTTGCCGAGGCAATGCCAAAAGGCTTTGCCGATGACAAAACCGTTCAGATAACTGGTCCAACTGTCGTAGTAATACCGCGCACGCGCCGCCATGCGACCGTGCAACCAGAGGCTTTCGGTCAGGTCGATCCAGCCGTGCAGCACTGCGGAGCGCAGCAGAAACCCCATACGCCCGATATCCCAGGCGCGAATGCCGCCGGAGCCGCACTCTCCGAACGTACGGCTGGCCAATTCGTAAAAAGCCCGTTGCCGGCTGTCGAGTGTTTCGATCAGCGCTTGCCACTCGGAAGGCAGGCAGCGTTCCCATTGACGATAGGCTTCGTTCAACTGTGTGGCGTGCCCGTTGTCAGCCGTGCGCAACATGTCCAACAGTTGCGGGCGCGTGGTAATGCCCCACCCGCCTTCGACATCGACGTGCTTGAGGTCGAAGCAATAGGTGGGCGCGGTGTAATCGGCATCGGGATTCAGGGCGACCAAAGGCGCAGAAAGCGCATACAACCAGCGCTGTTCTATTTCGTCCATGAAGAAAGGCTCCGGGGCCGGTGGAAGATAGGAAGTGCCGGCCTTGTCGGCGCGGATTGTAAAGAGCCGGGAAACCAGCGGCAAACCCCGCGACGATTTTCCTGCGCCCACAAAAAAAGGCCCCGACGTATCGGGGCCTTCATTCAGCGGCTTATCGTCCGTTCAGACGATTTTGTTTCTGCAAGTGACTCAGTGTTGCAGAGCCGGCTTCTGCGCCCCGTTGATCGGGATGCGCTTGGCTTTCGCCTCTTCCGGGATCACGCGCAACAGGTCGATGCTCAACAGACCGTTGCTCAGACCGGCAGCCTTGATCTCGATGTGATCGGCCAGGCGGAAGGACAGCTTGAATGCACGCTGGGCAATGCCCTGGTGCAGGAACGTGACGCCTTCGTTGGCATCACGCTTGCCGCCACTGATGGTCAGCACGCCTTTTTCGACTTGCAGTTCCAGGTCTTCTTCCTGGAAACCGGCCGCCGCTACGACAATGCGGTATTGATCGTCACCGTGTTTTTCCACGTTGTAAGGCGGATAGGTGCTGCCTGGCTCGTTGCGCAGGGCGGTTTCGAACAGGTCGTTGAAACGGTCGAAACCCACCGAGGAACGGAACAGTGGAGCGAGGGAAAATGCAGTACTCATGGTTCAAATCTCCTGAAAACAATCAGCAAGTTTTTTTGTCTCCGCGACCCGAATTCGGCATCGCGTAACCCTTAGATAGGGACCTGCGTTTTGTTTTCAAGAGCGTATTTGCAGATTTTTTTCAGGCCGCTTCAGCGACCGGCAAACCCAGTAAACGCGAGACTTGATCCGGCTCGGTTTCACGCCGAAGCACGGTAAACAGCTCGACGGCCTCAGGGTAATTGCGGGTCAGCATGGCCAGCCACTGCTTCAAACGGCCCGGCGACTGGCGCGCGGTCATTTGCGCTTTGGCTTGCAGCCAGAAGTCCTGGATCAGTGGCATCAGTTCGGTCCAGGTCATCTCGACGACTTCCTCGCCAGCACGGGCGGCGGCGATCTGACGGGCCAGATCCGGGCGCGACACCAGACCACGACCGAGCATGATGTCTTCGACGCCGCTGATTTCCCGGCAGCGGCGCCAGTCTTCGACGCTCCAGATATCGCCGTTGGCGAACACCGGCACCTTGACCACGTCCTGCACGCGCGGGATCCACTCCCAATGCGCCGGCGGCTTGTAGCCGTCGACCTTGGTGCGGGCGTGAACCACGATGTGCTCGGCGCCACCTTCGGCCAACGCCGTGGCGCACACCAGCGCGCCGTCCGTGCTGTCGAACCCCAGGCGCATCTTGGCGGTGACGGGAATGTGTGCGGGCACGGCGCGACGGACGTGCTCGACGATCCGGTTGAGCAGCTCCGGCTCCTTGAGCAGCACCGCACCGCCGCGCGATTTGTTGACGGTCTTGGCCGGGCAGCCGAAGTTCAGGTCGATCACCTCAGAACCCAACTCACAGGCCAGCGCCGCGTTTTCCGCCAGGCACACCGGATCGGAACCCAGCAGCTGCACGCGCAGTGGCACGCCGGAAGCGGTGCGGGCACCGTTGAGCAGTTCAGGGCCGAACTTGTGGAAATAGGCCGGGGTCAGCAACTGGTCGTTGACCCGAATGAACTCGGTCACGCACCAGTCAATACCGCCGACACGGGTCAGGACATCGCGCAGGATGTCATCGACCAACCCTTCCATCGGCGCCAGAGCAATTTGCATGGGAAACACACACTCAAGGAAAAACGTGCGGCAGTTTACTGGGTTTCGCGGGTTAAACCCATGTCCGCCGTCTGTATGGCCGGGCCGTAGCCTTCGATGAACTCGGCAGGCATGCGCTTGGGCCTGCCGGTGGACAGCTCGATGCAGACGAAGGTGGTCTGGGCGCGCAGCAGCGTGGCGTTGTCGCTGGGGCGGATCAGCTGGAAGTGACGGGTCATTTTCAGGCGCTGATCCCAATCGACGATCCAGGTCGCCAGTTGCAGTTCATCGCCTTCGTAGGCAGCGGCCAGGTAATCGATTTCATGTCGCACCACGGCCATCGCCCGATCCAGACGCCGGTACTCGACCAGATCCAGGCCCAGGCGCTGCGAGTGGCGCCAGGCACAACGCTCGAGCCAGGTCACGTAGACCGCGTTGTTGGCGTGGCCCAGCCCGTCGATGTCCTCGGCGCCCACTTGCAGATCAATGGTAAATGGCGTTGCCCGATCCCAGCCCATGCCCTACTCCCGGTCAGATGATTCAACCGGGGCAGTGTAACGGATGACTACGCCGATTGCCGCGCCTGAAGGCTGCGCCCGGCCAGCAGTGATAACACGCCATCAATCACTCGGGGGTCGGCCAGCACGCGCTGATGGCCGCCGGCTTCCAGGCGCAGCAGGCGACTGTCGAACCAGGATTCGTGGATCAATTGGGATTCCTTGACCGAGACGAAGGTGTCGTCCTCGGCATGCACGATCAGGCCTGGCATATCCAGTTGATAGTGCGCGACATCAAGGGTGGCGGCGCGCATGCCGACGTCCTGTTCGACCTGACGAATGAACGCCGAGCGAGCCCTGGGCGGCATGCCGACATAACGGGCAAACCCGCGCAACACCCCGAGAATCCGCGCCGGAGCGGCAATGCTCACGAGGGTTTCGGTGCGCAATCCTAATTGCACCGCCAGCATGGCGCTGGCGCCGCCCATGGAGTGACCGATGACAGCCTGCAACGGAGGCAATTCGGCAGCGGCTTCAAGCATCGCTCGAGCGAACAGGACCACGTTGGCTTCACGCCCCGGCGAGCGACCGTGAGCCGGGCCATCAAGCGCGACAACGGTGTAACCCGCTTCAACCAGCGCGGTGATCAACGCGGCAAACTGGGTGGGCCGCCCTTCCCAGCCGTGCATCAGCAAAACAGTCGGGCCTTGCCCCCAGCGCAGGGCCGAAAGACCGAAGCGCAAGGTGATGCGTTCGGATTTCGCCAGCAGCGGCAATTCCCAGTCCCTCGGTTTATTCACGCGCGGCGTCATGAACGCCAACCGCATTTTGCTCGCCACCAGTTTCGGTGCGAACCAGCCCAAGGTGCCATTAACGCCGCGAACCCACTTCAACGTGCTCATCGCTCTCTCCCCGGGCTTGTAGCCTTCAGGTCAACGCACCGCCGACTTGGCGGCGCGCAGCAATCGATCGGATAAATCCCCAGGACCCAACGCCCTCGCGAGCGCCAGGCCACCCACCATCAAGGCCACGTCGGCTAACGCTTTGTCGGTGTCTTCCGGCGCTGCGGCCAACTGCGCAATCATCAATTCCAAGTGTTCGTTCAACGCGATCCGAAAGGCCTCCGGCAGACGGCCCAGCTCACCAATGGAGGCCGGAATCGGGCAGGCCGAATCGCTGGAATCGCGATGCTTGCGCGACAGATAGAACGCGGCTACCAGAGCGCGGCGCTCTTCACCGGTCAGCTCGCTATCCATGTCGGCAATCAGGTCGCGACGGCGACCGAGCAATTGCTTGAACGCCTCAAGCATCATGGCGTCCTTGCTTTCGAAGTGGGCATAGAAGCCGCCGACGGTCAGGCCGGCCGCACCCATCACTTCGCCCACGCTCGGTTCAGCCGGACCGCGCTGGATCAGTGCAGCACTGGCGGCCTTGAGAATGCGTTCGCGGGTTTGAGCTTTCTTGTCGTTCATCGTCGCCTCCGAATATTACGATAGCAATATTATTCTCATAATAATATTCCGCAAGTCACACGCGTGACCGCTGGTCTGAAGCACAGTGTTAAGGAAAAAGAGGATTTGGCCAAACGCCAGACAAACAAAAGGGCCATTCAATAATTGAATGACCCTTATAAAATCCCGCAGAGCGGGTAATCGTGGCGTCCCCTAGGGGACTCGAACCCCTGTTACCGCCGTGAAAGGGCGGTGTCCTAGGCCACTAGACGAAGGGGACACAAACCTTCTATACAACTGATCAGCGCTGAGTACTGATCGATTCAAGGCCGGTGTGGCCAGACCTTGAACTGTAAATTGGTGGAGCTAAGCGGGATCGAACCGCTGACCTCCTGCATGCCATGCAGGCGCTCTCCCAGCTGAGCTATAGCCCCGGATTTTTCGCCTCTCGGCGGAGCGACATCTTGCAACATCGCTTCTGTAAAACTGGCGTCCCCTAGGGGACTCGAACCCCTGTTACCGCCGTGAAAGGGCGGTGTCCTAGGCCACTAGACGAAGGGGACGCAAACCCTTCTATACAACTGATCAACGCTGAGTGTTGATCGCTTCGAAGCCGGTGTGGCCAGGCTTCGAAGTGTAAATTGGTGGAGCTAGACGGGATCGAACCGTCGACCTCTTGCATGCCATGCAAGCGCTCTCCCAGCTGAGCTATAGCCCCTCATCGTTGATGTCATCGCTGAGGACGGGGCGAATCTTAAGGGCGTATCGAAAGGCTGTCAAACTTATTTTTGAAAAAATTCAAAATTTTTTGTCGGCATTACAATCACTTACCGCCCTCCCCCCGTAAATTCGGGGGAAAACACCGAAGGACAGGATCAAAAGATCCTGACCTTCGGCGCGTCCTGCAGAGTCAAACGCAATCAGGCGATGGCGCCCAACAGCTTTTCCCACTCTTTGTTTTCTTTCTTCGACACGCCGCCCAGCAGGTCAATCGCCTGGCGCAGACGGAAACGGGTCAGGTCCGGCCCGAGGATTTCCATCGCATCGAGCACCGACACCGAACTCGCCTGCCCTGTGATCGCAGCAAACATCAGCGGCATCGCATCACGCAGCTTGAGCTCGAGGGATTCGACCACCGCCTGAATCGTCGCGGTGATGCTGTCCTTCTCCCACTGACGCAGGCTTTCCAGCTTCCACAGGATCAACTGCATCAACTGACGAACCTGATCGCCCGACAGCTTTTTCGATTCGAACAGCTTGGCATCCGGGTTCACGCCACCGGCGAAGAAGAATCCGGCCAGCGGTGCAACCTGGCTGAAGGTTTCGACACGGCCCTGAACGTGCGGCGCGATCTTCATCATGTATTCGGAATTGAACGCCCACTTCTGTACGCGAGCGGCGAACTCTTCCACCGGCAGATCACGCAGCCACTGGCCGTTGAGCCACGACAGTTTCTCGATGTCGAAAATCGGCCCGCCCAGCGACACGCGCTTGAGGTCGAAGTTGTCGACCATTTCCTGCAGCGAGAACTTCTCGCGCTCGTCCGGCATCGACCAGCCCATGCGGCCCAGGTAGTTGAGCATCGCCTCAGGCATGAAACCCATGCGCTCGTAGAATGTCACCGAAGTCGGGTTCTTGCGCTTGGACAACTTGCTCTTGTCCGGGTTACGCAGCAGCGGCATGTAGCACAGCTCCGGCTGTTCCCAGCCGAAGTATTCGTAAAGCAGGATCAGTTTCGGCGCCGACGGCAGCCATTCTTCGCCGCGCAGCACGTGGGTGATGCCCATCAGGTGATCGTCGACTACGTTGGCCAGGAAGTACGTCGGCAGGCCGTCGGTCTTCATCAGCACTTGCATGTCCATGCGATCCCACGGGATCTCGACATCGCCACGCAGCATGTCCGGCACCACGCAGACGCCTTCACTCGGCACCTTCATGCGGATCACGTGCGGCTCGCCGGCAGCCAGGCGACGGGCGACTTCTTCCTTGGACAGCAGCAGCGCGCGGCCGTCGTAACGCGGGGTTTCGCCGCGAGCCATTTGCTCGGCGCGCATCTGGTCCAGTTCTTCAGCGGTGCAGAAGCACGGGAAGGCGTGGCCCATGTCGACCAGCTGCTGGCAGTACTTCTGGTAGATATCGCCGCGCTCGCTCTGACGGTAAGGACCGTGCGGACCGCCGACGTCCGGGCCTTCGCTCCAGTCGATACCCAGCCAGCGCAGGGCGTCGAAGATCTGCTGTTCGGACTCGCGGGTCGAACGCAACTGATCGGTGTCTTCGATCCGCAGGATGAACTCACCGCCGTGCTGCTTGGCAAAGCAGTAGTTGAACAGTGCGATGTAAGCGGTACCTACGTGGGGATCCCCGGTAGGCGATGGCGCGATGCGAGTGCGGACGGTGGTCATGGCATGTCTCGAAAAGAATGAAAAGCAAAGAACGATCAAGCGGCGAATGGTAACAGGCGACACCCGCCCCGCTCCAGCGGGCAGGGCATTTAAGCCAAGGTTGCGTCTGGAACGCCCGTTGGCCGTGGTGAATGGCCGAATATCAACAGACGGCATTTACCGCTCATCGGCTGTGTGCCAGATTCGCCTGCTGATAACTTTCCTTACAATTCCTCGACTACAGTTTGCCCATGCCTGCCCAACTCAAGCGTCGTCTGTTCATTTTCCTGTTGCTGGTCCTGCTGATTGCCGGGGGCTTTTTGGCCCATTGGTTTTTCAAGGGACGCTTTTATGAAAGCACCGACAACGCCTATGTCCAGGGTGAAATCACCCGCGTGTCGAGCCAGTTGAGCGCACGCATCGAGGAAGTGCTGGTGCAGGACAACCAGCATGTGGAAAAAGGCCAGTTGCTGATTCGTCTCGAACCGAATGATTTCCGCCTCGCCGTCGATCGCGCCAATGCCGCCCTCGCCACCCGCGAAGCCGAACGCCTGCAGGCCCAGAGCAAATTAACTCAGCAATCGAGCCTGATCGCCGCCAGCGATGCACAAGTGGCAACCACACAAGCCACCCTCGGGCGCTCGCAGATGGATTTGTCGCGGGCAGAAACCCTGCGTAAACCCGGCTACGTCTCCGAGGAGCGGGTCACCACCCTCTCCGCCGACGCCCACATCGCCCGTTCGCAAGTGGCCAAGGCCCAGGCCGATGCCCAGAGCCAGCGCCAGCAGGTCAACGCGCTGACCGCCGAGATCAAACGCCTCGATGCGCAGATTGCCAACGCCCGCGCCGACCTCGCCCAAGCCGAACTGAACCTGACCCGCAGCGAAATCCACGCACCGATCAGCGGCCTGATCGGCCAGCGTGCCGCGCGCAATGGTCAGGTGGTGCAGGCCGGCGCCTATCTGCTTTCAATCGTTCCGGACGAAGACATCTGGGTGCAGGCCAATTTCAAGGAAACCCAGATCGGTCACATGCAGCCGGGCCAGAAAGCCGAGCTGCTTTTCGATGCCTACGGCGATACGCCGATCGAGGCCCGGGTCGACAGCCTGTTCGCCGCCTCCGGCGCGCAGTTCAGCCTGTTGCCGCCGGACAACGCCACCGGCAACTTCACCAAGGTCGTGCAGCGGATTCCGGTCAAGCTGACCTTCAAGGCCGATAACCCGCTGCACGGCAAGATCCGTCCGGGCATGTCCGTCACCGCCACCGTGAACATCAAAGACGCCCCGGACAATGGCCGGTGATTCACTGATCCGCCCGGTCGGCGAACCGACCCGGCGGGACTGGATCGCGGTGATGAGCGTAATGCTCGGCGCCTTCATGGCGGTGCTCGACATCCAGATCACCAACTCCTCGCTCAAGGATATTCAGGGCGCCCTGTCGGCGACGCTGGAAGAAGGCTCGTGGATTTCGACGTCTTATCTGGTGGCGGAAATCATCATGATCCCGCTGACCGCCTGGCTGGTGCAGTTGCTGTCGGCACGGCGGCTGGCGGTGTGGGTGTCGCTGGGGTTTCTGATTTCGTCGCTGCTGTGCTCAATGGCCTGGAGCCTGGAGAGCATGATCGTGTTTCGCGCCATGCAGGGCTTCACCGGCGGCGCGCTGATCCCGCTGGCATTCACCCTGACCCTGATCAAACTCCCCGAACATCACCGCGCCAAAGGCATGGCGATGTTTGCCATGACCGCTACCTTCGCCCCGTCCATCGGACCGACCCTCGGCGGCTGGCTCACGGAGAACTGGGGCTGGGAATACATCTTCTATATCAACATCCCGCCGGGGCTGATCATGATCGCCGGGCTGATGTACGGGCTGGAGAAGAAAGAAGCGCACTGGGAGCTGCTGAAAAGCACCGATTACACCGGCATTCTCACCCTGGGTATCGGCCTCGGTTGCCTGCAGGTTTTTCTTGAGGAAGGCCATCGCAAGGACTGGCTCGAGTCGAGCCTGATCGTGACGTTGGGCAGCATCGCCCTGCTGAGCCTGATCACCTTTGTGATCGTGCAGATTTCCAAGCCCAATCCGCTGATCAACCTGGGTATCCTGCGCAACCGCAATTTCGGGCTGTCGAGTATTTCCAGCCTCGGCATGGGCGTTGGGCTGTACGGTTCGATCTATCTGCTGCCGCTCTATTTGGCGCAGATCCAGAACTACAACGCCCTGCAGATCGGCGAAGTGATCATGTGGATGGGCGTGCCGCAGCTGTTTCTGATTCCGCTGGTGCCGAAACTGATGAAATTCGTCTCGCCGAAATGGCTGTGCACGATCGGATTCGGCCTGTTCGGGCTGGCGAGTTTTTCCTCCGGCGTGCTCAACCCGGATTTCGCCGGGCCGCAGTTCAACCAGATCCAGATCATCCGCGCACTGGGCCAGCCGCTGATCATGGTGACCATTTCGCTGATCGCCACGGCGTACATCCTGCCGCAGGACGCGGGCTCGGCATCGAGCCTGTTCAACATTTTGCGCAACCTCGGCGGCGCCATCGGCATCGCTCTGCTCGCCACCCTGCTGGATGCGCGCACCAAGACCTACTTCGATTACCTGCGTGAAGCGGTGGTGCCGACCAATCCGCAGGTGGCCGAACGCCTGGCGTCGATGACTGATCGGTTCGGCAGTGACACGGCGGCGCTGGGCAAGTTGAGCGAGATCGTGCATCAGCAGGCGCTGATCATGGCCTACAACGATGCGTTTCATTTTGTCGGGATTGCGCTGGGGATCAGCATGTTGGCGATTTTGCTGACCAAGAAACTGCCTGCCGGACTGAAGGCCGGCGAGGCACATTAACCTTGAGCGGACGCAGAGCGTCCAGGGCTGCATTCCCACGCAGAGCGTGGGAACGATCCGTTAAACGGCCAACAGCCGCTCACGCAGCTTGGCGATTTCGTCGCGCATCTGCGCCGCGGCTTCGAATTCCAGGTCGCGGGCCAGCTGATACATCTTCTCTTCCAGTTGACGGATGCGCTTGGTGATCTCGCTCGGTGAGCGCAGTTCGGCTTCGTACTTGGCGTTTTCTTCGGCGGCCTTGGCCATGCCTTTGCGCTTCTTGCTGCGCGAACCGGGCACGGTGGCGCCTTCCATGATGTCGGCGACGTCCTTGAACACGCCCTTCGGCGTGATGCCGTTGGCCAGGTTGAAGGCAATCTGCTTGTCGCGACGGCGCTCGGTTTCGCCGATGGCCCGCTCCATCGAACCGGTGATGCGATCCGCGTAGAGAATCGCCCGGCCATTGAGGTTACGCGCCGCCCGGCCGATGGTCTGGATCAGCGACCGCTCGGAACGCAGGAAACCTTCCTTGTCCGCGTCGAGAATCGCCACCAGCGACACTTCCGGCATGTCCAGACCTTCACGCAGCAGGTTGATCCCCACCAGCACATCAAAAGTACCCAGACGCAGGTCGCGGATGATTTCCACCCGCTCGACGGTGTCGATGTCCGAGTGCAGATAACGCACACGCACACCGTGATCGGCCAGGTAATCGGTCAGATCTTCGGCCATGCGCTTGGTCAGCGTGGTGACCAGCACTCGCTCCTCTACCGCGACGCGCTTGGTGATTTCCGAGAGCAGATCGTCGACCTGTGTCAGCGCCGGGCGCACTTCAACCTGCGGGTCGACCAGACCGGTCGGGCGCACAACCTGTTCGATCACCCGGCCGGCGTGTTCGGCTTCGTAGTTGCCGGGCGTGGCCGAGACGAAAATCGTCTGCGGGCTGACCCCTTCCCACTCGTCGAAGCGCATCGGCCGGTTGTCCAGCGCCGATGGCAGGCGGAAGCCGTATTCCACCAGGGTCTCTTTACGCGAGCGGTCGCCCTTATACATCGCGCCGACCTGCGGCACGCTGACGTGGGATTCGTCGATCACCAGCAAGGCGTCGGCCGGCAGGTAATCGTAGAGCGTCGGCGGCGCCGCACCGGCCGGACGCCCCGACAGATAGCGCGAGTAGTTTTCGATGCCGTTGCAATAACCGAGTTCGAGGATCATCTCCAGGTCGAATCGGGTGCGCTGTTCCAGGCGCTGGGCTTCCACCAGTTTGTTGTTGTTGCGCAGATACTCCAGGCGCTCCTGCAACTCGACCTTGATCCCCTCGATGGCGTCGAGCAGGGTTTCCCGAGGCGTCACGTAGTGGCTTTTCGGATAGAAGGTGAAGCGCGGCAGCTTGCGGATGACCTCGCCGGTCAGCGGGTCGAACGCGGAAATGCTCTCCACTTCGTCATCGAACAACTCGATGCGGATCGCTTCGAGGTCGGATTCCGCCGGGTAGATGTCGATCACATCGCCGCGCACCCGGAAAGTCGCCCGGGCGAAATCCATGTCGTTGCGGGTGTATTGCAGGTCGGCCAGCCGCCGCACCAGCGCACGCTGGTCGAGCTTGTCGCCGCGATCGACGTGCAAGACCATTTTCAAATAGGTTTCCGGACTGCCCAGACCGTAGATGCACGAGACCGTGGTGACGATGATCGCGTCCTTGCGCTCCAGCAACGCCTTGGTCGCTGACAGGCGCATCTGCTCGATGTGGTCGTTGATCGACGCATCCTTCTCGATGAAGGTGTCGGACGACGGAACATAGGCTTCGGGCTGGTAGTAGTCGTAGTAGGAAACGAAGTACTCGACGGCGTTGTTCGGGAAGAATGACTTGAACTCGCCGTACAACTGCGCGGCCAGCGTCTTGTTCGGCGCCAGCACCAGGGTCGGGCGCTGCACCTGGGCGATGACGTTGGCGATGCTGAAGGTCTTGCCCGACCCGGTCACCCCGAGCAGCGTCTGGTGCGACAGCCCGGCTTCGATGCCTTCGACCATCAGGCGAATGGCTTCGGGTTGATCGCCGGCGGGGTCGAAACGGGTGACGAGCTGGAATTCAGACATAAACACCTCTGGAATCGCGACGCTGCTGGCAAACCGCAGCACCACGAGAATGACCGCAAACGACCGATGTCGCGCAAGAAAAAACGAAGATTGTGCTGAATGTGGAGCCGATTGCCTCGCCTTTCAAGGCAAACGTCCTACATCCGGTAAAGTCTCCGACAGATCCATTCGACTAACGGTCGAGAAATAATCGGAAAAACTTACCTTAAAAGCCGATTCGCCTGTCGCCATTGATCGATGATGGCCTCTATACTAGCTCCCCGTTTGTGCACCGCTCTAGTGCATTCGGCTGGAGCGCCACACGTCCCTCCACTCTCCATTAGAGCTGCCGTAAAAATGAGCCTGTTCTCCGCTGTCGAAATGGCACCCCGCGATCCAATCCTGGGCCTCAACGAAGCATTCAACGCCGATACCCGGACCAATAAGGTCAACCTCGGGGTGGGTGTGTACTGCAACGAAGAGGGGCGAATTCCACTCCTGCGCGCCGTCATCGAAGCCGAAACCCTTCGCGCCGCTCAGCACGCCTCGCGCGGCTACCTGCCGATCGACGGCATCGCGGCCTACGACCAGGCCGTGCAAAAGCTGCTGTTCGGCAATGATTCGCCACTGCTGGCGGCTGGCCGCGTTGTCACCACCCAGGCCGTCGGCGGGACCGGTGCACTGAAAATCGGTGCCGACTTCCTCAAGCAACTGCTGCCAAATGCCGTTGTGGCCATCAGCGACCCGAGCTGGGAAAACCACCGCGCGCTGTTCGAAACCGCTGGTTTCCCGGTGCAGAACTACCGCTACTACGACGCCGCCACCCACGACGTGAACCGTGCCGGCCTGCTCGAAGACCTCAACGCCCTGCCGAATGGCTCGATCGTCGTGCTGCACGCCTGCTGCCACAACCCGACCGGCGTCGACCTGAGCCCGACGGACTGGAACAACGTGCTGGAAGCGGTCAAGGCCAAAGGTCACGTGCCGTTCCTCGACATGGCTTACCAGGGTTTCGGTGACGGCATCGCCGAAGACGCCGCTGCCGTGCGTCTGTTTGCCGAATCCGGCCTGACCTTCTTCGTATCGAGCTCGTTCTCCAAGTCGTTCTCGCTGTACGGCGAGCGCGTCGGTGCGCTGTCGATCATCAGCGAATCGAAAGAAGAAAGCGCCCGCGTCCTGTCGCAAGTCAAACGCGTGATCCGCACCAACTACTCCAACCCGCCGACCCATGGCGCAAGCATCGTTGCCGCGGTGCTGAACAGCCCGGAACTGCGCGCTCAGTGGGAAGCCGAACTGGCTGAAATGCGCCTGCGCATTCGCGGCATGCGCGAGCAGATGGTTGCTCTGCTGGCCAAGAAAGCCCCGCAGCGTGACTTCAGCTTCGTCGGTCGTCAGCGCGGCATGTTCTCTTACTCCGGCCTGACCACCGAACAGGTTCATCGCCTGCGCAACGAGTTCGGCATCTACGCCCTGGACACCGGCCGCATCTGCGTCGCTGCGCTGAACCAGAGCAACATCGAAGCCGTGACGGACGCCATCGTTCAGGTCATCTGATCCGGCGCCGCACTGAAAACGGGAAGCCTTCGCGCTTCCCGTTTTTTATTTGTCTGAAGAAAAGCCGCTACACCCTCTAGACTGCACCCAAACGATATTTCAGAGAGACGACATGAAAAACGATGACCTGCGCGCTGACCGCGACGATCTGGATGACTTCATCCCCCGCGCCCCGGCCAAACGCGGCAACAACCTGGTGCTGCAAGTCGCGGCCGGGGTGTTTCTCGGCGGGCTGGCGCTGTGGCTGGTGCAACTGGGTGCGACGATGCTGTACGCCAAACTGATGCTCGGCACCTTCACGTTCGGCGGTTAAGCCAGTTCCGCT
Organism: Pseudomonas sp. B16(2017); assembly: GCF_002113205.1. Classification (NCBI taxonomy): domain Bacteria; kingdom Pseudomonadati; phylum Pseudomonadota; class Gammaproteobacteria; order Pseudomonadales; family Pseudomonadaceae; genus Pseudomonas; species Pseudomonas sp. B16(2017). The sequence continues at coordinate 107,114 of NZ_NEKA01000013.1, forward strand.
GCACGCTGAGTCGCCGCATCGTCATAAACGACGTAGAGCGATTCGGCGATCTGGCTCTTGATGGCCTTGGTGCTTTCCAGGCCGAGGACAAAACCTTCGGCCTTGCCGCCTGCGCGGTTCAGCTCTTCAGCCGTACCGGCCTGAGTGATCGCGTCGTAAAGCTTTTCGGCATGTGGGCCAACGCCTTTGGGCAGGCTGATTTGCGCGGTGCTCATGCGAACACCTCGACAGGACAATGGGTGAGGATGGGACTATTCATGGCGCGTACCTTTTCGGCGAATGGCCGGCAGCGCGTGTGACCACTTCCGGGCGGCCATGGTAGACCTCTGGTGGAGTTCTGGTAACCGCCAATCGCCGATAAACCGCCGCCCGTCCTGACCTTTCCAACAAATTTACATCTCGCGCTTGACTAGTCTTTTTAAATCAGTAACATACGCACCAATTCCGCAATAGCTCAGTTGGTAGAGCAAGTGACTGTTAATCACTGGGTCCCTGGTTCGAGTCCAGGTTGTGGAGCCAAATACAGAGCCCCTGAATCGAAAGATTCAGGGGCTTTTTAGTGGGCGCTGAAAAAAACGGCGACATAGAAAAAGGGCCGATCAGTTTTCCAGCTGATCGGCCCTTTTCATTCAACTACAACGGTCAGACGTGCTCGCTGCTCTTGGCATGTGCCTTCGGTACGCCATGACCGTGATCCGCATCCGGATCGATCACCGGCACTTCATTGCCGTCGCAGTCATGCAGCTTGCCGTCGCTGAAGTAGTCGCCTTCACGCAGCGCTGCCAGATCGCGATAACGCAGGGTCCGCTCTTCTGCCGCCGCAAACACCGACTGCTGATCCGAGTTACCCGCTGTGAAGTGGTTGAACGCCAGGTTCAGCAGGATCGCCATGATCGCCGACGAGCTGATGCCCGAATGGAAAATGGTCGCGAACCAACTCGGGAAGTGATCATAGAAGTTCGGTGCGGCAATCGGGATCATGCCGAAACCGATCGAGGTGGCGACGATGATCAGGTTGACGTTGTTGCGGTAATCGACCTTGGACAGCGTGCGGATGCCACTCGCCGCCACGGTGCCGAACAGCACGATACCGGCGCCGCCGAGTACCGAGGTCGGCACGGCTGCGATGACCCGGCCCATGAACGGCAGCAGGCCGAGGACCACCAGGAAGATACCGCCGGTCGCCACCACATAGCGGCTCTTGATCCCGGTCACCGCCACCAGCCCGACGTTCTGGGCGAAGGCGCTTTGGGTGAACGAGCCGAAGATCGGTGCAAACATGCTCGATAGCATGTCCGCCCGCAGGCCGTTGCCCAGACGCTTGGAGTCGACCTTGGTGCCGATGATTTCACCGACCGCCAGGATGTCCGCCGAGGTTTCCACCAGAGTCACCATGACCACGATGCACATCGACAGGATCGCAGCGAAGTGGAAGGTCGGCATGCCGAAATGGAACGGCGTCGGGAAGCCGAACATCGGGCCCTGGGTGACGCTGGAGAAGTCCGCCATGCCGAGGAACACCGCCAGCACCGTGCCGATCACCATGGCCAACAGGATCGACAGACGCGAGATGGTCGAGCTGCCGACCTTGCTCAGCAGCAACACCAGCACCAGCGTGACCGCCGCCAGACCGATGTTCTGCATGCTGCCGAAATCAGGGGCGTGACTGTTGCCGCCCATGGCCCAACGTGCGGCCACTGGCATCAGCGTCAGGCCGATGGTGGTGATCACAATGCCGGTTACCAGCGGCGGGAAGAACTTGGTGATTCGCGAGAACACCGGCGTGATCAGCAAACCGATCAACGACGCGGCTATCACCGCGCCGAGCACCGACTGGAAGCCGCCCTCCCCGCCACTGCTGACAATCGCCACCATGGTGGCAACGCCAGAGAACGACACGCCCTGCACCAGCGGCAACTGACAGCCGAAAAACGGTAAACCCAGGGTTTGCAGCAACGTGGCCAGTCCCCCCGCAAACAATGAAGCAGCAATCAACAGACCGATGTCCGCCGGCGAAAGCCCGGCGGCCTGACCGATGATCAGTGGCACCGCGACGATACCGCCATACATGGTCAGAACGTGTTGCAGGCCGTAAGCCATATTCGCGCCGACCCCGAGATTCTCGTCCTCGGGCCGTTGGTGTGAAACATGGGGCGTTTTCATGGTGGGGGAGTTCCCTGGTTTTTGTTATGCACACACTGTATGCAAGAGTCAGGACAAATGTCCATAGACTTGTATACAACTTGTCAGTCACATAATGGTTAGCTAGCCACCCAACCTTCTATCCCGCTGCTTTCATCCCACAAATTCGGCAACACATCCCCAATCGAGTCCACGCTTTATCCGCCTAGGCTGAAGTGTTCACGGCGACCGACGGCGCGGCCGCACTCTTTTTTATACATATAAAGTATGCATAATGAAGTCATTCAAGATTCAGTTCGACAAAAGCAAGAATGCTGCCAACAAACTCAAGCACAGAGGGATCAGCCTCGCCGAGGCCGAACCGGTCTTCTACGACGACCGAGCACTGACCATTGAAGACAACGACCATGACGAGCAACGCTGGATCACACTCGGCAACGACGGCAAAGGACGTTTGTTGGTTGTTGCGTACAGTTACCGCGAACCGAATTTCGTTCGAATCATTTCCGCACGTGTCGCTACACCGAGTGAACGTCGCGAATATTTTCTGGAGGCTGACCGATGAAAGACGAGTACGACTTCTCTCAGGGCAAACGCGGCGCATTGGCGCCCACCAAGGGCAAAACGCGCATCACCATCATGCTTGATGATGCGGTCATCGAAGCGGCACGTGCGGTCGCCGAAGAGGAAGGGTTTGGCTATCAGACGGTAATCAACAACACCCTGCGCCACGCATTGCTTAACAGCCGAGACGCAACCGATGAACTCGAACATTCCAGCGGGCAATTCAAGCAAGGCATCACCGCCACCGACCTCAAGAGCCTTGAGAAAAAACTGTCGGCGGCCGTGAACGAGATCCGGCGGGTGCTGGAACCGGACGTCAAACCGTAGCGTTCAAACTGGCTGAATCAAGCGCGCCAGAGCCTCTCGTGCACCGGGCTGGTGCGGCAAGTGCAGGCCAAATTCCCGTTCCAGCAATTCGATCAGTTCATCGACATCTGTCACTTCGCGCCGCTCGCTCTCGGCGCCGATGCGGTGAATGGCGAAACTGCCGTTATTCAGCGTACGCCGCCAGCCGTCGCCGGTACGCGCCACCATCAGGCGCTGGGCGAATGGTGAGTCCGGGTGGGTCGACACGTACCAGTTGCCGAGGGTGTAATCGATGTCTTCCTGGCGTTGCAGGTCGAACAGGTACATCGGCCGCCATTCGCCGGCGACTTTGGCCCGTAGCATGTAGCCATCGGCCTGCACTTCGATGCGATACGGTTCGTGAGGCGTGGATTGCTCGGCGTCGGTATCCAGCACCAGCGGCGCGGTCGGCACCATGCCGCCGAAGCCGACGTCGGTGATGTAGCGCACGTCGTCAATGGTCACCAGGCTCAAGCGGTGGGTGCGCGCCGTCCAGCTGCCCTCGGGCTGATTCATGACCACTCGCCCGCTGATGCCCCGCGCATCGAACCCCAGCTCCAGCAACAAGGCCAGAAACAGGTTGTTCAGCTCGTAGCAGTAACCGCCACGGGCGTCGTTCAGGACCTTGCGCTCAATGGAGGGCAGATCGATCAGCACAGGTTCGCCACTCAGCGTCGACAAGTTTTCGAAAGCAAAGGCGCCGGTATGGCGCAGTTGCAACAGGCGCAGGGTTTCGAGGGTCGGTGTCGGGGGCGTATCGAATCCCAGGCGTTGCAGATACTGTTTCAGATTCGTCAGGCGTGGCTCGCTCATGGCTGGGTCCTTTTGCATGGGGCGCGGATCGTTCCGCCGATGGTCGCCATGTATACGGGATCCGGGCCTCGAATCGACAATTGAATTAACCAATCACCGGCTAGCGTCTTTTACGCGAATCGATGCGAATCCACGTCGGTGCGTGATCACTGGCATGCGGTTCGTTGCGCACCCAGGCATCCACACCGGCCTCGTGCAGATAAGGGCTCAGCTTTGGATTGAGCAGCAGATGGTCGATCCGCAGCCCGGAGTTCTTCTGCCAGTGCTGGCGGAAATAGTCCCAGAAGGTGTACAGCCGATCTTCGGGATACAGATGCCGCAAAGAGTCCGTCCAGCCCTGATCCAGCAGACGCTGATAGCACTCGCGGCTCTCCGGTTGCAACAACGCATCCTTGAGCCAGGAACGGGTGTTGTAGATATCCAGATCGGTGGGCACCACGTTGTAATCGCCGGCCAGCACCACCGGGTGATCGCTGCTTTGCAGATCCTTGGCGTATTTGATCAGGCGCTCGAACCAGGCCAGTTTGTAGTCGAACTTCGGCCCCGGTTGCGGATTGCCATTGGGCAGGTACAGGCATCCCACCAACACCCCGTGCACCGCCGCTTCGAGGTAGCGGCTGTGTTTATCGTCGGGATCGCCGGGCAAACCGCGCCGGCTCTCCAGCGGTTGCGCATCGCGGGCAAGAATCGCCACGCCGTTCCATGAAGCCTGACCGTGCCAGATGGCGCCGTAGCCGGCGGCCTCCAGATCGGCGGCGGGAAACGCGCTGTCCACCAGTTTCAGCTCCTGCAAACAGGCGATGTCCGGCTGCTCGCGCCTGAGCCATTCCAGCAGGTTTGGCAGTCGGGCCCGCAGGCCGTTGACGTTGAACGTGGCAATGCGCATTTTTTTCATCGTCGGGGTTCCTGCCATTGACCGATAAAAACTCTGACATCCGCCCACTGCGACGGTTGCGTCGGATCCTTCCCGTGCGGCGTAATGGGCCCTCGCCCGATTCGCCGAGAACCCGCTCATGCAAACCACGCTGCAAGGCCAGGGAATCATCCTGCGCCCGCTTCAATACGCCGACGCCGATGCCCTGCTCCGCGCTGCCGCCGACGGTGAACTGTGGAACCTCACGGTCACCGTGGTGCCGTCGGCGACCACCGTCGACGCTTACCTGAAAAAGGCCCTCGACGGCCGTGAGGCAGGCACGGTCATGCCGTTTGTCATCGTGTTGAAGGAAACCGGCGAAGTGATCGGCTCGACCCGGTTCTGGAAAATCGACCCGTTCAACCGCAAGCTGGAGATCGGCAGCAGTTGGATTTCGGCACGTTTTCAGAAGACCTTCGTCAACACCGAGGCCAAGTACCTGATGCTGCGCCACGCGTTCGAGGTGCTCGACTGCGTGCGGGTGCAGTTCACCACTGACGAAAACAACCAGAAATCGCGCAACGCGATCCTGCGGCTCGGCGCGCAACAGGAAGGCATCGTCCGCCACGAACGCATCATGCCGGACGGCCGCAAGCGCAACTCGGTGCGCTTCAGCATCATCGATGACGAATGGCCGCAGGTGCGCCTGAACCTGGAACGCAAACTGGCGGATTACGGCCTGCGCTGAAGGCTCAGACGCGATTGCGCAGCCATTGCAGGAACCCTTTTTTCGGCGCCAGCACCGGCGTTTCTTCCGTCAGGGATTGCGCCTTGTGCAGGCGGAAATCGAGCAGCGCCTGCATCGCGTCGTTGATGTCGTGACGAGCGTCCAGGCACGGCTTGAGATAAGACTTCTCGATGCGGTACAGCGCGCAGAAGGTCTTGGCGGAGAAGTCGGCCGGCAACGACGTATCGGACAGAATCCCCGCCTCGCCGATCACCTCACCCGGCCCCATCCGTCCAGACTCGAACGGCGTGCCATGGCGCTTGAGCGTCACCGAGACCACGCCGGATTCGATGATGAACAGGTGATCGCTGACCTCGCCGCCCGCGAGGATCGTCTCGCCGGCGCGGAAGGTTTGCAGGGTCATGTTCTGGCTGAAGGTTTCTTTCTCTTCCTGACGCAGGGTGGAGAAAATCGGCGAGCTGTCGAGCAACGCCCGAGGGCGCGAGAGATTGCTCGGCACGCCAGGCTCATCGCTCGACAGCAGAGTGACCCCGGACGCTTGCAGGTGCCGGTACGCCAGGTCGAACAGCTGATTGCGCACCACGCGCTTTTCACTCATCGAGGCGACGAACCCGCTGATTTCATATTCGGCGCCGGCGCTGTTGGAGTTCTTCAGTGCGACGCTCGGCGCGGGACTCTCCAGCAATTGGCGACAGCCCTGCATCGCCCGCTCCAGGGCCTCGATCACCGAACTGGGCCGCGCATGGGGGCTGACCTGCACGCTGACGGCAACCCCGAACATATTGCTCGGCCGGCTGAAGTTGATGATCTTGGCTTTGGCCGCCAGCGAGTTGGGAATCACCGCCATGCTGCCCTGACTGGTTTGCAGGCGCGTGGCGCGCCAGTCGATGTCGGTGACCCGGCCTTCGGTGCCGTCGATGGAAATCCAGTCATCCAGTTGATAAGGCTTGGTGGTGTTGAGCACGATCCCGGAAAACACGTCGCTCAAGGTGCTCTGCAACGCCAGACCGACGATGATCGCCAGCGCCCCGGAGGTTGCCAGCACGCCCTTGACCGGCAGATCCAGCACGTAGGCCAGCGCCGCGATAATGGCGATCAGGAAGATCACCGCACCGAGCAGATCCTGCAACAGCCGCCCAGTGTGCCCGACCCGCTGCATCATCACCGCGCCAATCAGAACCGTCAGGGTGCGCGCGCCGAACAGCCACCAGCCGATCTGCAACCCGGTCGCCGCCAGGTGCAACGGTACATTGTCGGCCCACGGCGCAGGCTCCATCGGGTTGAGCCCTTCGTTGAACAGCAGGATGCTGAACAGGGCAAAAATCAGCACCCGCACCAACAGTTTCCACGCGCTGCCGTGGGCGCTGATCAGGCGCCACAGACCGAGATCGACCAGGATCAGGATCAAGGCGCAAAACAACGGATGATCGGTGAGCAGAGACAGCATCAAACAACTCCGACAGGGGCCAGTCGCGAGAAGATCGCACAGATTGGCCTCAGTGTAGGAGTAATTGATTTGGCGGGATGAGCGCCACTGCGCGCGCTCAAAAAAAACCGGCAGGCGCACGTGGCGCCTGCCGGGATTTTCAGCCGTGCATCTGGCCGAAGCGGCCGGACTGGAAGTCGGCGAAAGCCTGGTGGATTTCCTGCTCGGTGTTCATCACGAACGGGCCGTGGCCGACAATCGGCTCGTCGATCGGCTCGCCACTGAGCAACAGCACCACCGCGTCCGCGCTGGCTTCAAGGGTGATGCGATCGCCATCACGCTCGAACAGCGCCAACTGGCCTTCGCGCATCGACTCCCCACCGTTGATCTGAACCGAACCCTTCAACACCACCAGCGCCGTGTTGCGGCCTTCGTGCAGATCCAGCGAGAGCAACTTGCCAGTGTTCAGTCGCAGATCCCACACGTCGATAGGCGTGAACGTGCGGGATGGACCTTTGTGGCCGTCGAACTCACCGGCGATCAGACGAAGGTTGCCGGCACCGTCCTTGAGCGCGATTTGCGGAATATCACTGTCCAGAATGGTCTGGTAACCCGGCGCGGCCATTTTGTCCTTGGCCGGCAGATTCACCCACAGTTGCACCATTTCCAGGTTGCCGCCGGTTTTGGCGAAGTTTTCCGAGTGGAATTCTTCATGCAGGATGCCGGAAGCCGCCGTCATCCACTGCACATCGCCCGGGCCGATGGTGCCGCCGCTGCCGGTGGAGTCGCGGTGCTGCACTTCGCCTTCGTAAACGATGGTCACGGTTTCGAAGCCACGGTGCGGATGCTGCCCCACGCCGCGGCGTTCAGTAGTCGGGGTGAAATGCGCAGGCCCGGCGTGATCCAACAGCAGGAACGGGCTGATGTGCTGGCCCAGGTTGTCGTAGGAAAACAGGGTACGCACCGGAAACCCATCGCCGACCCAGTGGCCGCGAGGGCTGGTGTAGAGACCGATAAGATTTTTCATGGTGGACTCCGCAATCGGGTTGTTCATGGGCCGATCATAAATTCGCCACGTATTTAGTACTAGTCAGCCAAAACCGTCCTCATCGTTCTACTGGTGGAACGATATCGATCACGGTGATTCGTGACTTTCAGTCAACAGTACTTTGCCCCGACAGCGGTTTTTCCCGAGGAATCAGACGCGGATACTCCTGCCCATTCCCATTGCAATCCTGGAGTCCCTGCATGTCTGTTCCCGCTTTCGGTCTTGGTACGTTTCGCCTGCAAGGCCAGGTGGTCATCGATTCGGTGAGCACTGCCCTTGAACTTGGTTACCGAGTCATCGACACCGCACAGATCTACGAAAACGAGGCCGACGTTGGCGCAGCCATCGCTGCCAGCGGCATTGCCCGTGAAGAGCTGTTCATCACCAGCAAGATCTGGATCGCCAACTTCGCCGGGGATCGTCTGATCGAAAGCCTCAAGGAAAGCCTGCAAAAGCTGCAGACCGACTACCTTGACCTGACGCTGATCCACTGGCCGTCGCCGGAAGATCAGGTGCCGGTGGAGGAATTCATGGGCGCGTTGCTGGAAGCCAAACGCCTGGGCCTGACCCGGCAGATCGGCGTGTCCAACTTCACCATCGACCTGATGAAACAGGCGATTGCTGCGGTCGGTGCGCAAAACATCGCCACCAACCAGATTGAACTGCACCCATACCTGCAAAACCGTAAGGTCGTCGAGTTTGCGCAAAGTCAGGGCATTCAGATCACGTCGTACATGACCCTGGCCTACGGCGAAGTGCTGAAGGATCCGCTGATCGTGCAGATCGCCGAGCGCCTGCATGCCACCCCGGCGCAGGTCACGCTGGCGTGGGCGATGCAATCGGGTTACGCGGTGATTCCGTCGTCGACCAAACGCGCCAACCTGCAAGGCAACCTCGGTGCCACGGCGCTGACCCTGAGCAACGCCGACATGGCGCTGATCGCCACACTGGATCGCGGCCATCGCCTGACCAGCCCCAAAGGCATCGCGCCGCAGTGGGACTGACCGATCAGGCCTGAAGCTGCTGCGCGAGGTCGTGCATGGCCTCGCGCAGCGAATCGATGGCGGCCATCAATGCCGCTTCGGGCTGATCGGCCCGGCAGGCCTGTTCGAGCAGCCGACACGCCGAGACCACGCGCTCGGCACCGATCATGTGCGCCCCGCCCGTGACGTGATGCGCCAGATCACGCAAATCGGCGCGGTCATTTTTGCGGCCTGATTCATCCAGACGCTTCAGGTCGATGCGCAGACTGCTCAGCACCTCCTCACGCAATTGCCCGATCAGCGGGTTGTCCGCGCCTGCCATTTGTAACAGCGCACTCAGGTCGAACGCGGCCACTGCCGGATCGTCCACACTCTCGACCTGCGTTCCCCCGGATGTGGCGACCATCAGCGCCTGGCTCAATTCCCGCAGCAGAACCGGCTTGAACAGGCAATCGTCCATCCCGGCCGCCCGGCATCGGTGCTTCTGTTCCATCCGCGCATCGGCGGTAAATCCAAGGATCAGGCAGGGCCCCCTGCCCGTTGCGGCTTCTTCCTGACGCACCGCGCGCGTCAGTTCATATCCATTGAGCCCCGGCATGTTGATATCGGTGATCAGTGCATCGAAGGAGTGCCTGCGCCACAGCGCCAGCCCGCTCTCACCACCTTCGGTTTCAACGGGGCGATGGCCGAGTTCACTCAACTGTCGGCACAACAACAGGCGATTCACGGGATGGTCATCCACCACCAGCACGTTCAGCGACTTGACCGCCGTCGCCACGGGTGCCGGTGCAGCCTCCTGCACCAGCGGCTGCAGCACTGGCAGTTCCAGTCGCAGCATGACCTGAGTGCCCTTGCCCGGCTCGCTGGTCATCCACAAATCACCCCCCATCATCCGGCACAGGTTGCGGCTGATCACCAACCCCAGGCCAGAACCGCCCTGCGCCGCAGACTGATGATCGCCGACCTGCACAAACGGGCTGAACAAGCGTTGCTGATCCTCGGCGCTGATTCCCCGGCCACTGTCTTCAATGGCTACACCCACTTCAATCAGCCCGTCCTGTTCGCCGAATACGCGCAAGCGCAGGCTCACCTCGCCGTCATCGGTGAACTTGATGGCATTGCTCAACAGATTCGACAGCACTTGTTTGAAACGCAGGGCATCGATCATCACCTCGACGTTGCTGCGTTCATCCAGCTCCACATGCCACAACAATTGCTTCTGCCGGGCCAGGCCTTCGAAAATCCGACACACCGACTGCACCACCTCGCGCAGATTGACCCGTTCGGGAACCAGCGACAAATGCCCAGCCTCAATGCGCGCGATGTCGAGAATATCGCCGATCAATGCCAGCAATTGCTGCCCGGCACTGGACGCCACCTCGATCGCCTGGCGATCGGTCACGCCTTCATCGGCACGCTTGAGGGCCAGTTCAAGCATGCCGATCAGGGCATTCATCGGTGTGCGGATTTCATGGCTCATGGTCGCCAGAAACGTGCTCTTGGCACGATTGGCTTCATCGGCCGCCTCCTTGGCCTCCTGCAACTGTCTTAACCATTGTTGACGCTGACGGATCTGCCGACGCTGAAAGGCGATCCAGCCCAACGCCAGCAACAGCAACCCGGCGGCAATGGCAAACCCGCGCAGGATTTGCTCTCTATGACGCTGCCAATAGCTGTCCTGCAACACCACGTTACGACTCCAGCGCGCGACCAGGCCATCAATTTCCTGGGGTGCAATGCCCAGCAGCGCTTTGTTCAGAATCGATTGCAGTTGCGGGGCATCGGGCGCCGTGGCCATGGCAATCCGGGCCGGTTGATCACCCAGCGTGGAGACAATCCGCAAGCGCTCACGGTACTGGTGATCGATCTGATAACGCGCCACCAGCAACGAGCTCAATGTCGCATCAGCCCGACCATCAAGCAGCGCCCGCGTACCGTCCGCCGGACTCGGCAACTCGATCAGGCTGATCTGCGGCACCTGCTCCAACAGATATTCGCGCAGCGGATTACCGCGATAGAGCGCCAGACGTTTACCCGCCATCTCCTCGAGACTGCGCGGCGCCTGTGCCTTCAAATCGGTGATCAAGACGAAGGGGCTGTTGGCGTACGACCGGGTGAACCGCATTTCAAGTTCACGCTCGCGGCTCGGTGTCAGCACCGGCAACAGATCCAGCTCCCCGCTCCTGAGCTGCTCGACCTGACGATCCAGAGACTGACCTCGGACCACCTCGAATGTCAGGCCACTGCGCTGACTGATCAGGTTGAGCAGTTGTGCAGTCAGGCCGCTGAACCGGCCATCGGCATCAAAGAATGCCAGCGGCGCAAAATCGTCGATAGCACCGACCCGCACCACCGGATGCTGATCCAGCCATTGCTGCTCGCTGTCGCTCAGACTTACCCGCGACTGCGCTGCCCTGTCCGCGCGCCCGGCACTCCAGCGCAGCTCCATCGCAAGGCGCTGCTCCATGGGAATCGCCAGCAGGGCCTTGTCGACCAGACGTTTCAACCGCGTGTTGCTGCGGGTCAGGGCGAAGCCGAACGGGTTGGCGTCAAGGCCCGAGGGGCCCGCCAGTTGCAGGTCGTTATAAAAATGAGTGTTGATCAGATAGCTGGCGCTGATGAAGTCGCCAAGGTAGAGCGCATCCCGACCGAACGCCACCGCGCCGAGGGCATCGAGAATCGAGCGATAGCGCTGCAGGGAGGCTTGCGGGTAAGCCTGCTCGATGGTCGAGGCTGGCAGGTAGTCGTCCACCATGGCGATTCGCTTGCCGGCCAGATCGTCGGGCAATGGTTCGTCGAGCCGGGTCACCCACATCGGCTGATCTTCGGCGTAGGCACGGGACAGCATCAGTTCGGGGTCGGCGATCTCGAAGTTGTTCGACGTGCCCAGCAAATCCAGATCACCGGCCTTGAGCGCGGCCATCGCACTTGCGCGGTCGGGATAGCACCAGACTTCGACGGCGAGATTGAGTACCTGTGCGATCGCATCGGCGTAATCGGCGGTGAGGCCTTCCAGCTCATGGCGCTTGCGGGTCAGTTCAAAGGGCGGGTAATCCGGCCAGGAGGCACCGATGCGCAATACCGGATGAGCGCTCAGCCACTGTTTATCCTGATCATCAAGGCGAACCTGCACGCCTTCCAGGCGGGTGCGGGAAACAATTTCCAGTCTTTGCGCACTCGTCGCCGCCTGAGCTGTGCCTGCAAACAAAAGTGCCAACAGAAACACCAACCGCAACGGTCTCATCATGGAAAGCCTCTCAGAACAGATCGTTGCGCACGACCAGCTCTCGCAACGTCACTGAGGACGTTATTCCCAGTTTGAGCATCAATCGGGTCTTGTAGGTGCTGACGGTTTTGTGACTCAGGTTCATTTCCAAGGCGATGAGTTTGTTGGACTTGCCGTGAGCCAGTTGCACCAGAATATGCAGTTCGCGGTCGGACAGCCGATCAATCAACTGCCGCTCATCACTCAGTGCATCGAGTTGTCCTGAACTGACACCGTGCATTTCAGGAAAAAAAGTGTAGCCCGAACGCACAGCCTTGATCGCATTCTCGAGCTGTTTCAGGTCGGCAGACTTTTCCACGAAGGCCATCGCTCCGGCACGCCGGCAACGCATCAGGAAACTGTTCCGGGGAGCCGAGGTGAAAATCACGACTTTGCAAACCAGCCCGATAGCCCTGATACGCTCCAATACATCCAGCCCGCCCATACCTGCAAGGTTCAGGTCGAGAATCATCAGATCCGGCGCATGTTCACGAATCATCGGCACGACGTCGACGCCGCTCGACACCACGTGAATCTGCTTATAGCCCAACCCATGCAACAGCATATGGATGGCAGAGACGACCACCGGGTGATCTTCGGCAAGCAGTACTCGACCCATGACCACTCCCGGTGCGATTACATAGTGATGAAGCCACCGATCTTGCATGAACGGGACTATTGGTAGCTGCGCTACAACTGTTGCACAGACTGTACGATGAAGCACCTGTCAGATCTGACAGGTGCGCGCCAGACCGATCTGTGATAGCGCACGCGATGACCGCCCAAGCGATGCCTCGACCGAGGTCATCAGCTGTTCGATTTCGTCGAATGAAGGCAGCGCTGCAGGGCTGGTGGTGATCTTTGCCCCGAAATGCCCGGGAACCCCTGTGGAATCCGCCGGCTCGCCATAGACCAGGGCCCGTCGGACTTGTGGGTGATCGAACAGAACACCGGGCAGATCCGCGATCCCGCTCGCCAGTTCGGCATTAACCACCAGGACATCGAACGGCTGACAGCCGTAATCGACCAGGGTCAACAGTTCGGCAAGACTTTGCACCGGTGCAATGCGGTAATAATCGAGGCCATTGAACAGGCGCTCGATCTTCATCCGCTGAAAATGCTGCAAGTCGGCGATCAGGATGCGCAGGGTTTTGTCGGTCAATGTGGAAGTCCGGGTAGTCGCTTCAAGTGGCGGCAAGACTACCCAAGCATCGGGATACACTCTGTAGGACTTTTCCGAAAAACACGGTCACTCATCGGGATTGAAAAAGTTACTCCGTGGTGCTCGGACTCCAGAACGCCTGCACCACCAGCGTCGACGTCGAGATTCGCGCCACCAGCGCATCCAGTTCATCACCGTCCACCGAGGTGGTGGCCAGCGTCGCTTCGATCTCGATTTCATCGGCACCGAAGGCATGTACATCGACATCGCTGGCCGGGTAATTGCTGCGTTCCAGCTCGGCCTCGAGCAAGGCGAAAACGGCTTTCTGCTGCGAACGCCGAGCGATGACATAAACAATGTTGGTGACTTCCGCCGAGACCACGTCCAGCGGCTGACGGTTGATGTTGTTGACGATCGGCCGCAGCAAGGTATTGGCGGCGAGCACGAACAAGGTGCCCAGCACCGCTTCGGCCAGCAGGTCGGCACCGGCGCAGGCACCAACCGCCGCCGAGGTCCAGAGCGTGGCGGCGGTGTTGAGCCCACGCACGTTGCCCTCTTCGCGCATGATCACCCCGGCACCGAGAAAACCGATGCCGGAAACCACGTAGGCAACCACTCGCACCGCGCCTTCGGCCCCGGCGAGACGGTTGGCCATGTCGACGAAAATCGCCGCGCCGACCGCCACCAGCACATTGGTGCGCAAGCCCGCCGTGCGTTGGCGGTACTGGCGTTCGAAGCCGATCAGGCCGCCGAGGATGAACGCCGCGCTGAGGCTGACCAAAGTGTCGAGCAATGAGCTGAGGTTGAGATTGTTGATCGCTTGCATGTCGAACTCCTTGAAACCGCCCCCCTTGCTCCCACAAGGGGGGAATCTGGCCTGTTACTGCCAGCCGAACCGGCGGATGTAGAAGCCTTTGACGGCCTGGGTCAGCGCCATGTACGCCAGCAGGATCACCGGCAGAAACACGAAGTACATCGACGGCAGCGCCTGCAATTTGAAGTAGTGCGCCAGCGGCCCCATCGGCAGGAAGATGCCCACGGCCATGATGATTGCGGTCATCACCAGCAGCGGCATCGCCGCGCGGCTTTGCAGGAACGGAATCTTCGGCGTGCGGATCATGTGCACGATCAGCGTCTGGGTCAGCAGCCCCACCACGAACCAGCCGGACTGGAACAGGGTCTGGTGATCCGGGGTGTTGGCATCGAACACGTACCACATCAAGGCGAACGTTGTGATGTCGAAGATCGAACTGATCGGCCCGAAGAACAGCATGAAGCGCCCGACGTCCCCTGGCTGCCAGCGTTGTGGCTGTTTCAGCATCTCGTCGTCGACGTTGTCGAACGGGATCGCGATCTGCGAAATGTCATACAGCAGGTTCTGCACCAGCAGGTGCATCGGCAGCATCGGCAGGAACGGAATGAACGCACTGGCGACCAGCACCGAGAACACGTTGCCGAAGTTCGAGCTGGCGGTCATCTTGATGTACTTGAGCATGTTGGCGAAGGTCCGACGCCCTTCCAGCACGCCCTCCTCCAGCACCATCAGGCTCTTTTCCAGCAGGATGATGTCGGCCGCTTCCTTGGCGATGTCCACCGCGCTGTCCACGGAAATTCCGATGTCGGCGGTGCGCAGCGCCGGTGCGTCGTTGATGCCGTCGCCCATGAACCCGACCACGTGGCCGTTGCCCTTGAGGATGCGCACGATGCGTTCCTTGTGCGACGGCGTCAGTTTGGCGAACACGTTGGTGGTTTCTACCGCCACCGCCAGTTCGGCGTCGCTCATGCGTTCGATGTCGTTGCCCATCAACAGGCCTTGCTGGGCCAGGCCCACTTCGCGGCAGATCTTGGCGGTCACCAGTTCGTTGTCGCCGGTCAGCACTTTCACGGCCACGCCGTGCTCGGCCAGGGCCTTGAGTGCCGGGGCGGTGCTTTCCTTCGGTGGATCGAGAAACGCCACGTAACCGATCAGCGTCAGTTCCTGCTCGTCGCCCAGGCTGTAAGTGTCGCGACCTTCAGGCATCGACCGTGCCGCCACTGCTACCACACGCAAGCCTTCAGCGTTGAATGCTGCGGTGACCTGACGAATTTTCGCCAGCAATTCATCGCTCAAGGCTTCGTCGACTTCACCGTGACGCACCCGGCTGCACACCGCCAATACTTCTTCCACTGCGCCTTTACAGATCAGTTGATGCGGCTGGCCGCGCCCTTCGACCACCACCGACATGCGCCGGCGGTTGAAGTCGAACGGGATTTCATCGACCTTGCGAAACGCCGTACCGACCTTCAGCTCACGGTGGATTTCCACGTGTTCCAGCACCGCCACATCCAGCAGGTTTTTCAGGCCGGTCTGGTAGTAGCTGTTGAGGTAAGCCATTTCCAGCACGTCATCGGAGTCTTCGCCCCAGACGTCGACATTACGCGCCAGGAAGATCCTGTCCTGGGTCAGGGTGCCGGTCTTGTCGGTGCACAGCACGTCCATGGCGCCGAAGTTCTGGATCGCATCCAGGCGTTTGACGATGACTTTCTTGCGCGACAGGAACACCGCGCCCTTGGCCAGCGTCGAGGTGACGATCATCGGCAGCATTTCCGGGGTCAGGCCCACGGCGATCGACAGCGCGAACAGCAGCGCTTCGGTCCAGTCGCCCTTGGTGAAACCGTTGATGAACAACACCAGCGGCGCCATGACGAACATGAAGCGGATCAACAGCCAACTGACTTTGTTCACCCCTTGCTGGAAAGAAGTCACCGCACGATCCGTCGCCCCGACCCGCTGTGCCAGTGCACCGAAATAGGTGCTGTTGCCGGTGGTGAGAATCACCGCCACCGCCGTGCCGGACACCACGTTGGTGCCCATGAACAGGATGTTCTCGAGTTCCAGCGGATTGCGCGTGTCGCGATCGGCCTGACGCGGGAATTTCTCCACCGGCATCGATTCACCGGTCATTGCCGCCTGGCTGACGAACAGATCCTTGGCACTGAGCACCCGGCAATCGGCAGGAATCATGTCGCCGGCCGAGAGCACGATCAGGTCGCCGGGCACCAGTTGCTTGATCGGCAACTCAGCACGCGGCGCATCCCGGCGCAGCACGGTGGCGGTGTTGCTGACCATCGCCTTCAGCGCATCGGCGGCCTGGTTGGATTTGCTTTCCTGCCAGAAGCGCAGCAGCGTCGAGAGCACCACCATCGAGAAAATCACGATCGCGGCCTTGAGGTCTTCGGTCAGCCACGAGATTACCGCCAACAGGGTCAGCAGCAGGTTGAACGGGTTTTTGTAGCAATGCCACAGATGGGTCCACCACGGCAGCGGTTGCTCGTGTTCGACTTCGTTGAGGCCGTGCTGCGCACGCAGTACATCGACTTCGAAATCAGTGAGGCCATCGGTGTGGGTGCCGAGGTTCGACAACAGCACGCCGCTGTCGCAATGGGCGGCGTCCACCAGCGTATTGGCCAAGGTGGGCGGCACTTCACGGCTGACCGTGGTGTCGCTGAGGGTTTCCAGCAAGGCCAGGCGACGGAAGTGCCGGGCGATGTGACGGGTCCGCAGGAAGCCTGCGAAAAATTCCTTGAGCGTAAGTTTCATGGCTGTTGCCCCTATGGTCAGCCGGGAAACCGTCGAGCAGGTACGTCCTCGTCCTGGGCACCGGAAAACCGGCACGGCAAGGCGTGGCGCGCCGGTCAGAAAAGACAGGCGTGTCGATAGGGCTGCAATGACGACGATGAAGTCGACTTCACAGGCTTTTCAGTGTCGATGAGAAGGACGTCAGGACATGACCGGGACCGGTCATGATCGGGATGCCGCTGCTCGCTGTTCGGCGAGACAACGGCACAAAGGAATGCGCGTTATCTTGCCGAGAATCCGCCGGTTACAAGGACCGGCCGACAACTGTCACTCGAACAAGTACCCACTGTGGGTCTCCGCTATTGATGAAAACGCGCGAAGCTTACGCCCCGATGTCTGGAGAGTAAACCCGCGAAAGGAAGTGTGTCGGGGAATGTGGCGGGTGTTCAGGAAGGGTTCAGGATTGGAAACTTCCGGTGCTCTGGAAGAGTCATCGTCGGATCGCCGCCCGGACCAGGCTCGCTCCCACATTTTTCCTGCATTTACAGATTCATTGTGGGAGCGAGCCTGCTCGCGATGGCGATCGTGAAACTTAGCTGGCAGTCGCCAACAACAAGTCCATCACCGAACGGCTGTGCCCACGGTTCTTGCCATGCTCATACAGCGAGCCGGCAATCTCGTCCGCGCGGATCGGCAGGATCGACAGCAGCGTATCGCTCAGACCGTGGCTGGCCTGGCAGAAGCCCTGCATGTACAGACCGGCCTTGCAGCGCTCGTCGGTGATCAGTTTGTAGTTGCGATCAACTTCGAAGTCACCCAGGTACTCTTGAAGCGGCGCCAGCAGTTTGCGGTGCATCTGACGCTCGTAACCGGTGGCCAGCACGACTGCATCGTAGGCACGCACGCTGACTTCACCGGTGGCGTTGTTGCGCACGGTCAGCTCGATACCGCGTTCGGTGGCGGTGGCTTTCTCGACCGTGGTCAGGGTGCGGAACGCATGACGTGCGACGCCGGAGACTTTCTGACGATAGAAGATGCCGTAGATGCGCTCGATCAGGTCGATGTCGACCACCGAATAGTTGGTGTTGTGGTACTCGTTGACCAGACGCTCACGCTCACTGCTGTTCTGCTGGAAGATCAGGTCAGTGAACTCCGGCGAGAACACTTCGTTGACGAACGGGCTGTCGTCCGCCGGCTTCAGGGCCGAGCCACGCAGGATCATGTCCACCTGCACCGACGGGAACGAATCGTTCAGGTCGATGAAGGCTTCCGCCGCACTCTGGCCGCCACCGATGATTGCGATGCTCATCGGCTGGTTGTTGATGCACGGCTGCTTGGCCATCTCGGCCAGGTATTGCGAGTGATGGAAAACCCGAGCGTCACCCTTCAGCGCCTTGAACGCCTCGGGAATGCGCGGCGTGCCGCCGGCGCTGACCACCACCGAACGCGCGGTGCGCACCAACTGCTGGCCGTCCGTGCCGCGGGAAATCACCCGCAGGGCTTCGACCTGATGATTGTGCAGCACCGGCTCGATGGTCAGCACTTCTTCGCCGTAGCGGCTCTGCTCAGTGAACTGCGCGGCCACCCAGCGCAGATAGTCGTTGTACTCCATGCGGCACGGATAGAAGGTGCCGAGGTTGATGAAGTCCACCAGACGGCCGTGGTGCTTGAGGTAGTTGACGAACGAGTACGGGCTGGTCGGATTGCGCAAGGTGACCAGATCCTTGAGAAAGGAAATCTGCAACTCGCTCTGGGTCGACAGGGTGTTGCCGTGCCAGCTGTAGTTGGGTTGTTTATCGAGGAACAGCACATCCAGCTCGCCCTGGGTCGCGCCGCGCTCTTGCAGAGCGATGGCCAGCGCCAGGTTCGAAGGGCCGAAACCGACGCCGATCAGGTCGTGAACGATGGGCGATGCAATTGCCTGTGTCATTTCCAGTGTCCTCTGGATGAACCCCCGAACAGCGCGGAGGAAGAGCTTGGGTGACCGGCCGGCCCGGAGCAGGACAGCAGATCGTCTGTTGAGTAGGAACGAGGACAGTGAAATAAAATTTAACGGCGACGGCTCAATGGGCATCCCATTGTTTGATTCGCAGGCGGCAATGTTTCATGGCGTTGACGATGTGCTTTTCCACCAGGGCCTTGGAAATACCAAGGTGCTCGGCGATCTCGGGGTGCGACAGGCCTTCGATCTTGCGCAATAGAAAACTCTCGCGGCACAGCGGCGAAAGCTCGGCCAGCGCACGCTGCAACATGTCCAGGCGCTGGCCATGATCGAGGGTGCTGTGGGGGGACGGCGTGAAATAGCGCTCTTCGCTGTCGAGCACTTCCAGCGATTCGACCTGACGCAGGGCATTGCGCCGATGGTCGTCGATCACCAGGTTCAGCGCGGTGCGATAAAGGAAGGCCCGGGGCTGTTCGATCGGCGTATCGCTGGAACGCTCCAGGACCCGTACATAAGCGTCATGCACCACATCTTCGGCCACCTGTCGGTTGCCGAGCCTGGCGTTCAGGAAACACACCAGCTCACGATAGTAGTTTTCCAACATGACTCCCGGCCGCCCGAGTGCGGGTTTTGTCCTTGAGCACACTGTTCTGCCGAGCCGCCCGAGGCAGTAGCAAGATAGTGGCAACTTGAGGTGCGTAATTTATAGTAATTCTCATATAGATTTAAAGTAGTGTTTGTCGTTGCCCGACAAATAGTGGCCGGCTATACCTTCAGATTGCTGTAACAACCTGTGTCGCCACTTAAATTCCGTTCCGCTTTCTTCGTTTACAGGACAGCTCCCCGTGTCTGTCGCGCCCTGCGGCAGCGTTCAACGGTGCCTGACCCCGCGCACTCCTCTGAACGACGGGCCGATTTCCACTGGCCGGAACCCTGCATGAAACGTCCCCGCCCCGCCCGACGCGCCCTGCTCGTAGTCCTTTGCTTGATCCCCGTTATCGCCTACGCCGCCTGGCAGATCCTGCCTCCCGGGCGGGACAGGTTCGCCACCGTACAAGTGACCCGCGGCGATATCGAAAGCAGCGTCACCGCACTGGGCACCCTGCAACCACGGCGTTATGTGGACGTCGGCGCCCAGGCGTCGGGGCAGATCCGCAAGATCCATGTAGAGGTCGGCGACGTGGTCAAGGAAGGTCAGCTGCTGGTGGAAATCGATCCGTCGACCCAGAAAGCCAAACTCGACGCCGGGCGTTTTTCCATCGAAAACCTCAAGGCCCAATTACAGGAACAGAAAGCCCAGCACGAACTCGCGCAGCAGAAATACCAGCGCCAGCAGCATCTCGCCGCTGGCGGCGCCACCCGCGAAGAAGACGTGCAGACCGCCCGCGCCGAACTGAAAGCCACCCAGGCACGCATCGACATGTTCCAGGCCCAGATCCGTCAGGCCGAAGCCAGCCTGCGCAGCGATCAGGCGGAACTCGGCTACACCCGCATTTATGCGCCGATGGCCGGCACCGTGGTGGCCCTCGATGCCCGCGAAGGCCAGACCCTCAACGCACAACAACAGACACCGCTGATCCTGCGCATCGCCAAGCTGTCGCCAATGACCGTGTGGGCGGAGGTTTCCGAAGCCGACATCGGCCACGTCAAACCGGGCATGACCGCCTACTTCACCACCCTCAGCGGCGGCCAGCGGCGCTGGAGCAGCACCGTGCGGCAAATCCTGCCGGTGCCGCCCAAGCCGCTGGACCAGACCAGCCAGGGCGGCGGCAGTCCTGCCAATTCCAGCAAAAGCGGCAGCGCCCGCGTGGTGCTCTACACCGTGCTGCTGGATGTCGACAACGCCGACAACGCACTGATGGCGGAAATGACCACCCAGGTATTCTTCGTCGCCAGTCAGGCAAAAGACGTTCTCACCGCACCGGTTGCCGCCCTGCAAGGCACTGCCACGGCAAACCGGCAGACCGCGCAGGTGATCGCCGCCAATGGCGACATCCAGTCCCGCGAAGTACACACCGGCATCAGCGATCGCTTGAAAGTCCAGGTGCTGGAAGGTTTGAACGAGGGCGATCACCTGTTGATCGGCCCGGCCGACGGCAGCGGAGGCTGAATGCAGACGCCCCTGATCGACCTGCAGGACATCCGCAAATCCTACGGCGGTGGCGACGCCCCCGAAGTGCATGTGCTGCGCGGGATCGACCTGTCGATCCACGCCGGTGAGTTCGTGGCGATTGTCGGCGCCTCCGGCTCCGGCAAATCGACGCTGATGAACATTCTCGGCTGCCTCGACCGGCCCACCTCCGGCGAATACCGTTTTGCCGGGGAAAACGTCGCCGGCCTCGACACCGACGAACTGGCCTGGCTACGGCGTGAAGCCTTCGGTTTCGTGTTTCAGGGGTATCACCTGATTCCGTCCGGCTCGGCCCAGGAGAACGTCGAGATGCCGGCAATCTACGCCGGCACCCCCGCCGCCGAACGCCACGCCCGCGCGGCCGCCCTGCTCGATCGCCTCGGCCTGGCCTCGCGCACCGGCAACCGTCCACATCAGTTGTCGGGCGGCCAGCAGCAGCGGGTGTCGATCGCCCGGGCACTGATGAACGGCGGCCACATCATCCTGGCCGACGAACCCACCGGCGCCCTCGACAGCCACAGCGGCAAGGAAGTCATGGCGTTGCTCGACGAGCTGGCGAGCCAGGGCCACGTGGTCATCCTGATCACCCACGACCGCGAAGTCGCAGCGCGGGCCAAGCGCATCATCGAGATCCGCGACGGCCTGATCATCAGCGACAGCGCCCGGGACAACCCCGAAGCCCAGGCCACGGCCAACCCCGGCGCCCTGCAAGCCGTCGATCTGCGCAAGCGCCTGAGCGAAGGTGCGCAAGCCTCCGGTGCCTGGAAAGGCGAGCTGGTGGACGCTCTGCATGCCGCCTGGCGAGTGATGTGGATCAACCGCTTTCGCACGGCGCTGACCCTGCTCGGGATCATCATCGGCGTAGCCTCGGTGGTGGTCATGCTCGCAGTGGGCGAAGGCAGCAAGCGTCAGGTCATGGCGCAGATGGGCGCTTTCGGTTCGAACATCATTTACCTGGGTGGCGTCCCTCCGCACCCACGTGCACCGCAGGGCATCATCACCCTCGACGACCTCGCAGTGCTCGCCACCCTGCCGCTGATCAAGCAGATCATGCCCGTCAACGGCGCCGAAGCCGTGGTGCGTTACGGCAATCTCGATCACAACAGTTACGTGGGCGGCAACGACACCAATTTCCCGAAGATTTTCAATTGGCCGGTGGTTGAAGGGGCTTACTTCACCGCCGCCGACGAAGCCAGTGGCGCTGCGGTTGCCGTCATCGGCCACAAAGTCCGAAGCAAGTTGCTCAAGGACGTCGCCAATCCCATCGGACAGTACATCCTGATTGAAAACGTGCCCTTTCAAGTGGTCGGGGTTCTCGCCGAAAAAGGCTCCAGTTCCGGCGATTCCGACAGTGACGACCGCATCGCCATTCCCTACTCCGCCGCCAGCACGCGCCTGTTTGGCACGTATAACCCGGAGTACGTCGCCATCGCTGCCGCCGATGCACGCAAGGTCAAGGAAACCGAACAGGCAATCGAGCGCATGATGCTGCGCCTGCATAACGGCAAAAAGGATTTCGAACTGACCAACAACGCCGCCATGATCCAGGCCGAAGCGCGCACGCAAAATACCCTGTCGCTGATGCTCGGATCGATTGCGGCGATTTCGCTGCTGGTCGGCGGTATCGGCGTGATGAACATCATGCTCATGACGGTGCGCGAACGTACCCGCGAGATCGGTATTCGCATGGCCACCGGCGCTCGCCAGCGCGACATCCTGCGTCAGTTCCTCACCGAAGCGGTGATGCTCTCGGTGGTCGGCGGGATCGCCGGGATTGCCCTGGCGTTGATCGTCGGTGGCGTGCTGATCCTCAGTGACATCGCCGTCGCCTTCTCGCTGCTGGCAGTGCTCGGCGCTTTTGGCTGCGCCCTGGTCACCGGTGTTGTCTTCGGCTTCATGCCGGCCCGCAAAGCTGCCCGGCTCGACCCGGTCACGGCCCTTACCAGTGAATGATCGATCTATGAAACCGCGCTTCAGTTTGTTGACCGTGTGCCTGATTCTCAGCGCCTGCGCCAATCCCCTCCAGCGTCCGGACAGCGGCTTGCAGCCTCCCGCCGCGTGGCAGTCAGCGCAGGCTGCCAGCACTGCCCGCAACAACCCGCAATGGTGGACGCAGTTCGGCAGCCAGGAGCTCGATCGCCTGATCGAACAGGCTCGCACTGGCAGTTTCGACCTCGCCGCCGCCATGGCTCGGGTACGCCAGGCCCAGGCCGGCACCGTGATCGCCGGCGGTTCACAATTGCCTGAAGTGCAGGCCACGCTCAATGCCAATCGGCAGAAACTGTTACGCGGCAAGGGCTACAGCCAACTGGACGCCGAC
Organism: Pseudomonas sp. B16(2017); assembly: GCF_002113205.1. Classification (NCBI taxonomy): domain Bacteria; kingdom Pseudomonadati; phylum Pseudomonadota; class Gammaproteobacteria; order Pseudomonadales; family Pseudomonadaceae; genus Pseudomonas; species Pseudomonas sp. B16(2017). Next base: position 130,415 of record NZ_NEKA01000013.1, read on the forward strand.
AGCAGTAACAAGGCCGTGGATTACTTCGACGCCAATCTGAATGCCAGTTACGAAATCGACTTTTGGGGTGGCAAACAAGCCTCTCGCGACAGTGCGCAATTCGCCTTGCAGGCCAGCGAGTTCGATCGTGCCACGGTGGAGCTGACCTTGTTCGGCAGTGTCGCCGACACCTATGCGCAAACCTTGTCGCTGCGCGAGCAGAGCCGCATTGCCGAGCTCAATCTGGCCAACGCGAAAAGCGTTTTGAAACTGGTGCAAACACGTTTTGACTCAGGCTCAGCCACCGCCCTGGAACTGGCTCAGCAGAAAAGCCTGGTAGCGGCCCAGCAACGGCAATTGCCGCTGGTGCAACAACAGGCCCGGGACGCTTCGATCAGCCTCGCAGCCCTGCTGGGTCGCCCGGTTCAGGCTCTCGTGCTGAACCGGGAATCGTTCGATCAACTGCATTGGCCGGAAATCGCCACTGGCGTGCCAAGCGATCTGCTCAATCGCCGCCCGGACATCGCGCGCGCCGAAGCGCAACTGGCCGCCGCCGAGGCCGACGTCAAGGTTGCCCGCGCTGCCATGCTGCCGACTGTCAGCCTCAGTGCCGATATCGGCTCCGGGGCCGACCAGTTCCGCGACGTTCTGCGCAACCCCTTCTACAACCTGACCGCCGGATTGATCGGGCCGATCTTCAATAACGGTCGTCTCGGCGCAGAGCGCGACAAAGCCACTGCGCGCCAGGAAGAACTGCTGCAGAACTATCGCGGCGCGATCATCAATGGCTTCGCCGATGTCGAAAAAGCCTTGAACAGCATTCGCGGCCTCGACGAGCAACGGCAATGGCAAAGCGAGGAGCTGCGGCAAGCGCAAACGGCGTTCGACATCGCCCAGAGTCGCTACCAGGCCGGCGCAGAGGATTTGCTGACGGTACTGGAAACCCAACGCACGCTCTATGCCGCGCAGGATTTGAATGTGCAGTTGAGATTGTCACGAATGCAGGCAAGCATTGCCTTGTACAAGGCATTAGGCGGCGGCTGGCAGGTACTGGCATCGCGCTGACCTGCAAGTGCAATCGCCAGCAGGTCGGGCCCCACCACATTCATCGGTGCAGCTGAATGGGTGGGGGGCAAGCCTGCTGGCGATGGCAGTGAATACCGTCTCAGACCGGAGTCTGTCTGGGCTTCAGATGACGCGCATACCACGGACGCTGCGGCACCTTGCGCAACAACGACGACAACACTTTCTCGTCATCGCTGAAGGTGATGCGCAGGGCCAGCTTCATGGTTTCCGGATCCATCTCCACTGACTTGCCTGGCTGCAGGCCCGGTACCGTGCTGCAGCCGTGGGTGCTCGGCCCGAGCCATGGGTCGGCGACTTCCACCCAGCGTCCCGGTGCAAACCACGGCACGCCATTGACCTGCAAGCGACTGACTTCGCCCGGATGAAAGCGCTCGTGCGCGCGGAACCAGTCTTCCAGACGATCATCGATCCAGCCATGGAACGCCCAGAACACCGGGCTCACATGAGAGGAGAACGGATCGCCCAGGAAATCGTTTTCAGCGGCGTACCAACGCGCGGAAAAATCGGCCGGATCACGCGCAAACGGCACCGGGTGCCCGTTGGAGGGATCGCGCGGCACAGACGCCCAGCGCATGTGCAGCCAGTCGTGCAGCCCCAGCTCAACCTCCGAGCCGAACTGCCCCAAGGTCAGTTTGGCCAGGTAGCGCGGGTCACGGTAGCGCGATTCCCACACCAGGAAATTACTGTGATAAGTCTCGGCCGTCTTGATGTCGCTGACCCATTGCGAGTATTCGTCATCGTCCTCGGCCAGCCAGGTCGGCGGCAGCGAAGTGCCGTCGTGATTGTCGAAATAATCGGCAAAACCCTGGCGATCGCGGATCAATTCCGGCTGCGGCAGGGGAAAATGCTGCCACGACGGCAGATCCTGCATTGATCGCGCCGTGCCCAGCATGTGCCGGTGCATGAAGAAGAAATCGATACCCGAGCCATTGCGATCCTTGCGCGGGCCACGGGCGTCGCGCTCCTTGCCACGCGGGCCAGGCTGCCAGCCGATACCGCGCAGGGCGCCGCGTTTTTCCTCGCTCAAGGTGTGCCACTTGTCGCGGCTGGCGTGCCAGAGTTGGTGGAACAGGCGGTGCTCGGGGGAGATCAGCCAGGCCAGCAACGTCGGGTTCAACCCGGCCCGCTCGCGTGCCTCGGGGAACATGCGTTTTACGGCAATAAAACGATTGTCCTGCGCCGGCAGCATTAACGGCCGATCCAGTCTGAGGACGCGCCCGCTGAGGCTGCCGCTGCCGGCGTTGCCGAAGCCGCCCCAGACTTCATCCAGCGCCATGTTGAATTCGTAGTCCGGTGCACCGTCGGCCGCCGATGTGCTGACCAGACGCCAGCTCAACTGCGAGGCTTTGACATCGGCGAGGTCCGCGAGAATGCGGTAGCGCGGCGCCTGAGGCGAGCGCAAACGCTCGGCCGTGTCGAGAAAGCCGATAACGCCGCGCCCTTTGTGGGCCACATCGAGAAACACTTCCAGACCGTCCCTGGGCAAACCCGCGATACCGGCGTCATGGCCCTCGAAACGAATCTGCCAGATACCGCGCAGCGCATCCGCCAGGCGTTGCCCGGCAACATCCGCGATGTCGAACGACGCCTCACCCGGGGTGATCGTCGGATCCGGCTTCGTCCATTCACGATGCCCAAAATACGCTGCTGGCACAGCGGCGCCGGTCAGTGCCAGGCCCGCCATGAACCATCGTCGAGAAATCTTCATTGCCCTACCTGTGTCAGCCATGAAGCAGGCTTTATCCAAGCTAGAACGTTTGTTGCAGAGGTAAATTTATGGCGCCCCGAAAAGTTCGCAGCCTTCGGCAGTGCCTGAATCGGGCTGCGTTCTTTTCAGCCAGGCCTAAATTACCCGGCTGCCCAGTCGTTCCACCCAAATAGCGAAGGCCCCTGCGCCCGCAACTCGACGGCGAACCTGACTGAGATGGCAATGACAACACCACGTTCGAAAAAGGCTCTTTACATTGGCCTGCCGCTGGCCCTGGCGATCAGTGCTGCCGCAGGCTTTGCGGTCTGGGAACACTGGTTCAAGGACAATCCCGGCTACCCGGTCAAAGTCATGCAGCAAGCCGATGAGTTGCAGGATCGGATCATTTCGTTCGATAGCCACATCACCGTGCCGCTGGATTTCGGCACCGCCGGCAACGAAGCCGACAAGGATGGCAGCGGCCAGTTCGATCTGGTGAAAACCGCCCGCGGGCGCCTGTCCGGTGCCGCCCTGACGATCTTCGGCTGGCCGGAAATCTGGAACGGCGCCAACGCGCCACACCGTCCCACCGCCGGTTTTGTAGAAGAGGCCCGCTTCGAACAGGAAACCCGCTACAAGATCATCAGCACCCTGGTCCGCGATTTCCCCAATCAGGTCGCCATCGCCTACACCCCGGACGATTTCCGCCGCCTGCATGGCGAAGGCAAGTTTGCGATTTTCATCAGCATGCTCAACGCCTATCCACTGGGCAACGATCTCAACGCCCTGGACAAGTGGGCCGCACGCGGCATGCGCATGTTCGGCTTCAGTTACGTGGGCAACAACGACTGGGCCGACTCCTCGCGCCCCCTGCCGTTTTTCAATGACACCCGCGATGCGCTTGGCGGTCTGTCGGACATTGGCAAACAGGCCGTGCATCGGCTCAACGATCTGGGCGTGATCATCGACGTCTCGCAGATGTCGACCAAGGCCCTGGAACAAGTCGCACAGCTGAGCCGCGCACCGATCGTGGCCTCCCATTCGGCTCCCCGGGCGCTGGTGGATATCCCGCGCAATATCAGCGACCAGGAAATGCAACTGATCAAGAACAGCGGCGGCGTCGTGCAGATTGTCGGTTTCCCGACTTACCTGCGCCCGTTGAGCCAGGCCACCCAGGACAAGCTCAACGCGTTGCGTGCGAAGTTTGATCTGCAGCCGCTGCAGGGCCTGGAAATGGCCTTGATGCCTGGCGACCCGATCATCACTGTGTGGCCGGAACAACGCTTTGGCGAGTACGCCGGCCAGCTCTATTCAATCGTCGACGAAGAACCCAAGGCCAACCTCAAGGACTTCGGTGACGCCATTGATTACGCCGTGAAGAAAATCGGCATCGACCATGTCGGCATCAGTTCCGACTTCAACGATGGCGGCGGCCTGGATGGCTGGAAGGACGTCAGCGAAGCGCGCAACGTAACCGCCGAGCTGATCTCGCGTGGCTACAGCGAGGCCGACATCGCCAAATTGTGGGGCGGCAACTTCTTGCGGGTCTGGGAACAGGTACAAAAATCCTCCAGGCCTGTGGTCAACCGCTGACACCTATTCGAACAAGCGATCTGATCTCATGACCAACCGTCGTTCTTTCCTCAAACAGGCCGGCATCCTTGCCGCCGGCCTGCCCTTGGGCGCTGCCGTCAACCTGCCGGCCGGCGCCGCCAATCCACAACCGCCCGCCGGAAACAAATGGGCGCAATTGCGCCAGCTGTTCGATCAGGACCCGGATTACCTGCATTTCGCCAACTTCCTCGTGACCTCCCATCCGCGCCCGGTGCGCGAAGCCATCGAGCGTTACCGCGCAACCCTCGACCGCAACCCCGGACGTGCGATGGATTGGGATCTGGGTGAAAGCGAAAAGCGCGAGCAAGCCGTGCGCGAATGGGCCGGTCGCTACCTCAAGGCCAAGCCCGAGCAGATTGCTCTCACCGGCAGCACCACCGAAGGTCTGGCGCTGATCTATGGCGGCATTCATGTACGCGCCGATCAGGAAATCCTCACCACCGAACACGAACATTACTCGACGAATTACACCTTGGGTTATCGCCAACAGAAAGATGGCGTAAAGGTGCGCAAACTGAAGTTGTTCGACAGCAGCGCCAAAGTGTCCGTCGACGAAGTGCTGAGCAACATCGACAAAGGCATTCGCCGCGAAACACGCGTATTGGGCATGACCTGGGTGCAATCGGGCAGCGGCGTGAAACTGCCGATCGGCGAGATCGGCAAACTGGTGGATCAGCACAATCGCCAGCGCGAGGAAAAGGATCGCATCCTGTACGTCGTCGACGGCGTGCATGGTTTCGGTGTCGATGACCTCGACTTCCCCGACATGCATTGCGACTTCTTTATCGCCGGCACCCACAAGTGGATGTTCGGCCCCCGCGGTACCGGGATCATTTGCGCACGTTCCAGTGAACTCAAGGACGTCACCCCGACCATCCCGACCTTTTCCGAGGCCACCACGTTCTCGACCATCATGACCCCCGGCGGGTATCACAGTTTCGAACACCGCTGGGCACTGGACGAAGCGTTCAAGCTGCATTTGGCGCTGGGCAAACGCGAGGTGCAAACGCGCATTCACGAACTCAACACCTACGCCAAGAACCGCTTGCTGGAACACCGCTCGATTGAACTGGTGACACCCCGCAGCGCCGATTTGTCTGCCGGTTTTACCTTCTTCCGGATCAAGGATCGCGACTGCGAACAGGTCGCCGCCCAGCTCATGCAAAACCGCGTGGTGTGTGACGCGGTGGAGCGCGACGTCGGCCCGGTGATCCGCATCGCCCCCGGCCTGCTGAACAGCGAAAACGACATCGAGCGTTTCATGGCCGTACTCGACAAACAGCTCTGACACCCCGCTTTCCTTTAAACGAGATGACTCATGAAACGTGATCTGTTGCCCCCTGCCCACGGCGCCAACGCGCTCAAGGCACTGGCCCTCGCCGCCCTCATGACCGGTCTGCTGCCGACCGCCGCACAGGCCGCGACACCGCCCGCCGCGGGTAAAGTATTCAAGGACTGCAAAGATTGCCCGGAAATGGTCGTACTGCCGGCCGGCACCTTTACCATGGGCACGCCTGAGGATGAAGTGGGCCGCGAACCTGACGAAGGCCCGATGCATGAAGTAACCTTCGCCAAACCCTTCGCCATGAGCCGCTTCCAGATCACCGCCGGTGAATGGGACAGCTACATTCGCCAGAGCGGTGCAGTGATCGCCAACGGCGACACGCGCCCCGGTCGCGAGTGCATCGCCAGCAAACCGCGCTATCCGCAAACCCCGCGTCAGCCGGCGGTGTGCATGGATTTCCAGGACATCAAGAACTACGTCGCCTGGCTGTCGAAAAAAACCGGGCAGAAGTACAGCATGCTCAGTGAAGCCCAGCGCGAATACGGTGCCCGGGCAGGATCCAAAGGCCCTTTTCCCTTCCCGTTCGACGAGGGCAAAGGCTATAGCATCGCCAAACACGCCAACACCTACGGCCCGGCGGACGGTTACAGCTTCAGCTCGCCGGTGGGCAGCTACCCGGCCAACGCCTTTGGCCTGTACGACATGCACGGCAATGTCTATGAATGGGTCGAAGACTGCTATCACCCGGACTATAAGGGTGCGCCAACCGATGGCAGCGCGTGGCTTGAACCCAACTGCGACACCCTGCGCATTCGTGGCAATGACTGGGGGGAAGCGCCGGTATTCTCTCGTTCGGGCAACCGCAACGACATCGATCCGAAGACCCGCGGCGACTGGATCGGTTTCCGTGTCGTGCGTGAGTTGTAATCCGCAGTAACGCTTCTGCTCTCCCCACGGTCGCCGCCAGTCGGCGACCGTCTAAATTAAGCTCCGGATCAGACGTTCTACAGGGTATCTGCCTTACGACCCAAGGAACTGTCCTGTCATGACCCAGCCTACGCGCGGTGCAATTCATGAATTGTTCACCCTACTCAAACCTTTTCGGCTCGTCGTCGCACTGTCGGTCATTCTGGGTATGGTCGGTGGCCTGAGTGTTACGGTCCTGCTGGCCACCATCAATAACGCGCTGCACTCCGAATCCGGCCTGACCCAAGGCGTGGTCGCGCTGTTCGGTGGCCTGTGCGTGCTGGCGCTGCTCAGCTCGATCTGCTCGGACATCGGCACCAACTATGTCGGCCAGCACATCATCGCCACCCTGCGCAAACAGCTGGGCGAGAAAGTGCTGTCGGCACCGATCGAACAGATTGAACGCTATCGCAGCCATCGCCTGATTCCGGTGCTGACCCACGACGTCGACACCATCAGTGACTTCGCCTTCGCCTTCGCGCCACTGGCCATCTCGCTGACCGTGACCCTCGGTTGCATGGGGTACCTGGCGATGCTGTCGTGGCCAATGTTCCTGATCATGGTCGTGGCGATCCTGATCGGCACTGGCATCCAGTACTTCGCCCAAGGTCGCGGGATCAAGGGTTTCTTCGCCGCCCGTGACGCTGAAGACGAACTGCAAAAGCACTACAACGCGATTGCCGAAGGCGCCAAGGAACTGCGCATACACCGCCCGCGCCGCCAGCGTATGTTCAATAGTGGCATCAAGGGCACGGCCGATTTCATCTGCAAGACCCAGATCAAATCGATCAACACGTTCGTGATTGCCAAGAGTTTCGGCTCGATGCTGTTCTTTGTGGTCATCGGTCTGGCGCTGGCCCTGCAATCGTTCTGGCCCAGCGCTGACAAAACCGTGATGAGCGGTTTCGTCCTGGTGCTGCTGTACATGAAAGGTCCGCTGGAACACCTGGTCGGCACGTTGCCGGTGGTCAGCCGCGCGCAGATTGCCTTCCGCCGCATCGCTGAACTGTCGGCGCAGTTCTCCTCGCCCGAGCCGCATCTGTTGCTCAGCGATCAGGGCAAGAAAGCCGAGCCGGTGCAGAGCCTGGAACTCAAGGACGTGAGCTACGCCTTCCCGGCCGTGGGCGAGGCCAAGCCGTTCACGCTGGGGCCGGTGAACCTGAAGATCGAACAAGGCGACATCGTATTCATCGTCGGCGAAAACGGCTGCGGCAAGACCACCCTGATCAAACTGCTGCTGGGCCTGTATCCGCCACAACAAGGAGAAATCCGTCTCAACGGCGAATGCGTGACTGCCCTCACCCGCGACGATTACCGCCAGTTGTTCACCACGGTGTTTGCCGACTACTACCTGTTCGATGACGTGGTGCAAGGCGATACGCACATTCCCGACGACGCCAACAAATACCTGCAACGCCTGGAAATCGCCCACAAGGTCAGCGTGCAGGACGGCAGCTTCACCACCACCGACCTGTCCACCGGCCAGCGCAAGCGTCTGGCGCTGGTCAATGCGTGGCTGGAGGAGCGCCCGGTGCTGGTGTTCGACGAATGGGCCGCGGATCAGGACCCGACCTTCCGCCGGATCTTCTACACCGAGCTGCTGCCCGATCTCAAACGCCTGGGCAAGACCATCATCGTGATCTCCCACGATGACCGTTATTTCGATGTCGCCGACCAGTTGGTGCGCATGGATGCCGGCAAAGTCAAAACCGCGCTCAACCCGGCCTGATACGCCAACCGCTCAGGGATGAGCTGATCCCGCCTTCGCGCGATAGCAGAGACTTTCGCGGTTCGCGGGATTTTTCCGGTTTTTACGCAGTGTTGCGTCTAATTATCATTAACTTATAAAACTGCACTCGCACTTCAGGAGCATCCCGAGCAAATGCAAGCCTTAAAGTTGTCCCGCACCCCTCTGGCCGAGGCCATCTCCCGCCGCAATCCGCGTGGCGCAATGCTGTCAGGTGCTCTGCTGACGCTGATGCTGTTGGGCAGCACCCAGGTTCAAGCGACGCCGGTCGACGTCAACATCCCTGCGCAACCGCTGTCCCGAGCACTGCAACAGCTGGGGCAACAAGCCAATCTGCAGATTCTCTACAGCCCGGAATCCCTGGCTGGCCTGAACTCGAACGCGGTATCCGGGCACCTGGAGCCGAAACAGGCACTGGACAACTTGCTGCTGGGGAGCGGCATGACCTACCAACTGACCGGCAACTCCGTTTCGCTGGTGCCGGCCACCGGTGCAGGCGCGGGAAACGCACTGGAGCTGGGCGCGGTATCGATTTCCGGCAAGGCGCCGGGGTCGACCACTGAAGGCTCCGGGCTGTACACCACGTACTCGTCCAGCAGCTCGACGCGCCTGAACCTGACACCCAAGGAAACCCCGCAGTCACTGACCGTCATGACCCGTCAGCGCCTCGACGACCAGCGTCTGACCAACCTCAGCGACACCCTCGACGCCACACCGGGCATCATTGTGCTGCGTGACGGCCAGGGCGCAGAGTCCGACGGTTACTTCTCCCGTGGTTTCGAGATCCAGAACTTCGAAATCGACGGCGTGCCGACCGTCAAGCGCATGGACAACTACACCCAGAGCATGGCGATGTATGACCGTGTGGAAGTGGTGCGTGGCGCCACCGGTTTGATCAGCGGCCTGGGCAGCCCGTCGGCGACCATCAACCTGATCCGCAAGCGTCCGACTGCCGAAGCTCAGGCCAGCGTCACCGCTGAAGCCGGCAACTGGGATCGCTACGGCACCGGTTTCGATGTCTCCGGGCCGCTGACCGAAACCGGCAACATCCGTGGCCGACTGGTCGGCGACTTCAAGACCGAACAGTCCTGGATCGACCGCTACAAGCAAGATTCGCAGCTGATGTACGGCATCACTGAATTCGACCTGAGCGAAGACACGCTGCTGACCATGGGTTTCAGCTACCAGCGCACCGACGTCGATTCGCCAATGCGTTCGGGCCTGCCAACCCGCTTCACCGATGGCTCGCGCACCAACCTCAGCCGTTCGCTGAACTCGGCGCAGACCTGGTCGTATAACGATCACGAACAAACCAGCTTCTTCACCTCGATCGAACAGCAGTTCGGCAATGGCTGGAGCGGCAAGGTTGAATTCACTCACTCCGAGAACAAATTCGACGAGGTCTTCAACTACGTCAACGGTGGCCTGAACCCGGACGGCAGCGGCACGACCCAACTGCCGGTGCGCTTCTCCGGTACCCCGCGCCAGAACAACATCGACGCCTACCTGACCGGCCCGTTCGGCCTGCTGGGTCGCGAGCATGAGTTGATCGCCGGTGTGACCCTGTCGCAATACAACGAAAACGTGCCGAACTACGGCAGCTGGAAATACGACTACTCCGGCTCCCCTGCCGGCGCCATCGACAACCTGCTGAACTGGAACGGCGATTCGGTCAAACCCGAATTCAACGTCACCGGCAAATCCACCGTCGATGAAACGCAATACGCCGCGTACCTGGCCACCCGCCTGCGTGCCACCGATGACCTGAGCATCCTGCTCGGCAGCCGCGTGGTCGACTGGCATCGCGACATCGAAGACAAGCCGTACGGCGCAGCGGAAACCAAGACCAAGGAATCGGAAACCGGTGTCTACATTCCTTACGCGGGTGTGGTCTACGACGTCAACGACACCTGGTCGCTGTATGCCAGCTACACCAAGATCTTCAACCCGCAATCGTCGTGGGTTCGCGACATCAACAACAAGCCTCTGGACCCGATGGAAGGCACCGGCTACGAAGTCGGCGTCAAGGGCAGCCACTTCGATGGCAAGCTGAACTCCAGCTTCGCGCTGTTCAAGATCGAGCAGGACAACCTGGCGATCTGGATCGACACCCCAGGCGGCAACACCTACAAATCCGAACAGGGCACCACCACCAAGGGTGCCGAATTCACCCTTGATGGCGAACTGGCCGAAGGCTGGCAAGCGTCTGCCGGTTACGCCTATGCAGTCAGCACCGATGCCGATGACCAGCGCATCGTCACCACCCTGCCCCGTCACAGCCTCAAGACCTTCACCAGCTATCGCCTGCCGGGCATCCTGGACAAAGTCACCGTTGGCGGCGGTGTGAACTGGCAGAGCAAGACCGGTGCCGACCTGCATACCTTCCAGCAAGGCAGCTACGCCGTCACCAACCTGCTGGCGCGTTACGACATCAGCAAAAACCTCAGCGCCTCGGTCAACCTGAACAACGTATTCGACCGCGAATACCTCAGCTACGCCGGCGACCACGGCATGTACGGCGCACCGCGCAACATCATGACCGGCTTCAAGTACACGTTCTGATTTAACCGCTGCAACACAAAAAGCGCCCCGGCCAAACCGGGGCGCTTTTTTTTGGATGAAGGTTTAACGGCACTACAAAACATGCGGCTTGAAAGGTATTTCCTTTCGTTGCATAGGAAACGTCCGATTACATAAAAGAAGCATCCGCCAAAACCCTCTTTTCGGCGAAAACTTCCGCCTTATCTCCTGTCAGCGCCTACAGAAGACTCGGGTATTTCCCTGAGCACTTCGTTGTAACGTTGATTGGCAGGAAGCAATTGACTGCTCACCCGTTACTTATCGAAAAACAATGCACATTCAAAAGGATATGAATATGCAAAAACCATCGTCGTTCGAATTGACCGAGGCCGTCCACACAATCGGGAAAGCACCTCCAGGCATGCGAATAAACCCCTCGACCGGCACCACGATTCCCAACAGCGGCCGATTCGGCCCTCCGCGAAGCACCGGCCAATATCAGCAAGTACTGCAAAACTTTACCGGCCCGCTGGAGGCGGAATATCAAGGCAAGACAGCACAGATTCCGCAGACCATCGAAACGGATCTGGCAGCCGCACGACAGGAAATCTCGACCCACCCGCTACCACCGGCTGCATCGTTGGTCCGCGAGCTGGGTGTACGCAACACCGTGATTCAGCGAAAAAACCAACAACTGCAACACCAGACCCATTTGTCCCACGGTTTCTACGGCAGCGATCCTACCGACAAAACGGTTTCCCAGTTCCTCTCCCGCGCACAGATCATCGACCCGATTCTCAGCCCCAACGGCCCGGGAATGAACCTGTGGAAACTGTCCTATCGAGCAGCGCTCGAAGCCAGATTGCTGGCTCAGACCCTCAACGTTCTTCATCAACAACAAGCCAATGTGCACAACTGGCTGGCCACCGTGCAGGCCAACGAACAGGCACAAGCCGCTGCCGCCGAAGCGGCGCGTCAGGCCGCCGAGCGCGCCAGAATCTCCGCTGAACAGCAGCGTCAGCAGGCGTTGGCAGATGCAGCACGTCGCCAGCGTGAACAGGCAGAGGCTCAGCGCGTGGCTGCCGAACGGGCCCTTATCGCCGCCGAGCAGCAGCGTCAACATGCATTGGCCGAAGAGGCTCGTCGCCAACGTGAACTGGCAGAGACTGAACAGGCGCGGGTTCAAAGAGAACAGGAAGCACAGCGCTTGAAGGAGCAGCGTCAGGCGCAGAGGAAGGCCAAAAGGAAAAAGCAGCAGCAAGCGCGCCGGGCCAGGGCCAGATTGGCCGCGCAACAAAAACGCCTGCATGAACAATGGCAAGCCGAGAGCGACGCCCGCTGGCAAAACCCGACATTTGCCAACGTTGGTTCACTGGCTGCGTTTGACTCAACGTTTAGCGCCACGCTCGGCCACATCGCCACCAGCCAGGCCACCTCACTGGCGCTCAGAACTGCTTTGCGCACCGCCGTTTCTGTCGTGAGCGCCGCAGCGGCGCCCGTTCTGGTCGGTTTCGCAGCACTGCTGATGCCATCCAGGCTGGGCAATGGCGATCTTTATTCGGCCAGTGTTCCGCTCTCGGAACTCGCTCCCGATCTGAACGCTGTCGACCTGTACGAACGGGCGGCCAGCGGCAAAGATGTCGACCTGCCGGTGAGGCTCGGTTCCAGGACGATCGGCAACCGCGCGGAGATTGTTGTCGTCGGTACGGACGGCGTCACAGTACCGGCCAACGTGCCGGTAAGACTGGCCCGTTTTGATGCAGGAAAAAATGCGTACATCTCCGGCGACGCCGAGGCCAAGGGTCCCACCCTGACCTGGACACCTTTGGTACAACCGCTGAATCCTTCGACGGATTTGCCGTTCGCCGACACCGATCTGCCGATCTACGAAGGTGCAACGGTCACCCCGCAAGGCGGGCGAATCGACCCCTTTCCCGAACTGGACCAGTACGACTTCGGTGGCTTCATCACCGTATTCCCGATCGAGTCCGGCATCCCGCCGACCTTCACGATGTTCAGGGATCGTCGTCAGGATCCGGGAGTCGCTTCGGGGAATGGGCAAGTGATATCGGGGAATTGGCTGGGGGCCGCGTCAACCCCGGAAGGTGCGCCGATACCCGCGCAGATTGCGGATACGCTGAGGGGACAGGAATTTTCCAGTTTTAAAGCGTTTAGGCGGGCGTTTTGGAAGGCAGTGGAAAGTAATGAGCAATTAATGCATGAGTTTCCATACTTTAATCAACTCGATATCAAAAAGGGGCTTTCACCACGTGCCCCCCAAGCAGAACATGTAGGGAGAAGGGTAAAAATAGAGATACATCATGTTGTGCCTATCGGTGAAGGTGGCATGGTTTACGATGCAGACAATCTCCGACTGTTGACACCGCGCCAACACATAAAAATCCACGCCAAGCAGAGGAGGACCAAACAATGAAATTTAAATCCAGGTTTGAAGAATATACAGAGTCAGAGTTTATCGCCCTCATAAACCGCTTGGTTGAAGGAGACTACTCATCCGAGAGAGAGCACGACGCGATAGTGGACAACATAGTGAAAATTTCGGAACACCCGAGCGGCTCGGATATTTTGTACTACCCTGCCGAGGGGGTCGAAGACAGCCCCGCTGGTGCATTAAAAGCCATCAAGGAATGGCGGGCCGCCAACGGAAAACCAGGTTTCAAACCGGAATAGTCAGTTCCTGAAACGCGCCCTCTTCGCGAGCAAGCTCGTTCCCACAGAGTCGAGTGTTGATGGCCTGGTGTGTGGACGCGCACATCAGGCCAAGTCGGATCAGACCGTTTCCGGATACATCACGGTGCGCAGCACGCTCACCAGTTCCTGATAGATCGCCTCCACCTCTTGCGTGACCATGCGCATGCGCAGGAAGTCATGCACGTAGCCACTGAATTCGCGGCATTCAAGCAATCCTCCGGCGCTGGCCAGACGTTCGGCGTAGGCGCGGCCTTCGTCCACCAGCGGGTCGAAGCCTGCCAGGGCGACGTAGGCCGGTGCGGCGCCGGCAAGGTCGGTGCTCAGCAGTGGCGAGAAACGCCAGTCGCGGCGATCCTCGAGGCGGCGGGCGTAGTGTTGGTAGAACCATTCCAGGGTATCGCTTTCCAGCAGATAACCTTCGCCGAGCAGGTCCATCGATTCACGGCGCTGCGAGGCGTCGGTTACCGGGTAGCACAGCAATTGCAGGCACGGTTTCAGCGCGCCGGGCGCGCGCGCCTCAAGCGCCAGCACGGTCGCCAGCGTGGCGCCGACGCTGTCGCCGCCAAACACCAGGCGCGACAGGTCGAGATCGAATTCGCCGGCCTGTTCGCGCAGCCAATCCAGTGCATCGGCACAATCGTGCAACGCCACCGGGAATTTGTGTTCCGGCGCGCGGCGGTAGCCGACCGACAGCACTGCACACGGCGTGCGCGCGCAGAATTCACGGCAAATACCGTCGTGGGAATCGAGGCTGCCGACCACAAAACCACCGCCGTGCAAAAACAGCAGCACCGGCAGGACACCCCCCCTGTGCAACGGACGGTACAGCCACAGGGTCAGCTCAGCGCCGTCGCGGGCAAGATGTCGCACCTCACTCACTTCGACATCCGGCACATCCCAGCGCATCTGTTGCGAGGACCGCTCGAACGCCTCACGGGCCTGCTCAGGTGTCCCTTGGTGAAACGCGCCGTTCTGACTGTCTTCGACCAGATCAAGAAACGCCGCTACTTCCGAATTCAATGACATGCACCACATCCCGGGCCGATGCACACAATGCGCACCGGCCCTCTCAAAAAGTTAAAGACCGGCTCAACGCGCCGACTGTTGCAGGCAATGGTCGACCAACGCTTCCAGCTCGGCCTGATACTGCTGCATCAAGGTCTCGATGGTGCCCGGGCGGAAGCGACGGGTGCTGTACATGCAACGCATCGACAGTTTGCCGTCGAACACCTGACCGACGATTTCCAGCCAGTTGCCGAGGTTGGCATCCAGGCTATAGACGTCGCCGATGTGCTCGTCCGCCGGCATCAGCATCGCCTGCTCGTCAAAGGTCTGGTCGAACTGCCCCAGGTAGTTGAAGGTCAGCCGCGCCTGTGGCAACGCCGCCAGACGCTGTTGCACCGACGCATCGGCCATGTAGCGCAGCGCGCCGTAGCCGACGCCTTTCTGCGGCACCGCCGCCAACTGCTCGCGTACCGCCAGGATCGATGCGCCGAAATCCTGCTCCGCCAACGGCGCCAGCCGCACCGGGAACATGGTGGTGAACCAGCCGAGGGTGCGGCTCAGGTCCAGCCCTTCGACCAGGTCCTCACGACCGTGCCCTTCCAGTTGCACCAGCACCGACTCGGCCTCGCTCCAGCGACACAGCACCCGACCGAGCGCGGTCAGCAGCAGGTCGTTGATCTGCGTGCCGTATACCGCTGGCGCCTGTTTGAGCAGTTGCCCGGTGCGGGTGGCGTCGAGGCCCATGAACGTTTCTTCGCGAAAACGCACCAGGTTCTTGCCGCGCGGGTTGTCACACGGCAGATCCTTGCCCGGCTGATCCAGCTGTCCGAGCCAGTAATCCAGCTCTTGCTCGACCAGTGCCGGCACCTGCGCCGCCAGGCCATCGGCCCAGGCGCGATAGCTGCTGGTGCGCTGCGCCAGTTGCGGCTCGCGGCCCTGACTGAACGCCTCGTAGGCCAGTTGCAAGTCTTGCAGGAACACCCGCCACGACACCGCATCGATCACCAGGTGATGCACCACCAGCAGCAGGCGCACCTCGCCGTCCGGCAGATTCACCAGCAGGCCGCGCATCAGTGGCCCGTCGAGCAGGTTGAGGCTGCGCTGGGCTTCGTTGACCAGTGCGTCGAGTTGCTCGATGTCGCTGATCTCACGCTGCCACAGCAACGGCTTGTGCTCGGCGCTGCGCAGGCTGTCCTGCAACGTTTGATAGTGCTGCAACCAGCGGCCCTGATCCTGATAGAAACGCAGCCGCAATGAATCATGCTGGGCCAGCATCAACCGCAGCGTCTGCTCCAGCGCCGGGGCATCCAGCGCCTGGCGCGAACGCAGCATCATTGCCTGGTTGAAATGATGCGGTTCGCTCATGCCCTCGGCGAAGAACCACTCCTGGATCGGCAACAATCCAAACGCACCCGCCTGTGCTACGTGGCTGCTGTCGCCAGCCTGGCTCGAGCGGGTGACTGCTTGCTGGTCGAACAGGTTGCCAATGGTCTGGAAGCGCATGAGGTCACGCAGCTTGATGTCCAGTTTCAGTTGCGGATGGTTCCGCGCCCGGGAAATCACCTGCAGGCTGAGAATCGAATCACCGCCCAACTCGAAGAAGTTGTCGCTGATGCCAACCTGCTCCACTTGCAGCACGTCGGCCCAGATATCGGCCAGCCAGGTTTCCTGCGCGTTGCGCGGCGCCTGATATTGATCGGCGCAAAACTCGGGCTGCGGCAGCGCCTTGCGATCCAGTTTGCCGTTCGGCGAGATCGGCAGGCGCGCCAGAGCCATGATCTGCAGCGGCACCATGTATTCGGGCAACTGTGCGCGCAACAGGGTCTTCAGACGATCCCCGACGTTGTCGTCGCTGCTGACCACATAGCCGATCAACTGCTTGCCGGAGACGCCGTCACGGGCGATGACCACAGCGTCGGTGACACCTTCCTGAGCGCGCAGGCAGGCTTCGATTTCACCCAGCTCGATGCGGAAACCGCGAATCTTCACTTGATGGTCGGCGCGGCCGACGTAATCGAGGATGCCGTCATGGCGCAGGCGCACCAGGTCACCGCTGCGGTACAGACGACTGCCCGGCGCGCCGAATGGATCCGGCACGAAGCGCTCGGCGGTGATCGCCGCACGGCCATGGTAACCACGGGCAACCCCGTAGCCTCCGATGTACAACTGGCCGGACAAGTCTTGTGGCAGCGGATTGAGATCGTCGTCCAGAACCCACAGCGAGCGTTGACCGACCACTCGCCCGATCGGCGCATAGGCAGCCGCACAGGCCTCATCATTCGGCGCTTTCCAGAGCATCGGCGTGACCACGGTTTCGGTCGGGCCGTAACCGTTGGTGATGAACTGCGGCTGCAACACGCGGCGCACCTGCGCCAGGGTCTGCTCCGGCACCGCGTCACCCCCCAGGCAATAAATGCGCACCTTCGGCACGGCCATGCCGCTGGCCTCGACGTACTCGGCCACCTGTTTGAGGTAGGCCGGCGGGAAGCAGGCGATATCGATCGAACGGTTGAGCAAGGCGTGACTGGTCTGCTCCGGTGTCCACAGTTCATGATCGCGCAGCACCAGCGTGCCGCCAAAGGCCAGGGTGGTCAGCCAGCGTTCATGGGCGCCGTCGAAAGCGAACGACATGAAGTGCAATTCGCGCGTGCTGGCGTCCATTTCGTACAACTCGCGGATTGCCTGGCAATGCATGCTCAGCGGTCCGTGGGTTACCGCCACACCTTTGGGCAAACCGGTGGAACCCGAGGTGTAGATCAGATAGGCGAGGCTGTCATCACAGGTCTGCACCCGCGGCGCCGTGTTCGGGTACTGACTGCCATCGAAAAGATCCAGATCAAGCAATGGCAAATTCGCCGGCAGCGGCAAACGCTGGCTGGCGGCGCCACGGCTGATCATCTGACGCATGCCGGAGTCTTCAATCATGAAGGCCAGGCGATCGGCTGGATAGTCGATGTCCAGCGGCACGTAGGCAGCGCCGCTTTTGAACACGGCGAGCAAGGCCACCAGCATGTCGAGCGAACGTTCCAGAGCGACACCGATCAGGACTTCCGGACCGGCACCCGCCGCGATCAAATGATGCGCCAGCTGGTTGGACCGGTGCTCGAGTTGCGCATAGCTCAACTGCTCGTCACCACATTCGGCGGCAATGGCCTCAGGCCGTTGCGCAGCAATCATCGCCGGCAACAGCTCACGGTTGTGCACCGCCGCCGGTTCTGCGCCCCACTGCTGCAAGGCCTGCCATTGTGGCGCGGCCAGACGCTGCAGGTTGCCCAGTCGCTCCGTCGGCTGCTGCATCATGCTGTGCAGCAGCACTTCCATGGTCTGGCGGATCCGCTCGACCGCTTCGACACTGAACCGATCACGCAGGAACAGATACTCGATGGAGAACTCTTCGCCAAGATGCACGGCCAGGTCCATCGGGAAGTTGGTCACGTCATGGCTGGCCGAGGTGCCGAAACGCAGGCCGCCCGGTGCCTGTTCCAGACGCTGGTCGATCGGGTAGTTCTCGAACACGATGATGCTGTCGAACAAGGCTTGCCCGCCCTGCCCCGACCAGCGCTGAATGTCCGCCAGTGGTGCGTGAGCATGTTCACGCAGATCGAGGTTATAGGCCTGCAGATTGCTCAGCCAGGCATTCAGCGGCTGCGCCGGATCGAGGGTCTGGATCACCGGCAAGGTGTTGATGAACAGCCCCAGCATGCTGCCGGCATTCGGCAATCCCTCCGGGCGCCCGGCCACGGTGGCACCAAACGCCACGCTGTGCTGACCGGTGTAGCGCTGCAACAGCAGCAACCATGCGCCTTGAATCAACGTGTTGGCGGTGATGCCCTGAGCCCGGCAATGCTGCTGCAACAAGGCGGTCTGCTGCGCATCCCAACGGGTGTACAACGCCTGGTGGCCGTGCTCGGCGGATTCGTGACGCGGGTGCATCGCCTGGCTCAACGCGGTGGGTTCGACCAGCGTCTGCAAGTGGCCGCGCCAGAATTGCTCGAGCTGCGCCGAATCCTGTTGCTGCAACCACGCGATAAAGTCGCGATACCGACCGCTTTCGCCTTCGACCTGGCCGGTGGCGTAGTGCTGCAGTACCTCGCCGAACAACTGCGAACTGCTCCAGCCGTCCATCAGGATGTGATGGCTGGTCCAGATCAACTGGTACTTGTCGGCATCCAGCCGAATCAGGCGCGTGCGTTGCAACGGCATGCGGTCCAGCGCAAAGCCCTGAACCCGCTGCTGACGGGCAAACTCGGCGAGTTGCGCCTCATCCATCGGCGTGTCCAGTGCTTGCAGGTCAACAATGCCCTGACGGTGGACGACCTGCACCGGTGAGGCCTGGCTGTCTTGCCAATGGAACGACGTGCGCAGAATTTCGTGGCGCTCCACCACGCATTCCCACGCGGCACGGAAGCGCTCGATATCGAGGCCTTCCACCGTCAGGTTGAGCTGGTTGACGTAGAGATCGTCGCCGTCATCGGACAAGGTATGGAACAACATGCCCTGCTGCATCGGCGACAACGGATAGATGTCTTCGATGTCCGCGACCGGCACCGGCAAACCGTCCAGACGCGTCTGGTCCAGCGCTGCCAGCGGGAAGTCCGACGGCGTCAGGCCGTGGTTGCCCGGGGTCACGCAGTGTTCGATCAGAGCGGTCAGTTCACGCCCGTATTCATCGGCCACTGCCTGCACGGTCGCGGTGTCGAACATCTGCTCGCTGAAGCTCCACGACAGGCTCAGTTCACCGCCATACACCTGACCATTGACCGACAGCCAGTTACCCAGTGGGGCGCGATCGCTGAGGTCACTGCCGGCACTTTCGCCGGCCGGCAGGAACAGCGCGGCTTCGTCGAACTGGCTATCGAACTGGCCGAGGTAATTGAAGGTGATTTTCGGCGTGGGCAGTTCTGCCAGAGCCTCACGCGCCGAGGCATCGCCCAGATAACGCAAGGCGCCAAAACCGATGCCCTTGTCGGGAATCGCACGCAGCTGCTCCTTGATCTGCTTGATCGAATCAGCGAAACCGCTGGCCGGGGTCAGGTGCACCGGGAACACGCTGGTGAACCAGCCAACGGTGCGGCTCAGATCGATGTCGTCGAACAGGTCTTCACGACCATGTCCTTCCAGTTGAATAAGGGCTGAGGCCTGTCCGTTCCAGCGACTGATGACCCGGGCCAGTGCGGTCAGCAGCAAGTCGTTGACCTGCGTGCGATAAGCCGCCGGGGCCTGTTGCAACAGTTGTCTGGTCAGTTCAGGGGCAAGGCGCGTCTGCACACTTTGCGCGTAGCGGTTTTCCAGGCTGCCGTCCGGGCGCTCGCACGGCAACGTGGCGGTCGCCCCCTGCAAATGCCCACGCCAGAAGGCCTGTTGGTCATCGAGGCTGACGGTGTGCGCCTGCAGGCGCTCGGCCCAGGCTTTGAAGGCGCTGGTCTTGGCCGGCAACGCGACCTCGCGCCCGGCCTGGATCTGGCTGAATGCGGTTTGCAGATCTTCCAGCAGGATCCGCCAGGAGACACCGTCGACCACCAGGTGATGCACCACCAGCAACAAGCGCTGAGTCTGATCCGGCAGATCGAACAGCACGCCGCGCAGCAGCGGACCGTCGTGCAGATCGAGACTGCCCTGGGCCTGCTGACAGAGCACTTCGATTGCAGCCGAATCCGTCAGCGTGCGCTGCCAGAGCAGTGCTTGCACAGGCTCGATCGGGCGGTGAGTGGCTGTCCAGCCGTCAGTCGTTTCAATGAGCGACAGGCGCAAGGCATCGTGATGCGCAACCAGTGCCTGGAGCACCTGCGCAACGGTCTCGGCGTGCAGCGTCATCGCCGGTTTGAGCAGCAACGACTGGTTCCAGTGATGCCGCTCGGGGATCTCGCTGGCGAAGAACCATTGCTGGGACGGCAACAACGGCGTCGCACCGCTGACCGGCCCCTGGTCGATGCTCAGCACCGTGCCGCCCGACTGTGCTACCGCCGCCAGTGCCTGCACGGTCTGGTGCTGGAACAGATCCTTGGGCGTGAACTGGATACCGGCCTGCCGCGCACGGCCGACTACTTGAATCGAGATGATCGAATCGCCGCCCAGCTCGAAGAAATTGTCCGTGGCGCTGACCTGCTCAAGGCGCAGCGCATCGGCCCAGATCGTGGCGATACGTTGCTCCATTTCATTGCGCGGCGCCACGTAGCTGTTCTGCAGCAGACTGGCGTCCGGTGCAGGCAGCGCCTTGCGGTCCAGTTTGCCGTTCGGGGTCAGCGGCAGGTGCGCCAGCACCATCAAGTGCGCCGGCACCATGTGCGTTGGCAGACGCTCCTTGAGAGCGTTGCGCACGCTGTCGCGCCATTCAGCCAGATGTGCGTCTGCCACCGGTTGTGTCGGGACCAGATAGGCCACCAGTTGCTTGCCGCTTGGCCCGGCATGCGCCAGCACCACGGCTTCGCGCACGCTGCTCAGTTCCAGCAGACGCGCTTCGATTTCGCCCAGTTCGATGCGGAAACCACGGATTTTCACCTGGTTATCGACGCGGCCCTGATAGTCGAACACGCCATCGGCGCGCTCACGCACCAGGTCACCGCTGCGGTACAGACGACTGCCCGGCGCCCCGAACGGATCGGGTACAAAGCGCTCAGCGGTCAGCGCCGGACGATCCAGATAACCCCGGGCCAGCCCGGTGCCGCCCAGATACAGCTCGCCCATCACGCCCTGGGGCAACGCATTGAGGTCAGCGCTGAGCACACAGGTGCTGCGGTCGCCGATCCGCGTGCCGATCGGTGCATAGGCTGCGCCGCATGCGTCATGCCGCCCGGCCTTCCAGATCAATGGGGTGACCACGGTTTCGGTCGGCCCGTAACCGTTGATGATGTACTGCGGCGCCAGCGCCGCACGCGCCCGCTCGAAACTGTCGTTGGGCACGGCATCGCCGCCGAAACAGTAGATCCGCACAGCGGGCGGCTGGCCGACCTGTTCGGCGTGCCCGGCCAATTGCTGCAAGTACACCGGCGGGAACGCCGCCACCGTCACGCCGTGTTGTTGCATGGCGGTGTAGGTCTGCTCCGGGCTCCACAGACTGTCATCGCGCAGCAACAGCCGCGAGCCATGGGTCAGCGGGGTCAACCAGCGTTCATGAGCGCCGTCGAACGCGAACGACATGAAGTGCAGCTCGCAATCGTCCGGGGTCATTTCATAGCGCTGGCCGATGGCCTGGCAATGCATCGCCAGCGGTCCGTGCTCCACGCACACACCCTTGGGCTGGCCGGTGGAACCCGAGGTGTAAATCACGTAAGCCAGGTTTTGCGCGTGTACCTCGACCTGCGGCGCAACGTCTGGCCATTCGGCAGTCGACAACGTGTCCAGATCCAGGGCACGCACTCCGGCGCTCAGTGGCAACCGAGGACGCAGTTGCGAATCGCTGAGCAACAGCGCGATGCCCGAGTCTTCGATCAGATAGGCCAGGCGCTCGCGCGGATAACTGGCATCCAGCGGCACATAGGCGCCGCCGGCCTTGAGCACCGCGAGCAAGGCCACCAGCATCGATGGGCTGCGCGGCAGGGCTACGCCGACGCGCACTTCCGGCCCGACGCCTTCATTGATCAGCACATGCGCGAGGCGATTGGCGTGGCTTTCAAGCTCGGCGAAGGTCAACGCCTGATCGCCACAACGCACGGCTTCCTGTTGCGCCTGCTGCGCCGCAATCACCGCGATGCGCTGATGCACCAGCAACGGATCCGTGCACGGTTGCGCACGATTGTTTTCCTGCAATCGACGCTGCTCTTCACCGCTGAGCAGGGTCAACGCGCCGAGACGCGCATTCGCCGACTGTACGAACTGCTCCAGCAGCGAGGCCAGTTGCGCGTGCAAACGCACAATGGAGTCCGTGCTGAAACGGGCGGCGGCAAAGCTGTAATGCACCGAGAGGGTTTCGCCGAGGTTGACCCCGACCGTCAGCGGGAAATTGGTTTGTTCACGGGTGTCGACCGCGCCGAACTTCAGGCCCAGCGACGAGCCTTGCTCCAGCGCTTCGGAGATCGGGTAGTTCTCGAACACCAACAGGTTGTCGAACAGGCCGTCGCTGCCCTGCCCCGACCAGCGCTGGATATCGGCCAGTGGCGTGTGTTCGAAATCACGCAGGGCGATGTTGAGTTCCTGCACGGTTTGCAGCCACTGGCTGACCGTCAGTTGCGGTTCCGGACGGGCAATCACCGGCAAGGTGTTGATGAACAGGCCGACCTGCTGCTCGACCCCCGGCAGGTTGGCCGGACGTCCCGACACAGTGGCGCCGAAGGCCACGGTCGGTTGCCCGGTGTAACGTTGCAACAGCAACAGCCACGCCGCTTGCACCAAGGTGTTGAGGGTGACTTTCTGCTGACGGGCAAACTCGCTCAAGCGCAACGTGCCAGTGGCGTCGATCCACTGCTGATATTGTCCGGTACCGCCATCGGCGTTCGCCGAACGGTCCGCCAGCCCCTGGGCCAGGCGGGTTGGCTCATCGAACCGGGCCAGACGCTCAAGCCAGAATTGCTCGCTGAGGCGACTGTCCTGACGCTGCAGCCAGGCGATGTAATCGCTGTAGCGGCCAATGGGCGTTGCAGGGACTTGCCCGGCATAGCGTTGCAACACTTCACCGAGCAACTGCGAGTTGCTCCAGCCGTCCAGCAAAATGTGGTGGCTGGTGTAGAGCAGTTCGTGACGGTCCTGCGCGGTGCGCACCACCACCAGGCGCAACAGCGGCACCTCGCTCAGATCGAACGGACGGCAGCGCTCGGCCTCGGCCAGCGCATCCAGCGCTTCGCCCGGCTGGCCGCGCCAGTCGTGAACGGTAAACGGCAGCGTCGCCGAGCGTTCGACGATCTGAAGCGGCTGGGCCTGCTCCCCTCCCCAGACAAACCGCGTGCGCAGAATGTCATGGGACTCCAGCGCCGCTTGCCAGGCCTGACGGAAACGCTCGACATCAAGCCCTTCCACCGACACCCGCATCTGGTTGATGTAATCCCCCGAACCTTGTTCGTACAGGGTGTGGAAGAGCATGCCCTGCTGCATCGGCGACAGCGGATAAACGTTGTCCACCGCTTGCGGATCCGTGATCAGCGTATCGAGCTGCGCCTGAGTCAGCTCAGCCAGCGGGAAGTCCGACGGCGTCACACCGCGGTTGTGCGCTTCACAGCAATGGGCGATCAGCGCATTGAGTTCTTGCGCATAGTCATCAGCCAGACGCTGGATCGTCGCCTGATTGAACATTTCGTGGCTGAACGACCAGCTGAGATTGAGCTCACCACCATAGACCTTGCCGTTGATGTCCAGCCAGTTCGCCAGCGGTGCCAGCGAACTTTGTTCGCGGCCGGTGCTTTCACTGGCGGGCACAAACAGCGCAGCCTCGTCGAACTGGCTGTCGAACTGGCCCAGGTAGTTGAAGGTAATGCGCGGGACCGGCTGCGCGGCGAGCGTCTGTCGCGCGTGTTCATCGCCCAGGTAACGCAGGGCACCAAAACCCAGGCCCTTGTTCGGTACGCCACGCAGCTGTTCCTTGACTGACTTGAGCGAGTCGGCCAGGCCCACGGCCGGGGTCAGACGCACCGGGAACAGGCTGGTGAACCAGCCAACGGTGCGGCTCAGGTCGATGTCGTCGAACAGTTCTTCACGGCCATGACCTTCGAGTTGGATCAGGGTCGAGGCCTGACCGGTCCAGCGGCAGATAACCCGCGCCAGTGCTGTCAGCAGCACATCGTTGATCTGCGTGCGATAGGCGGCGGGCGCCTGCTGCAACAGTTGGCGGGTCTGATCCGCATTCAGGCGGGTTTCCACGCTCACCACGTGACGGTTTTGCAAGGTCGCCGCGGGGTTGTCGCAGGGCAAATCGGCGGGCGCCTCGCCCAACTGTCCGGCCCACCACGTCAGTTCGTTGTGCAGCTCGCCGGCGGCGAACGTTTGCAGGCGTTGCGCCCAGTCCTTGAACGGGCTGGTCTTGGCCGCGAGCTTGATCCCCTGGCCGCTTTGCGCCTGCTCGCAGGCATTCTGCAAATCTTCCAGCAACACGCGCCAGGACACACCGTCGACCACCAGGTGGTGGATCGCCAGCAACAAGCGCTGGCTGCCGTCAGCCACATTCAACAGCACGGCGCGCAACAACGGGCCGTCTTGCAGATCGAGGCTGCCTTGCGCGGCGTCGCACACCGCTTCGATTTCGTCGGTGTGCTGCACGCTCGCCTGTTGCAGCAACGGCCGGTTATCCGGCGCGCGGTGCGTGGCCGTCCAGCCTTCAGCGCCTTCGCTGAAGCTCAGGCGCAAGGCATCGTGATGCGCAACCAGCGCCTGCAAGGCCTGTTCGAGGACACTGGCGTCAATGGCCTGCGAAGGTTTCAGCAGCAACGACTGGTTCCAGCGCTGCCGCTCGGGAATCGCCAGTTCGAAGAATCGTTGCTGGAACGGCAGCAACGGCGTGCTGCCGGTGACAGCGCCCTGCTCGATGCTGAACGCCGCTTCACCCCGCTGAGCGACCCGGGCCAGACCTTGCACAGTCTGGTACTGGAACAGATCCTTGGGGGTGATGCGCAGGCCGGCCTGACGTGCACGGCTGACCACCTGAATGGAGATGATCGAGTCGCCGCCAAGGGCAAAGAAGTTATCCGTGACGCCTACCTGCTCCAGCCCGAGCACGGCTTGCCAGATCTCGCACAACTGCCGTTCGTTGTCGTTGCCCGGCGCCAGATAGGTGTGCTGCTCGAGCGCTGCGTCAGGTTTGGGCAAAGCCTTGCGATCGAGCTTGCCGTTGGGCGTCAGCGGCAGCTGTTCGAGGAACAGCAAGTGCGCCGGCACCATGTATTCCGGCAGGTGCTCGCGCAGGCCGGCCTTGAGCACTTCACGCAGCCGCGCTCGTTCTTCGGCGTTACCCAGCGCAGCGCTCGGCACGATGTAGGCGACCAATTGCTGACCGCTCGCGCCTTCCTGCGCCAGCACCGCCAGTTCGCGCACCGTGTCTTGTTGCAGCAGACGCGCTTCGATCTCGCCCAGCTCGATGCGAAAACCACGCACCTTGACCTGATGGTCGATACGCCCGACGTATTGCAGGTTGCCGTCAGCCTGATAACGCGTCAGGTCACCGGTGCGGTAGAAACGCTCGCCCGGAGCGCCGAACGGGTTCGGCAGATACTTTTCTGCGGTCAACGCCGGCCGTGCCAGATAACCGCGCGTGATGCCGGCACCGGCCAGATACAGTTCGGCGGCGACGCCTTGCGGCACCGGTTGCAGCTCGCCATCAAGGACATAGCTGGCGGTGTGTTTCAGCGGCCGGCCGATGCTTGGCTGGCCATCGGCCGTGCGCCGTGTCCAGGTCGAATAGGTGGTGTCTTCCGACGGGCCGTACAGGTCGAAAACGTGTTCGACCGTCGGTTGCGCATACAAGGTGTCGACCAGCGACTGCTTGAGCGGCTCGCCGGCCAGATTGATGATGCGCACGCTCGGCGGGATCTCGCCGCTGCGTTGCAGGGCGGCAATCGCCGACGGCACGGTGTTGATCAGACGCACCTGATCGCGCGCCGGCAACTGCGGCAACTCCAGGGCATTACGGGCGATGATCAACGAACCGCCGTTGGCCAGTGTGACAAACAGCTCCCACACCGACAGGTCGAAACACACCGACGTCGAGGCCAGCACGCCCTGGATATCGTCGCGGCTGTACACCGATTGCGACCAGTCGATCAGCGCCAGCACGTTGCGGTGGGCAATCGCCACGCCTTTCGGTTTGCCGGTCGAACCGGAGGTGTAAATCACATACGCAAGGTTATCGGCCGACACCCGCGTTTGCGGTGCATGCGCCGGGTACGCGGCGAAATCATCGGCGGCGTTGTCCATCAGCAGCACGTCGGTGTCCGCCGCAATCGCCAGACTGGCGGCGACCTCCCGTTCGGTCAGCAGGCACAGCGCGCGGCTGTCTTCGAGCATGTAGGCGACGCGATCGGCCGGGTAATCCGGATCCAGCGGCACGTACACGCCCCCGGCCTTGAGCACGGCCAGCAGCGCGATCAGCAGATTCTCCGAGCGCTGCATCGCCACACCGACGCGCACCTCCGGGCCGACGCCTCGCTCGATCAAGGCATGCGCCAACGGGTTGGCCCGTGCTTCAAGCTGAGCATAGGTCAGATGCCGCTCGGCAAAGGTCACCGCCCGCGCATCCGGGGTCCGAATCGCCTGACGAGCGATCAACTGATGAATGCACAGATCGCTGGCAAACGGTGCGTCCACGGGGTTCCAGTCGTGCAGCAATACCTGCCGCTCACGGGCATCGAGCAATGGCAACTCGCCGACACGTTGTTGCGCATCGCTGACGATAGCCTTGAGCAACGTCTGCAAATGCCTGCCCATACGCTCGATGGACGCCGCTTCAAACAGGTCCGTGGCATAGATCAGCGAGGCCCACACGCCTTCCGGCGATTCATGGGTTTCCAGGGTCAGGTCGAACTGCGCCGTGAGGCTGTCCCAGTTCACACTTTCAACGGCAAGCCCCGGCAATTGCATGGCCTGTCCGGCCTGCCGCGCGCCACTCTGGTGATTGAACATCACCTGGAACAACGGGCTGCGGCTCAGGCTGCGTTCTGGCGCCAAGGCTTCGACCAATTGCTCGAACGGCAGATCCTGATGCGCCTGCGCGCCCAGCGCCGATTGCCTGGCCTGGGCCAGCAAGGCGCTGAACGTCATGCTGCTGTCGAGGGTGGTACGCAAGACCTGGGTGTTGACGAAAAAGCCGATCAGCCCTTCGGTTTCCGCACGGTTGCGGTTGGCAATCGGCACGCCGATGCGAATGTCGTCCTGACCGCTGTAGCGATGCAGCAAGGTCTGGAACGCTGCCAGCAACAGCATGAACATCGTCACGCCTTCACGACGCGCAAGATCTTGCAGGCCTTTGCTCAACGCGGCGTCCAGCTGCATATCCAGACGTGCACCGCGATAGCTTTGCACCAGCGGGCGCGGGTGATCGGCCGGCAGTTCCAGCACGCCCGGATCCGAACCCAGATGCTCGACCCAATAGCTCAATTGCCGTTCGCGCTCACCGGCGTCCATCCAGCTGCGTTGCCACTGGGCGAAATCGGCGTACTGGATCGGCAACGGTGCCAGCGTGGCCGGTGCGCCCTGACTGAACCCGGCATAGAGCTCGATCAGTTCGCCGACCATCACTTGCATCGACCAGCCATCGGAAATGATGTGATGTTGCACCATCACCAGAACGTGATCGTCCGGTGCCAGCCGCAGCAGGCAGACGCGCAGCAAGGTGTCCTGTTCGAGATCGAACGGGCGGGCAATTTCGGCTTCGATGGCCGCGCGCAAACGCGGCTCATCGACTTCGCCCTCCAGCTCGCGAACCTCGATCTGCAAGGCAAACGGCGCCTTGATCAGCTGAATGGCCTTGTCCTGATCACCTCGGGCAAACCCGGTGCGCAGACTCTCGTGACGCTCGATCAGCGTATCGAAACTGCGCTGCAGTACCGCCATGTCCAGGGCACCGCGCAAGCGCAACGCCGTGGGAATGTGGTACGCCGCGCTGTCCGGCTCCATCTGCCAGAGAAACCACTGCCGCTCCTGGGCATAAGACAAAAGCAGCGGTTCACCTTCGGTGCGCCGAAAAATCGGCGCGATGCCATAAAGGTTAATGCCCTGTTTGCCCAGTAGAATCGCCAGCGCCTTGCGTTTCTCGGGAGAAAGCGCGCCTACCGATTCAATCAACTGCTGCATGCCGTGGTCCTCTCAGGAAATCAGTTTTTCAAGTTCATCTGCTGATAAACGATTGAGAGCCTCCAAGGATTTAGCCAAAACATCATGAACGGGCTGCAAATCGGGTTGCAGGGCTTGTACGGCGTCGCTGAAAGCCGCCAGATCGGCACTGGCGAACAGGCTGGCCAACGGCACGTCGAAGCCCAGCAACTCGCGCAGACGCAGGGCCACCTGGGTGGCCAGCAACGAATGGCCGCCGAGTTCGAAGAAATTGTCCGTCAGGCCGACCCGCTCCAGTTTCAAGACGTCGGCCCAGACCCCGGCGATCTGCTGTTGCAGTTCACTATCAGGCGCCACATAGCTGTTTTGCAGCAGGCTGGCGTCCGGTTGTGGCAGGGCCTTGCGGTCAAGCTTGCCGTTGGCGGTCAGCGGCAGGCTGTCGAGCAGCAACAGGTGCGCCGGCACCATGTAATCCGGCAGGTTGTGCTTGAGCGCCTGGCGCAGGAGCTCACGCCACTGGCCCTGTTGGTCGAGTTCGACCGACTGATCGGCCACCAGATACGCCACCAGCTGCACGCCGCCGGCGCCTGGCTGATCCAGCACCACGGCCTGACGGATTTGCGGCAGTGCCAACAGTTGCGCCTCGATCTCACCCAGCTCGATCCGGAAACCACGGATCTTCACCTGATGGTCGATGCGCCCGGCGTACTCGATCCGGCCATCGGCGCGATAGCGCGCCAGGTCACCGGTGCGATACAGCCGCGCACCGTCGCCCCCGAACGGGTTGGGCACGAAACGCAAGGCGCTGAGGTCGGCACGCTTGAGATAACCGCGTGCCAGCCCGGCGCCGCTGACGTGCAACTCGCCGATGCAGCCCTTGGCCACCGGTTTCAGGTCGGCGTCGAGCACGTACCAGCCCAGGTCCGGGATCGGCTCGCCCAGCGGGCTGCCGGCGTCCTGTTCGAGATCGGCCAGGGTCAACGGACGGTAAGTCACATGAACCGTGGTTTCGGTGATGCCGTACATGTTGATCAGCTGTGGCGCGGTATCGCCGAAGCGTTCGAACCATGGGCGCAGGCTGCGTACTTCCAGCGCTTCACCGCCAAACACCACGTAACGCAACGACAGTTGCGGATCCTGGGGCGCGTCGCAAGCGACCTGCATCAGTTGCTTGAATGCCGACGGCGTCTGGTTGAGCACGGTGATGCGCTCACGGCACAGCAGCGCATGGAACTCCTGCGGCGAGCGGCTGACGCTGTGCGGCACGATCACCAGGCGCCCGCCATGCAGCAGTGCGCCGAAGATTTCCCAGACCGAGAAGTCAAACGCGTAGGAGTGGAACAGCGTCCAGCGATCCTCGGCACCGAAGCTGAACCAAGGCTCTGTTGCCTCGAACAGGCGCAGCACGTTGTCGTGAGCCAGCAGCGTACCTTTCGGTTTGCCGGTGGAGCCCGAGGTGTAGATCACGTAAGCGAGGCTGGCGCTGTCGGCCCAGACCTGCGGGTCGGTTGCCAACTGATCCTGCCAGCGGCTGTCATCACCCAACAGCAGGGTTTCAACGCTCTCGGCAACCTCCAGGTGATCGAGCACACCCGGCTGCATCAGCAGCAGGGCAATGCCGCTGTCCTCGATCATGTACTGCAGACGTTCGGCCGGGTACTGCGGATCCAGCGGCAGGTAAGCCCCGCCAGCCTTGAGGATGGCGACCAGGCCGACGATCATTTCGATGGATCGCTCGGCAGCCAGACCCACCAGCACATCGGCACCGACACCCCGCGCGATCAGGGCATGAGCCAGACGGTTGGCACGGGCGTTGAGTTCGCCGTAGCTCAATTGCTCCTCGCCCAGACTCACGGCAATCGCCTGCGGTGCGCGACGCACCTGTGCTTCGATCAGCTGTGGCAGGGTGCGGGTTTGGGCAAAGGTGGCTGGCGCACGGTTCCAGTCGTGCAGCGTCGCCTGTTGTTGTGCGGCATCGAACAGGCTCAGATCGGCCAGCAGACGTTGCGCGGGCGAGTCGGCCATTTGCTGCAACAGGTGCTGCAAGTGGCCGGCGATCTGCTCGATCTGCGCAGCGCTGAAATGCTGCCGGGCATAGGCCAATTGCAACGACAGGCTGTCGCTCAGGTCCACCAGCACCGTCAGCGGCAGGTTGGTCTGTTCCTGGCTGCGTGCCTGGTCGAAACGCAAGCCTTGCGGCGCACCGTTGTTCAACGCCTCCGACACCGGGTAGTTCTCGAACACCAGCAGGCTGTCGAACAAGCTTTCGCCGCGTTGCCCGGACCAGCGCTGAATGTCCGCCAGTGGCGTGTATTCGAATTCGCGCATGGCCAGGTTCAGCGCCTGCACCGTTTGCAGCCACTCACCGAGGGATTGCTCGACACGCGGGGTGGCGATCACCGGCAAGGTGTTGATGAACAAACCGATCTGTTGCTCGACACCTGGCAGCTCGGCCGGACGCCCGGCGACCGTAGCGCCGAACGCCACGGTCGGTTGCCCGGTGTAACGCAGCAACACCAACAACCAGGCGGCCTGCACCACGGTGTTGAGGGTGACCTTGTGCTGACGGGCGAACGCCCCCAGACGTTGAGTCTGCTCACGGTCCAGCCAACGGGTCTGCTGGTCGTAACCGCTCTGCCCGGCGGTCGCCAGCGTATCGAGGCAGCTGCGGGCCAGGTGGGTCGGCTCATCCAGGTCGGCCAGACGCTCAGTCCAGAATCGCTCGCTGGCCTGACCGTCCTGACGCTGCAGCCAGCCAATGTAATCGCCATAACGGCCCACCGGCGCGGCCGGGGTTTCACCGGCGTAGCGCTGCATCACTTCGCCGAGCAACTGCGAGTTGCTCCAGCCGTCCATGAGAATGTGATGGCTGGTGTAGATCATCTCAAAGCGGTCATCGTCAGTGCGGACCAGCACCAGACGCAGCAGTGGCGCCTGCAACAGGTCGAAGCCTTGTTGCAGTTGCTCCTGTGCCAGCACGTCGAGCGCCCCCGTCAGGTCAGCGCGACCTCGCCAGTCATGCAGGCTGAACGGCAATTCGGCCTGACGCTGGACGATTTGCAGCGGCTGCTCCTGCTCGGAAATCCACACAAAACGCGTGCGCAGAATCCCATGGCGATCAACGGCGCCCTGCCAGGCCTGACGCAGACGCTCGGGATCGAGGCCTTCGACGCTGACGCGCATCTGGTTGATGTAATCCCCCGAACCCTGTTCGTACAGGCTGTGGAACAACATGCCCTGTTGCATCGGCGACAGCGGGTAGATGTCTTCGACCTCGGCACCGGCGCCCGGCAAGGCATCGAGCTGTTGCTGGTCGAGCGGCGCCAACGGGAAGTCCGACGGCGTGACGCCGGCGTTCTGTGCAGCGCAGCAATGCTCGATCAGCGCCGCCAGTTCGATCGCGTACTCATCGGCCAGTCGCTGAATGGTGGCTTCATCGAACATCTCGCGGCTGAACGTCCAGCCCAGACTCAACTCGCCCGCGTAAACCTGACCATTGAGTTCCAGCCAGTTGCCCAGTGGCGCCAACGGGCTCTGTTCGTCCCCGGCTTTTTCGCGGGCCGGGGCGAACAGCGCGCCGTCATCGAACTGGCGGTCGAATTGTCCGAGGTAGTTGAACGTGATGCGCGGTGTCGGCAGCGCCGCCAGCTCACGGCGGGTCGCTTCATCACCGAAGTAACGCAGCACGCCGAAGCCCAGGCCCTTGCCGGGAATCGCCCGCAACTGCTCCTTGATCTGCTTGATCGAACCGTCAATCGACGCAGTCGGGGTCAGGCGCACCGGGAACAGACTGGTGAACCAGCCGACGCTGCGACTCAGGTCAAGGTCGTCGAACAGGTCTTCACGACCGTGCCCTTCCAGCTGAATCAAGGTCGAAGCCTGCCCCGTCCAGCGACAGATGACTCGGGCCAGCGCGGTCATCAGCAAGTCATTGACCTGAGTGCGATACGCCGCCGGCGCCTGTTGCAGCAGTTGTCGGGTCAGCGCTTGATCGAGGCGTGTCTGTACGGTGTGCGCATCGCGGTTTTGCAGACTGGCCTGCGGATTGATGCACGGCAGGTCGACCGGCGCATCGGCCAGTTGTGTACGCCACAGCTCGAGTTCACCCGCGAGTCGTGGCGCGTGCTGTTGCAAACGTTCTGCCCAGTGCTTGAAGGCGCTGGTCTTGGCCGGCAGAACCAGGGGCTTGCCGTCGATGCGCTGCTGATAAGCGCTTTGTAGATCTTCCAGCAGAATCCGCCAGGACACACCGTCCACCACCAGGTGGTGCACCGCCAGCAGCAAGCGTTGCGAACCATCGCCCACAGTCACCAGCAAGCCACGCAACAGCGGGCCTTGCGCCAGGTCGAAGCTGCGCTGCGCTGCCAGGCAGGCGGCCTGCAACTGTTGTTCATCGCTGACTGAAGCCTGCATCAGCAGGTGGTGTCTGACGGTTGTTGCGTGGTGATTCGCGGTCCAGCCGTCGGTGGTTTCAGTGAACGACAGGCGCAAGGCATCGTGATGCTCGACCAACGCTTGCAAGGCTTGCTCAAGTGCATCGGCCTCGATGCTGATGGCCGGCTTGAGCATCACCGACTGGTTCCAGTGGTGACGCTCGGCAATGTCTGTCGCGAAGAACCACTGCTGGAACGGCAGCAGCGGCGTAGCGCCGCCGACCGGGCCCTGATCGATCTGCCCCGCGCCATCGCCCAGCGTCGCCACACCCGCCAGCGCCTGGACGGTCTGGTACTGGAACAAGTCTTTGGGGGTAAAGCGGATGCCGGCCTGACGGGCACGGGCCACCACCTGAATCGAAATGATCGAATCGCCACCCAGTTCAAAGAAGTTATCGCCCAGCCCGACTCGCGGCAGCTTCAGTACATCGGCCCACACCGCAGCGATACGCTGCTCCAGCGCATTGCGCGGCGCGATGTATTCGGCCTTGCCCGCCCCCGATTCAGGTTTCGGCAGCGCCTTGCGGTCCAGCTTGCCATTGGGACTCAACGGCATCTGCGCAAGATTCAGCCACTGATTGGGCACCATGTACTCCGGCAGTCCGGCGTGCAGATGCCGCATCAGGGCGTCGCGCCAGTCCGCGCTTTCTTCGTTCAACACCACGTAAGCGGTCAGCAGCTTGCCGTCGATCACCAGCACCGCCGCTTCACGGACGTTGCCATGCTCCAGCAGACGCGCTTCGATTTCACCGAGCTCGATACGCAAGCCGCGCAGCTTGACCTGATGGTCGATCCGGCCGGCGTATTCGATCACGCCGTCGGCGCGGTAACGCGCCAGGTCACCGGTGCGGTAGATCCGCTCGCCATCGCCATAGGGGCTGACGGCAAAACGTTCGGCGGTCAGCGCCGGACGCTGATGATAGCCCCGCGCCAGACCGACGCCCGCCAGGTACAACTCGCCGAGCACACCGGTCGGCACCGGTTCGAGGTTATCGTCAAGGATGTAGCAGCCGAGGTTGGCAATCGGCTGTCCGATCGGCACGCTGTCGCGGCCCTCCTCTACACACGTCCAGTGCGTGACGTCGATGGCGGCTTCCGTCGGGCCGTAAAGGTTATAAAGCCCGGCCGTTGGCAGTTTGGCGAAGACTTGCTGTTGCGCGTCCGCCGGCAGCGCTTCGCCGCTGCACACGATGCGTTGCAGGCTGGTGCACGTGGCAACGTCGGCGTCCTGCAGGAAGGCCTGCAACATCGACGGCACAAAGTGCAGCGTGGTGATGTGTTCGCGCTTGATCAACGCCACCAGTTTGGCTGGATCGCGGTGATCGCCCGGCGCTGCGACGACCAGCCGTGCGCCGGTCATCAGTGGCCAGAAGAACTCCCACACCGAAACGTCAAAGCTGAACGGCGTCTTCTGCAGCACGCTGTCGCCCGCGCCGATCTCATAGGCCTGTTGCATCCAGCACAGACGGTTGGTCAGGGCGACATGACGGTTGCCGGCACCTTTCGGTTTGCCGGTGGAACCGGAGGTGTAGATCACATAGGCGAGGTTTTCCCCGGTGACCGCGACGTCCGGATTGTGGCTGGCGAAGCCCTCCAGCGATGCTTCAAGCAACAGGGTTTGCACCTGCCCGTTCAATGGCAAGGCATCGAGCAGATGCGCCTGGGTCAGCAACAGCTGCACGCCGCTGTCTTCGATCATGTAGGCCAGGCGATCCTGCGGGTATTCCGGGTCGAGCGGCACGTAGGCGCCTCCGGCCTTGAGCACGGCCAACAGACCGACGACCATTTCCATCGACCGTTCGGCAGCGATGCCGACCAGGCTTTCAGGTCCGACACCCAGCGCCATCAGCTTGTGTGCCAACCGGTTGGCGCGGGCATTGAGCTGCGCGTAGCTCAGGCATTCATCGGCGAACTTCAGCGCTGCGGCGTCCGGGGTGCGCAGGACCTGTGCCTCGATCAGCTGCTGCACGCTCAGGTGTAACGGGTACTCGGTGGCGGTAGCGTTCCAGTCTTCGAGAATCCGTTGGCGTTCTTGCGCGGCGAGCATCGGCAACGCAGCGACCGATTGCTGCGGCGCTGCGACAATCGCCCGCAACAATGCCTGCCAGTGTTCGAACAGGCGCGCGATGGTTGCCGCTTCAAACAAGTCGCTGGCGTAGGTCAGGCTGACCATCAGCCCGGCGGCGGTTTCCGTGGTGTCCAGGGTCAAGTCGAACTGTGCGGTGGCGCTGTCCCACGGCAGGCCTTCGATGCGCAGATCCGCCACATCGGTGACCGGCGCGGCGTCACGCTGATGGTTGAACAGCACCTGGAACAACGGGCTGTGGCTGAGGCTGCGCTCCGGCGCCAGTGCTTCCACCAATTGCTCGAACGGCAGATCCTGATGCGCCTGGGCGCCCATTGCAGCCTGACGGGTCTGCGCCAGCAGATCACGGAAACTCAGGTCGCCGGCAAACTGTGCGCGCATCACCTGGGTGTTGACGAAGAAGCCGATCAGGCCCTCGGTTTCGGCGTGGTTGCGGTTGGCAATCGGCACGCCGACACGGATATCGTCCTGACCGCTGTAACGGTGCAGCAGGGTCTGGAACGAGGCCAGCAAGAGCATGAACATCGTCACCCCCTCACGTCGGGCAAGCGCCTGCAACTGCGCGCTCAATGCAGATTCCAATGGCGCCTCCAGCCGCGCGCCACGGTAGCTCTGCACTGCCGGACGCGAATGGTCCAGCGGCAACTCCAGCACCGGTTGTTCGCCGCCAAGCTGGCCCACCCAATAATCGAGTTGACGCTGCCGCTCGCCCGCCTCCATCCACTGCCGTTGCCACTGCGCGAAATCGGCGTATTGCAGCGGCAGCGCGGCCAGTTCGAGCGGTTTTCCGGCGCGTTCTGCGGCATACATCGCCATCAGTTCGCGCACCATCACTTGCATCGACCAGCCGTCAGACACGATGTGGTGCTGGGTGATCACCAATACGTGATCATCCGCCGCCAACCGCAACAGACTGACGCGCAGCAGCGGCCCGTTCAGCAGATCGAACGGCTGGCGAATCTGCGCCTGCACCCAGCTCGAAAGATTGTCCTCGGCGTCGAGGCTGTGCTGTTCAATCGTCAATTGACCGTGCGCATGAACCACCTGCACAGTGCGCTCGTCGTCCTGGCGGAACGTGGTGCGCAACGGTTCGTGACGCGCCACCAGTTGATTGAAGCTGTTCTGCAACCCGACGATGTCCAGAGCACCGCGCAAGCGCAGCGCACTCGGCACGTGGTAAGCAGCACTGTCCGGCTCCAGCTGCCAGAGGAACCACTGCCGTTCCTGGGCATAAGACAACGCCAGTGCAGCACCGCGTTGCAGCGCCATCATCGGCACGCTTTCGCTGTGTTGCAGGGTGGCGCAGGCGGCGGCAAAGGCTTGCAGCGTCGGCTGCTCGAACAGGGTGCGCATCGGCACATCGAGTTTGAGCGTCTGGCGGACCCGGGAAATCACCTGGGTGGCCAGCAGCGAGTGACCGCCTCGCTCGAAGAAGTGATCGTTGAGCCCCACCGCGCCGGACTCCAGCACGGCTTCCCAGATCTGCGCCAGTTGCAGTTGCAGCAAGGTCTGCGGCGCAACATATGCGCACAGGTCCTGGCTCAGCTCGACTTTCGGCAGTGCGGTGCGATCAAGTTTGCCGTTGTTGTTCAACGGCAACGCGTCCAGCGACAGCAGGTGCGCCGGCACCATGTAATCAGGCAGCAGCTGTTGCAGCGAAGCCTTGAGCGAGTCCAGCCACTGCGCCTGCGCGGTCGCAGGTTCGGTTCCTGTCTCGGGCACCACATAAGCCACCAGTTGCGCGCCACCCGGGAAATCCTGCGCGATCACCGCAGCGGCGCGCACGCCCTCCTGTGCTTGCAGGCAGGCTTCGATTTCACCCATTTCAATGCGCAAGCCACGGATCTTCACCTGGTGGTCGATACGCCCGGCGTACTCCAGATCAGCGTTTTCGTTGTAACGCGCCAGGTCGCCACTGCGATACAGCCGCGCCCCCGGCTCGGTGGCAAACGGGTCTGGCAGGAAACGTTCGGCGGTGAGGGCCGGACGATCGAAATACTGCTGCGCCAGACAGGCACTCGCGCCAATGCACAACTCGCCGACGCCACCGGCAGGCAGCAATTGCCCGGCGCTGTCGAGCACGTACAACGCGCGGCCAGCAATGGCCCGGCCAATCGGAATGCCGAAGCTGTCGCTGGCATCGCTCAAGCGGCAGTCGTGAACGCTCGACACCACCGTCGCCTCGGTCGGCCCGTAGGTGTTGAGCAAGCGCACGTGGCTCAGTCCTGCTTCGTGCCACAGGCGCAGCCCTTCGACCGACATGGCTTCGCCGCCGACATGCACCTGACGCAACGCGCCCAGACCGGTGATGTTGCCGCCCGCGCATTCACGCGCCAGCAAGAACCAGTAGGCCGCCGGCAAGTCCGCCAGAGTCACGCCATGGTCGACGATCTCGTCCGCCAGTTGCACGACGTCCCAGAGTTCGTCGCCGCGCATGATCAGCGCCGCGCCGACACACAGCGGCGGGTAACACTGCTCGACAAAACCGTCGAAGCTGAAGGTCGCAAACTGCAGCACGCGATCATCGGCCGTGAGCGCCGAATACTCGGCACCGGTCTGGCAGAACTCGCGCAGCGCCGCGTGAGCAATCGCCACGCCTTTTGGCTGACCGGTGGAGCCCGAGGTGTAGATCACGTAGGCCAGGTCATCGGCCGTGGCGTGATTCAGCGGATCGCTGTCCGGATAAGCGCCCAGCGTCTGGATGATGTCGCCCAGGTGCAAATACTCCAGGCCAGCCGCAAGCGGCACGTCTTGCAGGAGAGCGGATTCATCGAGCAGCAGATCGACACGGCTGTCTTCGATCATGTAGGCCAGACGCTGGGCCGGGTAGTTGGCATCAAGCGGCACGTACGCGGCGCCCGTCTTCAGTACTGCCAGCAGGCTGACGATCATTTGCGGGCCACGACGCAGCGCCAGGCCGACACGCTTGCCCGGCGCCGCACCGCTGGCCAGCAAACGGTGGGCGAGGCGATTCGCCTGGCGGTTCAGTTCGTCATAGCTCAGGCGCTGTTCACCGCACTGCACGGCCAGCGCCTGCGGTGTGGCTTTGGCCTGCGCGGCAATGCGTTCGTGCACCAGACCTGCATGCTGCAACTGCAACGCTGGCGGCTGACAGTGGGCGAGCATGGCGCGCGTGGTGGCGTCATCGAGCAGCGTCAGGTTGCCCAGGCAGCCTGTGGCATTGCTGATCAGTTGTTCAAGCAAGTGGCGCAGGTTGGCGCAGAGCCTGTGCACCTGGGCGGCGCTGAATCGTGCGGCGTCGTAGCTCATCTCCAGAGTCAGCGTGGCACCGAGTTCGATACCCAGCGTCAGCGGATAGTGGGTGCGTTCGTGGTTGTGCAGGTTGCCGAAGGTCAACCCGGCCGGAGCACCTTGTTTCAGCGCCTCGGCGACCGGGAAGTTTTCGAACACCAGCAGGCTGTCGAACAGCGCCGAGCCCTGATGCCCTGCCCAACCCTGAATGTCGTACAGCGGCACATGCTCGAACTCACGCAGGGCCAGGTTCTGCGCCTGCAGATCAGCCAGCCACTGGCCGACGCGGTGATCCGGGCGCGGGTTGCACACCAGCGGCAGGGTGTTGATGAACAGCCCCAGTTGCTGCTCGATGCCCGGCAGCGGCGCCGAACGACCGGCCACTGTGGCGCCGAACGCTACGCAGTCCTGACCGGTATAGCGTTGCAGCAGCAGGCTCCAGGCCGCTTGCAACAACGTGTTGAGGGTGACTTTCTGCTGACGGGCGAACTCGCCCAGACGCCGTGTTGCGGCTTCGTCGAGCACCTCGCGATGTTCGTCTGTGCCGTGGCCGCCCACGGGTGGACGCAGGGTGTCGGCAAGCAGCGTCGGCGCCTGCAACGGGGCCAGCGCAGCATTCCAGAACGCCTTGCCGGTGCCCGCCGACTGCTGCTGCAACCAGCCCATGTAATCGCGGTAATGCCCGACCGGCGCCGGCAGTGAGCGCCCGGCGGCGTAGTGGGAAATCACCTCGCCGAGCAACTGCGCATTACTCCAGCCGTCCATCAGGATGTGATGGCTGGTGTAGATCAAGTGCCAATGATCGGCGCCGGTGCGCACCAGTTTCAGGCGCAGCAACGGCGCGCAGTCGAGTTCGAAACCCTGCGCCCGCTCGGTCTCGGCCAGCGCATCGGTGTCAGTGTTGTCCAGTATCTGCAGCGGCAGTTGCACCTCGCGGCTGATCACCTGATGGGCGCTGTCCAGGCCTTGCCAGTGGAAGCTGCTGCGCAGCACATCATGACGCGCCAGCGCCGCTTGCCAGGCACTGGCAAAACGCTGCGGATCAAGGCCCTGGATGTCCAGACGCATCTGGCTGATATAGGCCTCGGCCTGCGGTTCGTACAAGGTGTGGAACAACATGCCCTGCTGCATCGGCGACAGCGGATAGACATCTTCGATGACAGCGGCGGCGACCGGCAACGCATCCAGTTGCGCCTGGCTGAGGCGTGCCAACGGGAAGTCCGATGGCGTCGCTTGCGCGGTGTCGAGGGTGCAGCAGTGCTCGATCAGTGCCGTCAGTTCGGCGGCGTAGCGATCAGCCAGCCTTTGCACGGTGGCACTGTCGAACATCTGCGAACTGAAGCCCCAACTCAGACTCAATTCGCCGCCATAGACCTGGCCTTCGATCGTCAACCAGTTATCCAGCGGCGCCTGTGAATCCTGGGCGACACCGCCGGACTCGGTGGATGGCACCAGCAACGCCTGCTCATCGAACTGCCGGTCGAATTGCCCCAGATAGTTGAAGGTGATGCGCGGCGGCGGCAGCAACGCCAGCTCTTCACGCACCGACGGCGCTGCCAGATAACGCAGCACGCCGTAACCCAGACCTTTGTCCGGCACCGCACGCAGTTGTTCTTTGATCGCCTTGATCGAACCGTCGAGATCCTCGCTCGCCACCAGATTGACGGCGAACAGGCTGGTGAACCAGCCGATGCTGCGCGTCAGGTCGATGTCGTCGAACAGGTCTTCACGGCCATGGCCTTCGAGTTGAATCAAGGTGCCCGGCTGACCGCTCCAGCCACTGATGGTGCGCGCCAGTGCCGTCAGCAGCAGATCGTTGACCTGCGTGCGATACGCCGCCGGCGCCTGTTGCAGCAACTGGCGCGTGCGCTCGGCGTCCAGACGCCATTCGATCTTTTCCCCGAAGCGGTTTTGCAGGCTGCCTTCAGGGCGCTCGCACGGCAGATCCCGTGCGTCGTGGTGCTGGGCTTTCCAGTAAGCCAGTTGATCGTCGAAGCGCGAAGCCTCGGTGCTCAGGCGCGCCGTCCAGCTCTGGAACGCGCTGGTTTTGGCCGGCAATTGCACGCCACCGCCCGCCGCCAGCTGTTCGTAGGCTTGCTGCAGATCTTCCAGCAACACGCGCCACGACACGCCGTCCACCACCAGGTGATGGAGGATCAGCGACAGGCGCTGACTGCCATCGGCCATGGTCACCAACACGGCACGCAACAACGGCCAGTTGGCCAGATCAAGACTGCGCTGGGCATCGTCGCAATGGGCCGTCAACTGCTCGGTCGTCTCGGCCGTGCGCAGCCACAGCTCAGCGCGTTCGACCTGTGCGGCGTACGCTTGCTGCCAGCCTTCCGCGCCCTCGACAAAACGCAGGCGCAAGGCATCGTGATGATTGATCACATGGGTCAATGCGGCATCGAGCCACTGCGCATTCAGCGCCTCGCGCGGGGTCAGCAACAGTGACTGGTTCCAATGTTCACGCCGAGGCATCACCCGGCTGAAGAACTGCTGCTGGATCGGCCCCAACAAGGCCTCGCCCGTGGCCGGCGCCTGATCCACCGAACTGTGGCTGTCGAGGATCGCGACCAGCGCCAGACTGCGCACAGTCTGATACTGGAACAGATCGCGCGGGCTGATACGGATCCCGGCCTGCCGCGCGCGGCTGACCACTTGAATCGAAATGATCGAATCGCCGCCCAGCTCGAAAAAGTTGTCCTCCAGCCCCACGCGTTGCAAACCGAGCACGTCTTCCCAGATCGCCGCCAGGGCTTTTTGCATGGCATCCTGCGGCGCGACAAAAGCTTGCTGCGGCGCGGCATCCGGCTGCGGCAAGGCTTTGCGATCGAGCTTGCCGTTGGCGGTGACCGGCAATTTGGCCAGCGTCATCAGGTAGGTCGGCACCATGAATTCCGGCAGGCTGCCGAGCAGCCACGCCTTGACGTCCTGTTGCCATTGTTCGTCTGCCTGAGCAGTTTCCAGCACCAGATAGCCGACCAGATGTTTGCCGCCCTGCACCAGCACCACGGCTTCACGCACCAGCGGATGCTGCATCAGGCGGGTTTCGATTTCACCCAGCTCGATACGCAAGCCACGCAACTTGACCTGATGATCGAGACGCCCGAGGTATTCGATGACGCCGTCGGCACGTTGGCGTACCCGGTCACCGGTGCGGTACAGACGCGCACCTTCGTGGAACGGGCACGGGACAAAACGCTCGGCGGTCAGCGCCGGGCGCTGGTGATAACTGCGCGCCAACCCTGCTCCGCCCAGATACAGCTCACCCGCCACGCCGCTCGGCACCGGCAGCAGTTCGGCGTCGAGCACATGGGTGCGCAGGTTGGCGATCGGCCGTCCGATCGGCACGCTGTCGGCACCTTCGTCGACACAGGTCCAGTGGGTGACGTCGATGGCCGCTTCGGTCGGGCCATACAGGTTATAGAGCCCGGCGTTCGGCAGCTTGGCAAACACCTGCAGTTGCGCGTCCAGCGGCAGTGCCTCGCCGCTGCAGACAATGCGTTTGAGGCCGACACAGGCCTCGACGCCCGGCTCATGAATGAACGCCTGCAACATCGACGGGACAAAGTGCAACGTGCTGATGCCGTAGTGGTTGATGGTCTCGATCAACAGCGATGGATCGCGGTGCGCGCCCGGCGCTGCCACGACCAGTCGGGCGCCGGTCAGCAGCGGCCAGAAAAACTCCCAGACCGACACGTCAAAACTGAACGGTGTCTTCTGCAGCACCGAATCGCTGGCATCCAGCCGGTAAGCCTCCTGCATCCAGCACAAACGGTTGACCAGCGCCGCATGACTGTTGCCGGCGCCTTTCGGTTTACCGGTGGAGCCGGAGGTGTAAATCACGTACGCGAGGTTTTGCGGATCGACGACCGCCTCGACACGGCCTTCGCTGTAGCGATCCAGCCAGTCGGCTTCCTGATCGAGCGTAATGACGTTCGCCCCGGCCGTTGGCAGCGACGCCAGCAACGCACTCTGGGTCAGCAGCAAGGTAATGCCGCTGTCCTCGATCATGTAGGCCAGGCGCTCTTGCGGGTACTCCGGATCCAGCGGCACATAGGCGCCGCCGGCCTTGAGAATCGCCAAAAGGCCAATGACCATTTCCAGCGAACGCTCGACACAGATCCCCACCAGGCTGTCGGCCCGCACGCCTTGCTCACGCAGCAGATGGGCCAGTTGGTTGGCCCGCGCGTCGAGTTGCGCGTAGCTCAGGGTTTGTTCGCCGAACACCAGCGCCGGTGCATCCGGGGTGCGGGTCACCTGGGCTTCGATCAATTGATGAATGGGTTGCTCGGTGGGATAAACCGCTGTTGCACCGTTCCAGGCATGCACCAGCGTGTACTGCTCATCCGCGTCCAGCAACGGCAGCTCGCCAATGCGTTGCGCAGGATCAGCGACCATGGCCTTGAGCAGACGCAACCAGTGGCGCGCCATGCGTTCGATGGTCGGCGCGTCGAACAGGTCGCTGGCGTAAGTCAGTGCGGCGTGCAGCTTGCCGCCCTTCTCGTAGGTGTCGAGTGTCAAGTCAAACTGAGTGGTGCGGCTTTGCCAGTCGAGGCTGTCGAGCACCAGGCCCGAGGCTGTGCCCAGGGCGGCGATATCGGCCACCTGCGGCTGGTGGTTGTACATCACCTGGAACAGCGGCGTGTGACTGAGGCTGCGCTCCAGTTTCAGTGCTTCGACCAGTTGCTCGAACGGCAGATCCTGATGCGCCTGGGCGCCGAGCGCCGTCTCTTTGACCGCCTGCAGCAACGCATCGACGCGCGTCTGGCCATCGACTTTTGTGCGCAGCACCTGGGTGTTGACGAAAAAACCGATCAGACCTTCGATCTCGGCGCGATTGCGGTTGGCAATCGGCACGCCGACACGGATATCGGTCTGCCCGGTGTAACGGTGCAGCAGCGCATTGAACGCGCCAAGCAACAACATGAACAACGTGACCTGATGTTGTTGCGCGGTGGCGCGCAGCTGGTCGGCCAACTGGCCGTCGACGGCAAACTCATGGCGCGTGCCGCGATAGCTCGGCATGGCCGGACGCGAATGGTCCAGCGGCAGTTCCAGCACGGGATGCTCATCACCCAGTTGCGCCTGCCAGTACTCCAGTTGCCGTGCCTGCTCGCCGGCCTCCAGCCAGCGACGTTGCCACAGGGCGTAATCGCTGTACTGAACCGGCAGGGCCGCCAGCGCCGGCGACTGGCCGGCGTCAAAAGCGTCATAGCACCGGATGAATTCGTCGATCAGCACGTTCATCGACCAGCCATCGGAAACGATGTGGTGCAGGGTCAGCAGCAAGACGTGCTCCTGCTCGGCGAGCTTGAGCAAGGTGACTCGCAGCAACGGCCCGACCGCCAGATCGAACGGCAACACCGATTGCTGCTCGGCGGCACGAACAACCGCTTCCTCGCGTTCGGTGGCCGGCAGCGCAGTGAAATCTTCATGATGGATGTTCAAGGTCGCCGGGGCCGGCACTTGCAGCAGGCTGTCATCCGCCTGGCGCTGGAACACCGTGCGCAAGGTTTCATGTCGCGCCACCAGCGCAGCAAAGGCCTGCTCCAGCGCTGACAGATTCAGCCGCCCGGTCAGGCGTACCGCGCCCGGCAAGTTGTAGGCGCCGCTGTGCGGATCCAGTTGCCAGAGAAACCACATCCGTTGCTGCGCGTAAGACAACGCCTGGCGATCGTCGGCCTCGATCCCGGCGGGAATCGGGAAACGGGCGAAATCCACGCCCTCCTTTTGCAGGGCCGCGAGGAACATCTGGCGCTTTTCCAGGGGCAACCCGATAAACCGGCGAGCAAGTTTCAAGGAGTCTTCAGCATTCATTTCTTAGCATCCGGATCAGTAGGCAGGAAGCACAAAGGCACGTCGTCCCTATAAAACGAATGCACATCGGAAAAATTAGCGAATGAGAAGAACTATCAGGAGGGAAGCAGGCGGGAATTTTCAGACGGACAGGAAACCCTGTGGGCGCGATCAGCTCGCTCACACAGGGTTTCCCGTTGTTCAGGCAATGGCGGGTATTGAGTGCCGGCGATGGTGTACGTCGAGCTGATCCTTGATGACCTTCAGCACCTTGGCCTCGTGTTCATGGATGAAGAAATGACCGCCAGCAAGCATGTCCACGGAGAAACTGCCGAGGGTTTCCTTGCTCCAGCCGATCAATTGCTCGGTGGTCGCGCGGTCGGTCGTACCACCCAGCACATGCACCGGGCATTTGAGCAGCGGACGCTGGATCGGCTGAAAACGTCCGCACAACAGAAAGTCGGCACGCAGCACCGGCAGGGTCAGGCT
This sequence comes from Pseudomonas sp. B16(2017), assembly GCF_002113205.1. NCBI lineage: Bacteria > Pseudomonadati > Pseudomonadota > Gammaproteobacteria > Pseudomonadales > Pseudomonadaceae > Pseudomonas > Pseudomonas sp. B16(2017). The sequence continues at coordinate 174,764 of NZ_NEKA01000013.1, forward strand.
CATCAATTCGGCATTGGCGAGAATTTCCTCGCTGGTGCCATTCAAGGTGCGTAACTGCTCGATCAGTTCGGCATCGCTCTTCGGTTCGGCAAAGCCGCGGTCATATTCACTGCGCAGCGTCGGCGCCGCCGTGCCGGAGGCGAACAGCGCAACCGGCTCCGGCAACCCCAGAGCGCGCAAGGCATGGGCCAGTTCGCAGGCCAGCAGCGCGCCAAGGCTGTGGCCGAAAATGGCATAAGGCGCACGCAGGGTCGTTTGCAGTTCGCTGGCCAACTGACGGGCCAGCGCCCGCATGTCGGTTTGCAGCGCTTCGCCAAAACGTGCGCCGCGACCCGGTAGCTCTACCGGCTGCAGCGTCAGCCACTGCGGCAATTTGCGGCGCCAGCGGCTGTAGACCATGGCACTGGCACCCGAATAAGGAAGGCACAGCAATGTCAGCTGAGTCACCCGGCTTACCTCGAAAAGTTGTCTGTATAAAAGAACGAAGGCGGCCCTGCAGAAATTAGCCCGCGCGCGTCTATCCAGTCATTTCAAGTGGCGGAAACTCTGCACCGCCGAGCCCAGCACCACCGCCCCGGCGGCAATCGCCAGCCAGAAGCCGCTGCGCGCACCGAACGCATCCACCAGTGCGCCGGAACCGGCGGCGCCGATGGCCACGCCGATGCTCAGGCCGGTCACCAGCCAGGTCAGGCCTTCGGTGAGTTTGGCCGGCGGCACGATGCGCTCGATCAACGCCATCGCCACGATCAGGGTCGGCGAGAAGAACAGCCCGGCGATGAACACCGCGACAGCCAACCCGAAAATATTGTTCGCCAGCAACAACGGCAAAGTGGTCACCGCCGTCGCGATCCCGCCATACAGAAACAACCTGGACAACGGCAGTTTCGAGCGCATCGCACCGAAGGCGATACCGGCCAGACAGGAACCGATGGCATACACCGAGAGCACGATGCTGGCCGCCGCCGGCTGCCCCTGCTGCTGGGCGAACGCGACGCTGACCACATCCACCACGCCGACAATCACGCCCATGGCCAGCATCAACGCCAGCAGCCATTGCACGTCGGTCGAACGAATGATCGAACCTTGATGCTGCGATTCGTGCGGATGCACCGGCGGCTCGGTGCTGCGCTGGGCGACGAACGCCGTGACGCCGATGGCCAGCATCAACAGCGCCGCCAGCGGCCCGGCCTCGGGGAACACGCCGACGCACAAGCCCACCGACAGCGGCGGGCCGACGATAAAGCAGACTTCGTCGAGCACCGACTCCAGCGCATAAGCGGTCTGTAACTGCGGCTGGCCGCGATAGATTTCGGTCCAGCGCGCCCGCGCCATCGCCGACATGCTCGGCATGCAACCGGCCAGTGCGGCGCAGACAAACAGCGTCCAGGTCGGCGCCTGCAAACGGGTACACAATAGCAACATCAACAGCGCGCCTCCGCCGATCAGCGCCGCCACCGGCAGCACCCGCCCCTGGCCGAAACGGTCCACCAACCGTGACACCTGCGGCGCGCAAAACGCCGTGGCCAGCGCAAACGTCGCCGCCACCCCACCCGCCAATGCGTAGCCGCCGGTCAATTGCGAGAGCATGGTGATCACACCGATACCGGTCATGGAAATCGGCATGCGCGCGATCATCGCCGCCATCACAAAAGCCCGGGCACCGGGGGCGTTGAACAGTTCGCGGTAAGGGTTTGCCATCGGATGCAGCCTCATCAGGGGCGGCCAAGTTGCCACAAAGCCTGACAGCCGGGGAAGCGCGCAATTGTTGGTGGAGTGTGAAGTCCCTGTGGCGTGCAGGGCCAATCGCTGCAGCATAAAGCTGTCGATGATTTCATGTACGCGGATGAACTCTCGCCGCCGGCCATCAGTCAGCTAAGTAAGCCCTCAACCCAAGGCGCGACCCTGCATGCAGATTTCCCTCGCCCGCCAAGTGGCTCTTGTCACCGGCGCCAGTTCCGGCATCGGCCACGGTGCCGCCAAAGCCCTGGCCGACGCCGGTGCTGCCGTGGTCATCAACTACAACCGTCAGGCCGAGCCCGCCGAAGCGCTGGCCCGGCAGATCGTCGCCGACGGTGGCCAGGCCATCGCCATTGGCGCCGACGTTTCGAAGGAGGAAGACGTTGAGCGGCTGTTCCAGCAGACCCTCGACGCCTTTGGCACACTGGACATTCTGGTGGCCAACTCCGGCCTGCAAAAAGACGCGGCGGCGGTGGATCTGTCGCTGGCCGACTGGAACGCGGTGATCGGCGTCAATCTCACCGGCCAGTTCCTCTGCGCCCGCGCCGCACTGCGGATCTTCAATCGCCAGGGCGTGCGCGAAGGCGTCTCCCGGGCTGCCGGCAAGATCATCCACATGAGTTCGGTGCACCAGCGCATTCCCTGGGCCGGGCACGTCAATTACGCAGCGTCCAAGGGCGGCGTCGATCAGTTGATGCAGACCCTGGCCCAGGAAGTCAGCCACCAGCGCATCCGCATCAACGGCATCGCGCCGGGGGCGATTCGCACGGCCATCAATAAAGACGCCACCGAAGGCGACGCCGAGCAGGACCTGCTCAAACTCATCCCCTACGGACGCATCGGCGATGTCGAGGACGTGGCCAACGCGGTGGTGTTTCTCGCCTCCGATGCCTCCGACTACATCGTCGGCACCACCCTGTTCATCGACGGCGGCATGAGCCTCTATCCGGAGTTCCGTGGTAATGGCTGAGCATCAATCCGAACGACAAAGCCCCATCGACGCCCACGGCATCATTGGCGACCTGCGCAGCGCCGCGCTGGTCAATGACAAGGGCAGCGTGGATTTCTTCTGCTGGCCGGAGTTCGACAGCCCGTCGATCTTCTGCTCGCTGCTGGACACGCCCGACGCGGGGATTTTCCAGCTCGCCCCGGACCTGCCCGATGCCCGGCGCGAGCAGATCTACCTGCCGGACACCAATGTCCTGCAAACCCGTTGGCTCAGCGACCACGCCGTGGTGGAAATCACCGATCTGCTGCCCATCGGCGACAACGACGATGCCCTGCCGCTGTTGATGCGCCGGGTGCGGGTGGTCAGCGGGCAGGCGACGTTTCACCTGCGCTGCGCGGTGCGGCATGACTACGCCCGCGCTGAGACCCGCGCCGTCATCGATAAACAGGATGTGCTGTTCAGCGCCAGCGGGCAGCCGACACTGCGGCTGGCCTCGGATCAAGCCCTGAACGTCGATAACAATGCGGCGGCTGCGCAATTCACCCTCAAGCAGGATCAGACGGCGGCGTTCATGCTCGGCGCCAGCGACGATCCGCGCTTTGCCGAAGGCGCCGCGCAGCTGTGCATCGAACGCACGCTGAAGTTCTGGCGCGACTGGATCGGCCAGTCCAACTATCGCGGTCGCTGGCGGGAAATGGTCAATCGCTCGGCCCTGGCCCTGAAGCTGCTGACCTCGCGCCAGCACGGCGCAATCCTCGCTGCCGCCACTTTCGGCCTGCCGGAAACACCCGGCGGCGAACGCAACTGGGACTATCGCTACACCTGGATCCGCGACGCCTCGTTCACTGTTTACGCCTTCATGCGCCTGGGGTTTGTCGACGAAGCCAACGCCTACATGCGCTGGCTTCGCGGGCGGGTCAGCGACTGCTGCGGCCAGTCATCGATGAAGCTGAACATCCTCTACGCCATCGACGGCCGCCAGGAACTGCCGGAAACCGAACTCACGCATTTGGCCGGACACGGCGGCGCGAAACCGGTGCGCATCGGCAATGGCGCGTACGACCAGATTCAACTGGATATCTTTGGCGAACTGATGGACGCCGTTTATCTGGTCAACAAGTACGGCGACGCGATTTCTCACGAAGGCTGGCAACACGTGACGGAAGTGGTCGATCAGGTCTGTGAGACCTGGCAGACCAAGGATGTGGGCATCTGGGAAATGCGCGGTGAGCAACATCACTTCCTGCACTCGCGACTGATGTGCTGGGTGGCGCTGGACCGGGCGATCCGCCTGGCCTCAAAACGCTCGCTGCCGGCGCCGTTCGCCCGCTGGGACCAGACCCGTCAGGCGATCCATGCCGACATCTGGGACAACTTCTGGAACGAAGAGCGCGGACATTTCGTGCAATACCAGGGCGGCACCGCACTGGATGGCTCGATGTTGCTGATGCCGTTGGTGCGCTTCGTCAGCGCCAAGGATCCGAAATGGCTGGCGACGCTGGAAGCCATCGAGAAACATCTGGTGCGCGACGGCATGGTTTACCGCTACCGCAACGACGATGCCGGCATCGACGGTTTGTCCGGCACTGAAGGCGCCTTCGCCGCGTGCTCGTTCTGGTACGTGGAATGCCTGGCCCGCGCCGGGCAAGTGGAAAAGGCCCACCTGGAATTCGAGCAACTGCTGCGCTACGCCAATCCGCTGGGGTTGTACGCCGAGGAATTCGACAACCGCGGCCGGCATCTGGGCAACACGCCTCAGGCGTTGACGCATCTGGCGCTGATCAGCGCGGCGAGTTTTCTCGATCGCAAGTTGAGTGGGGAGAAGAATTACTGGCAGCCGTAGTCGTCCTTTTTCGATAGAGCCTGTAAGAAAGATCTCCACTCCAACCGCCGTTTGTAGGATGGCCACCTACGAACGGCAAACACCCCTGAGCCTTTCACTACAAGGGCTTGCCCACACAATCGATTCCTTTCGATACAACTTGTTGATGGCACGACCTACAACAACCTGCCAACCCCGTGTAACGCTTGGCCCGCAACTCGCACTTACACCCCGAAATACCTTGTTGCCAGCTGTTACATCCCCCCCTACCATCCACCGCAACGGGCACAGCGGAGCTGTCCAATAAAAACCCGATTCAAGGAACCAGAATGAGCCAACGCATCCACCGCCAGATCGATACCCCACTGCGCACCGGCCTGAAGCGCGACGAACTGTGGGAAGCCGCCGACAAAGGCCTGATCAAATGCTGGGAAATCGGCCGCCAGCGCGCCACCCGCTTCCCCGACCTCGCTCAACGCTGCAGCGCCGATGAATTACCGGTGCTGGGCTGGAAAGGTGGCGTGAGCCGCAGCCTGAAGAAGAATGAAAAGTACGGATCACTGAAATACCTCGCCCAATGGCAGGGATTGCGTGGGGAAGATCTGGATATTGATCTGAGTGCCGAGCGGGTCATGACCTGCTCGCGGACGAAAATGGTGGTGACGTTTACGCCGGATCGCAGCAAGTATCTCAATCAGGTGGCGGAAGCCGAAGCTTAAGGAGAAGCGCAATGGTCGATCTGCATCAGGAGTTTCAGAACAGCAGTTTCTTTCATCAAGCCCGAATCGACCGTCGCTCCGTCGACGCGCTGACTGGAATCGCCGTCGGGCTTGCAGCAGACGGCAAGATCAATCAGCAGGAAGCCGAATTTCTCAAGAACTGGATCGAATCGCACTTGATCCATCTGAATGATCCGGTCGTCAACATCCTTTATAAGCGTCTCGCCGACATGCTGAGTGACGGCGTTCTTGATGCAGAAGAGTCGGTCGAGTTGCTGGAAATGCTTCACCAGTTCGCAGGTCTTCCAGTCGGCGCACAGCAACCCTTCGTTGCCTCAACCTCTCTGCCTCTGGACAACCCTGCTCCGGCATTGAGCTGTGCTGATCGTGTCTTTCTCTTCACCGGTGTCATGGCCTACGGCCCCCGCAAGGACTGTGAGGCGTTGATTGTCGAGCGAGGTGGATTGATCGGTGGTTCTGTCAGCAAAAAGATTCATTATCTGGTGGTAGGCAGCATCGGTAATGATCAATGGCTTCACAGCAGCTATGGCACCAAGATCAAGAAAGCAGTTGAGCTTCGCGACAGCGGCGTGCCGATTGCCATCATCAGCGAAGACCATTGGCAGAAGGTGTTATTCGGATAACGGGAGAGAGAGATGACCCAAGCCGTGATGCAGTTTTGCAAGACTGAAAGCCTGACCATCGCTTATGAGCATCACGGCCCGGAAAACGGCACGCCGGTCATCCTCCTCCACGGCTTCCCCTACTCCCCCCGCGCCTACGACGAAATCGCCCCGCCCCTCGCTGCCAAGGGCTACCGGGTGATCGTGCCGTACCTGCGCGGCTACGGCCCGACCCGTTTCAACAGCCCGGACACGCCGCGTTCCGGCCAGCAAGCGGCGCTGGCTCAGGATCTGCTGAAGTTGATGGATGCGCTGGGGATCGAGCAAGCGACGCTGTGCGGTTACGACTGGGGCGGTCGGGCGGCGTGCATTGTGGCGGCGTTGTATCCCGAGCGGGTGCGCGGTTTGGTGACGGGCGACGGCTACAACCTGCAAGACATTCCGAATTCGGTCCGGCCGCTTGATCCCGAGACCGAGCATCGCTTCTGGTATCAGTATTACTTCCACACGCCCCGTGGCGTTGAAGGGCTGACGCAGAATCGCCGGGCGCTGTGCGAGTTGCTGTGGCAATTGTGGTCACCGACCTGGGCGCGGAACGCCGAGCGTTTTCCGCTGAGCGCAGCGGCGTTCGACAACCCGGATTTTGTCGAGGTGGTGATTCACTCTTATCGCCATCGCTTCATGTATGCGCCGGGCGATCCGGCGCTGGAGTGGATGGAGCAGGCGTTGGAAAAACAACCGGAGATCAGCGTGCCGACGATTTCGCTGTGCGGTGCGGATGATGGCGTCGGCCCGGCGCCGGCGGACGATGAAGATGCGCACCACTTCACCGGGCCTTATGAGCGGCGGGTGCTGGCGGGTGTCGGGCATAACATTCCCGAGGAAGCGCCGGGCGAAACGCTCAAGGCATTACTGGATCTGCTGCAGCACTGACCGAAAACCGCTCCCGATACGCCTGCGGCGTCACACCCATGGCCCGCAGAAAACTGCGTCTTAAAGTCTCTTCACTGCCAAATCCACAATTGGCCGCGACCCGTTTGATCGGCAACCCGGTATCGCTCAACAAACGACGGGCGGTTTCGACGCGGATCAGTTCGATGGCTCGGGCCGGGGTCTGGCCGGTGTCGGCGCGGTAGTGGCGCACGAAGCTGCGTTCGCTCATGCCGGCCTGTTCGGCGAGGGTCGGGATGCCCAAGTCGCAGGTCAGATGTTCGGCGATCCACGCGTGCAGATCATCGAAGCGGTTGCCCTGTTTTTGCAGCGACAGCGTCACGCTGAATTGCGACTGCCCGCCCGGGCGCTTGAGAAAGACTACCAGTTGCCGGGCAACGTCCAGAGCCATGTCGCGACCGAGGTCGTCTTCGACCATGGCCAGCGCCAGGTCGATGCCGGCGGTGACGCCCGCCGAGGTCCAGACCGGGCCGTCATTGATGAAGATCGGATTCGGTTCGACCTGTAATTGCGGGTGTTGCTGCGCCAGTTGTTCGCAGCGGGTCCAGTGGGTGACGACCTGGCGACCGTCGAGCCAGCCGCTGGCCGCCAGAAGAAAGGCGCCGGTGCAGACCGAAGCCACGCGCCGGCAGCCGTTGGCGTATTCACGCACCCAACTCACCAACTCGGCGTCTTCGGCAGCGGTGTAAACGCCCCAGCCGCCGGCAATGATCAGCGTATCGCTGGGCAGTTTCGGCAGCGGCTCGGCCAGCATCGCCAACCCGGCGGAAGAGTTGACCGCCCCGCCACCGCTGGCAATCACCGTTGGCGCATATGGCGCAGGCAAACCCTGCTGACGGGCGATATCGTTAGCCGAGGCGAAGACCTGCAACGGCCCGGTGACATCGAGCAATTGCACATTGGCGAACGCGAGGACGTGGATGGTTTTCGGCATTTGGCGTAATTCGTGGGCTGATTGGCGTATGCGCCAAAACCTACGCGCCTACAGTGAAGCCGTCCACCCTTTTCACGGAGAAGAATCATGGCGTTGCAGATCGGTTTTCTGTTGTTTCCCCAGGTGCAGCAACTCGACCTGACCGGCCCGTACGATGTGCTGGCCTCGTTGCCGGACGTGCAGGTGCATCTGGTCTGGAAGGATCTGGTGCCGGTCACCGCCAGCACCGGGCTGGTGCTGAAACCGACCACCACCTTCGAGGATTGCCCGGCTCTGGACGTAATCTGCGTACCCGGCGGCGCAGGCGTCGGGCCGTTGATGGAGGATGAGCAGACGCTGGCCTTTATCAAGGCGCAAGCGGCGCAGGCGCGGTACGTGACGTCGGTGTGTACGGGTTCGCTGGTGCTCGGGGCGGCGGGCCTGTTGCAGGGCAAACGGGCGACCACGCACTGGGCTTATCACGATCTGCTGCCGACACTGGGCGCAATCCCGGTGAAGGATCGGGTGGTGCGCGACGGCAATCTGTTTACCGGGGGCGGCATCACCGCGGGGATCGATTTTGCCCTGACCCTGGCGCAAGAGCTGGTCGGTGTCGATACGGCGCAACTGGTGCAGTTGCAGCTGGAATATGCGCCGGCGCCGCCGTTTGATTCGGGCAGCCCGGACACGGCGCCGAGTGCGGTTGTCGATGAGGCGCGCAACCGTGCAGCACCGTCGCTGAAACTGCGCCGGGAAATCACCGAGCGCGCCGCGGCGAAGCTCAATCTGCGCTGATCTCCAGCCAAAAACAAAACCCTGTGGGAGCGGGCTTGCTCCCACATTGGGTTTGTGTATGAATTCGGATTCACGCGTTGTCCCCACATCCCGTCACACCTTCACTTGTCCCGTAGCCCCCACCCGTGTAGAAAGCCTGTCCACAAATCGTGCACAAGGACTTTCCATGACCGCTCTGCCATGGCTCTATCTCGGGCTTCTCAGCCTTGGTTACGGATTGGCGTCGAGTTTCGGCCAGCTCGGCTGGCTGGCGCTGATCTCCATTGCACTGCTGGTTTTCGCCGGTTACGCCGTGCGCCAGCAAACCGTGCCGGTCGGGCGTTATCTCGGCCATGGCCTGTTTATCGTGCTGGCCCTGGCGCTGGCCCTGCACTGGCTGCCGGGCTTCTACAACGGCCGGGCCATCGAGCCCCAGCGCTTCACCGACAACGCTGTGCCGTTCTCGATGTACCTGAATCTCGACAAACCGCTGATTGGTTTCTGGCTGCTGCTGGTCTGCCCGTGGATCGTCGCGCGGCGCTCGTTGCGCTTGACGGTGTATGTGACAGCGCTGGCACTGACGTTGAGCGTGATTCTGGCGCTGGGCGGTGCGGTATTGCTGGGCATGATCACCTGGGCACCGAAATGGCCGGATCAGGCGTGGCTTTGGGTGCTGAACAATCTGCTGCTGGTGACGCTGGTCGAAGAGGCTCTGTTTCGCGGTTATATCCAGGGCGGCCTGAGCCGGCGTTTCCAACACCTGCCCTACGGCGAAAACCTCGCGCTGCTGCTGGCGTCCCTGCTGTTCGGCCTGGTGCATGTGGGCGCCGGCTGGCACTGGGTGTTGCTGGCGAGCCTGGCGGGTGTCGGCTATGGTCTGGCCTACCGTTTTGGCGGGCTCGGTGCGGCTATCGCCACACATTTTGGTCTGAACCTGCTGCATTTCGGCCTGTTCACCTATCCGATGCTCGCGGGTTGAAGCAAGGTCGGTTTTGCGACGCCGTACATATAAATGAAAAAAAATTTCAATAAATGACCGATACCGCCGACAACCTTTCAAAGCCTTGCGGATTGAAAAACCATGCGTAACAACCAGCCCATTACACAACGCGAACGGACTTTCCCGGCTCAGCAACGGTTGATTTCCACAACCGACGCCAAAGGCGTGATCACCTACTGCAACGACGCTTTCGTCGAAATCAGCGGGTTCTCGCGTGAGGAACTGATCCGTGCGCCGCACAACCTGGTTCGTCACCCCGACGTGCCGGCGGCGGTGTTTTCGCACATGTGGGGCACACTGAAACAAGGCTTGCCATGGATGGGCATTGTCAAGAATCGCTGCAAGACCGGTGATCATTACTGGGTGAACGCCTATGTAACGCCGGTGTTCGATGGCAATCAGGTGGTCGGTTACGAGTCGGTGCGGGTCAAACCCACCGCCGAACAGATCCGCCGTGCCGAAGCGCTCTACCAACGCATCAACCAGGGCAAGTCGGCGATTCCTTCGAGCGACAAATGGCTGCCGATTGTGCAGGACTGGCTGCCGTTCATTCTGGTCAGCCAGCTGAGCTTCATGATCGGCGCCACCCTGAACTCGCAGTGGGGCTTCGCCCTCGCCGCCGGTCTGTCGGTGCCGCTGGGCCTGCTGGGCCTGCAATGGCAACAGCGCGGGCTCAAGCGCCTGCTGCGTCTGGCCGAGCAGACCACCTCCGACCCGTTGATCGCACAGATGTACACCGACAGCCGTGGCGCCCAAGCGCGTCTGGAAATGTCGATCCTCAGCCAGGAAGCGCGCCTGAAAACCTGCCTGACCCGTCTGCAGGACACCGCCGAGCACCTGACCGATCAGGCCAAACAGTCCGACGCCCTGGCGCACAACAGCTCCAGCGGTCTGGAACGTCAGCGCGTGGAAACCGAACAGGTCGCCACCGCCGTCAACCAGATGGCCGCCACCACGCAAGAAGTGGCGAGCCACGTCCAGCGCACCGCCGACGCCACCCAGGAAGCCAACCGCCTGACCGGTCGCGGCCGCGACATCGCCGGCGAAACCCGCGAAGCCATCCAGCGCCTGTCGGTCGTGGTCGGTGAAACCGGCCTGACCGTCACCCAACTGGCCAAGGACAGCGACGAAATCGGCGGCGTGGTCGACGTGATCAAAGGCATCGCCGACCAGACCAACCTGCTCGCACTCAACGCCGCGATTGAAGCCGCGCGTGCCGGTGAAATGGGCCGTGGTTTTGCCGTGGTCGCCGACGAAGTCCGCCAACTGGCGCAACGCACCAGCGAATCCACCGGCCAGATCCACGCCCTGATCGCCAAGTTGCAACAGACTGCGTCCAGCGCCGTACAAACCATGGAAGCCGGCCATCGCCAGGCGGAAGAAGGTGTTGCGCGGGTACTGGAAGCAGACCAGGCCTTGGTCGGCATCAGCGAAGCAGTGGCCAACATCACCGACATGACCACCCAGATCGCCGCCGCGACCGAAGAGCAAAGTGCCGTGGCTGAAGAAATCAGCCGCAACATCAGCAACATCTCGGAACTGGCGGACCAGACCTCGGAACAGGCGCATAACTCGGCGTTGTTGAGTGAAGAGCTGACCAAGACTGCCAACACGCAATACTCGTTGGTGGAGCGGTTTAACCGCTGATTGGATGGGTGATACGAAAAACCCGGATAGCGAGAGCTTCCGGGTTTTTTATTGCCTGTCTGAAATGGACGTAGCCAGCACCGCCCTCTTCGTGGGCAAGCCCACTCCCACAGGGTTTCGCATTGGCCACAAAATTTCGCAACACCACCATCATTGTGGGAGCGGGCTTGCCCGCGAAGAGGCCCAGTCTGCCGGCGAAAATCTCATTCAAAAAGCGCGGACAGTGCCTACAACTGAATCAGACCCAACTGACTGGCACGCGTTGAAGCCCGGCTCTACTTTGTCGTTCAAACCTATTCACACGGGCTAGCCAGCATGAAAAAACCTCCTACGCAGACTCCGATGCTGACGACCGACAAACCTGTGAGAAAGGAAGTCCGGGGTGAACTGACATTCCTTGATGTGCAGCGAGCGGCGCGTGATGGGCAGAAGGCGTTCGATAAATTTGTGATCTCTGGCAGGCTGCCTCCCGATTGTTGAGGAGGATCAATCCCGTGATTTTGAAAGCCCGGAGCGAGAAGGCGTCCGGGCTTTTTATTACCCGCTAAAACGTACGACGTCAGAGTTGGCGGTTACTGCGGCAAACGCAGCTTGTCCAGCAGTCGATTCACCAGCAACTCGTTCAACATGATCAGCTGTTGCAGCGCCAGCAGCGGTTTGCGTTCCGGGCCTTTTACCGAGTTGGCGATATTCCCGGCCATGGCGTTGGCTGACGACAATGACTCGCTGGCTTCGACGAGCAGTGTTTCGTCATCGAGTGTGGGATCGACCATGTAGATGGGGCGGGACTTGGGCGGGAAGTACTTCGGGATTTCGGGGCCGAGGTAATAGTCGAGTGCGCGATCGGCGGCTTCTTTTGTCTTTTTGGACTCGAGCTCGGGGTCGTTGGAGGTTGGATCGGTTACTGGTGGATTTGGTGTGGCTTTGAACATGGATAAAACTCCAATTCGAAAAAATGGGAGCCATCACCCTCGCTACCAAACGGCGGGTGGCGGCCATGCGCGGGTTGGTAGACCGGTCGAATTGGGAAACCCGGCGCTCACGAATGAGCCCCACGCATGCCCACCATACAAAGCTGCACCTCAGAAAAGAGACAGCATTGAAGGTGTCGCAATAACCACAACTCGAATCGGGCTACCAAACCCAGTCACTTTTGAGTGACAGGGAAACGATATAGCTCTCTCCAAGCTGCGTAAGCCGGCGGATTCTGGCGTACGCGTAGGCAACGACGCAAGGAGTCGTAGCCCTCATGGCGTAACGGTTCGTGTACTTTAAACGCGCTTGCAGAATTACGTTTATGCGCCAAAAAGCCGGATGTTTGACTGTTCCTTTGCTGTGCTCTGGCAGACCGCTTTCGTCGGATCGCCGCCCGGACCAAGCTCGCTCCCACAGGGATCGCATGCAGTCTGCAGGAAACTGCCATCGCCAGCAGGCTGGCTCCCACAGAAAACGAAAGCAGTTCGTATCCGCTTCTCACCACTCAAAACGATGAGCGTTAGCTCGAGTACCGCTTCTGATCTTCGGGCGACGTCGGAAGGCTGAGTGGAGGGATTTATCCGGGGGTGGGAGCGCAGCGACCGTTTGGCGAAGCCAAACACATCGAGAGGAGGTGCAGCGAAGCAAACCGTAGGCGATGCCCCCCGGATGAATCCCGGAGCGAAGGAACCCCGAGCCTTAGCGAGGGGCCGTACGTCAGGGTTAGAGACCTTTTGGTTACTTTTGGGGCGTTCGGTGCGTGTCAAGGCACCTGTCGCCTTGTTCCAATCGTTGTTAGCCAGTTGAGCCCTTAAAGTTAGGGCGCTCTGGGTTTAAATACACCGCATCAGCTAGTTTCCAGTTGCGTGTCCGAGTGCTCCAACGGCTCGGATTAGCTTTCCTGGCATCCTCATAAAG
>NZ_NEKA01000014.1:0-179727 GCF_002113205.1 Pseudomonas sp. B16(2017)
TTCTACAGCATTACACACTGCTGTCAACACCTCTTTTCTCCGCTTTCGACCGAGAAGATCGAACCGTTGAAAGCACCAGAAAAACCGGCATTTCCAACTCTTTCCAGGCTTCGATGAACTGAAGCGATCTACTATCGAAACCTACTTAACTCATTGAATCTCAAGAAGTTTTCCGTTTCGACTGCGCCGGAAGTGGGGCGAATTATAGAGACTCAGAATTCGCCGTCAACCCCTTATTTCAACTTTACTCAGATTTAAGCGTAATCCGTGCAAAAGCCTTCTTGCCCGCCTGGCAAACGTGGGTTGCGCCCAGTACATATATAAAGGAACGATCAACCACCTCACCATCTACACGCACACCACCGGAAGCCAACAGATCACGAGCAGCCGCAGAGTTCTTCACCAGTCCTGCCTTATTAAGGACAGCAGCAATCGGCATATCCTCGGCAGCAGTCAGTTCGACCTCTGGGAGATCATCCGGCAACTCACCATCCTTCATACGGTTACCCGCACCACGGTGAGCATTGGCCGCAGCCTCTTCACCATGGAAGCGCGCAACAATCTCTTCGGCCAGCTTGATCTTGATATCACGCGGGTTGGCACCCGCTTCAACATCAGCACGGAAAGCATTGATCTCATCCATCGAACGGAAGCTGAGCAACTCGAAGTAGCGCCACATCAACGCATCAGGAATCGAGACCAGCTTGCTGTACATGACACCCGGCGCTTCCTGGATACCGACGTAGTTGCCCAGCGACTTGGACATCTTCTTCACGCCATCCAGACCTTCAAGCAACGGCATCGTCAGGATGCACTGCGCTTCCTGGCCATAACCACGCTGCAGCTCACGCCCCATCAGCAGGTTGAACTTCTGATCGGTACCACCCAGCTCAACGTCAGCGCGCAAAGCAACCGAGTCATAACCCTGCACCAGCGGATAGAGGAATTCGTGAATGGCAATCGGCTGATTGGTGGTGTAGCGCTTATCGAAGTCATCACGCTCGAGCATACGAGCAACGGTGTACTGCGAAGTCAGACGAATAAAGTCCGCCGGCCCCATCTGATCCATCCAGGTGGAGTTGAACGCAACTTCGGTTTTCGCCGGATCAAGAATCTTGAACACCTGAGTCTTGTAGGTCTCGGCGTTTTCCAGAACCTGCTCACGGGTCAATGGAGGGCGAGTGGCGCTCTTGCCGCTCGGATCACCGATCATTCCGGTGAAATCACCAATAAGGAAGATCACCTGATGCCCCAGTTCCTGGAACTGGCGCAGCTTATTAATAAGCACAGTGTGACCAAGGTGCAGGTCCGGCGCAGTTGGATCGAAGCCGGCCTTGATTCGCAGCGGCTGGCCACGCTTGAGCTTTTCGATCAGCTCGGACTCGACCAACAGTTCTTCCGCACCACGTTTAATCAGCGCTAGCTGCTCTTCAACCGACTTCATAACAGACCCGCAAGGCTCAGATTCAAAGGGAACCAACCATACAAGATCGCGCACCAAATACAAGTTTTGCCCGGCACACGGACACCAATCCACGGACAGGGCGTCCGCAGACTTGCTTCAGAGATGATTTGGTTATATTTTATACAGTTATTTCATCTTCATCATGTCATTCATCTTTTCCAATTCATCTTTTTCAAAGTCAAATTACTTATGACCACTGAACCGTCTAAAGCGCCACCGCTTTACCCGAAGACCCACCTGCTCGCCGCAAGTGGTATCGCCGCCCTTCTCAGCCTGGCGCTCCTGGTGTTTCCATCCAGTGATGTTGAAGCCAAAAAGACAACGCTGAGCCTTGAACTGGAAAGTCCTGCTGAACAACTGACACAAGATCAAGACGCTGCCGACGCAGCTCAAGCCACAAATGAGTCCGTAGCCTCCCCTTTCGCGCAGATCGAAAACAGCGCCGAAGAGACGCAGGAAACCGCTCAGACTGCACCAGCGCCGACACCGGTAGCTGAAGAAAAGAAGGCCCCAAATCACAGGGAAGTGATCGTCTCCAAGGGCGATACGCTTTCTACACTGTTCGAGAAAGTCGGCCTCCCGGCCGCGGCCGTCCATGAAGTGCTGGCCAGTGATAAACAAGCCAAGCAGTTCAGTCAGCTCAAACATGGCCAGAAACTCGAATTCGAATTGAATCCACAAGGTCAGTTGACCAACCTGCACAGCAAGATCAGCGACGTTGAAACCATCACCCTGACCAAGAATGACAAGGGTTATGTGTTCAACCGCGTTACCGCCAAACCGACTGTTCGCACCGCTTATGTACACGGTGTGATCAACAGCTCGCTGTCGCAGTCCGCCGCCCGCGCAGGCCTGTCCCACAGCCTGACCATGGACATGGCCAGTGTCTTTGGCTACGACGTCGACTTCGCCCAGGATATCCGCCAGGGTGACGAGTTCGATGTGATCTATGAACAGAAAGTGGTCAACGGCAAAGCCGTTGGCAACGGTCCGATCCTGTCCGCCCGCTTCACCAACCGCGGCAAGACTTACACCGCCGTGCGTTACACCAACAAGCAAGGCAACAGCAGCTACTACACCGCCGATGGCAACAGCATGCGCAAGGCGTTCATCCGTACACCGGTGGACTTCGCCCGCATCAGCTCTAAATTTTCCATGGGCCGCAAACACCCGATCCTCAACAAGATCCGTGCCCACAAAGGCGTCGACTACGCCGCTCCACGCGGTACGCCGATCAAGGCTGCCGGCGACGGCAAAGTGCTGCTGGCCGGCCGTCGCGGCGGTTACGGCAACACCGTAATCATCCAGCACGGCAACACTTACCGTACGCTGTATGGACACATGCAGGGCTTCGCCAAGGGCGTGAAGACCGGCGGCACAGTTAAACAGGGCCAAGTGATCGGTTACATCGGCACCACCGGCCTGTCCACCGGCCCGCACCTGCACTATGAGTTCCAGGTCAACGGTGTCCACGTCGATCCATTGGGCCAGAAGCTGCCGATGGCCGACCCGATCGCCAAATCCGAACGAGCTCGCTTCCTGGCGCAGAGCCAGCCACTGATGGCTCGTATGGATCAGGAAAAAGCCACCATGCTGGCTTCGAGCAAACGTTAAGCCATGGCTCTGTATATCGGCGTGATGTCCGGCACCAGTCTCGACGGGCTGGACATCGCCCTGATCGAGCAATCCTCGGCGATCAATCTGGTCGCCACGCACTACATCCCCATGCCTGACACCCTGCGCGCCGAGCTGCTTGGCTTGTGCGCCAGCGGCCCTGACGAAATCGCCCGCTCGGCGATTGCCCAGCAGAATTGGGTGAAGCTCGCCGCGCAAGGGATCCATACCCTCCTCGAACAGCAACAGCTCAAGCCTGAAGCCATTCGCGCGATCGGCAGCCACGGCCAGACCATTCGCCATGAACCGGCGCGCGGTTTCACCGTACAGATCGGTAACCCCGCCCTGCTCACTGAACTGACCGGCATCACCGTCGTCAGCGACTTCCGTAGCCGCGATGTAGCCGCCGGTGGCCAGGGAGCCCCGCTGGTTCCGGCCTTTCATGAAGCGTTGTTCGAAGAGCGTACAGGTAACCGTGCGGTCCTGAATGTCGGCGGTTTCAGCAATCTCAGTCTGATTGAGCCGAACAAGCCTGTAGCCGGTTTCGACTGTGGGCCGGGGAATGTGCTGATGGATGCCTGGATTCATCAGCGCCGGGGCGAGAACTACGACCGCAACGGGCAATGGGCAGCCAGCGGCAAAGCTGAGCCCACCCTGCTGAAAGCCCTGCTCAGCGATCCGTTTTTCGTGACGCAAGGCCCGAAGAGCACCGGCCGCGAAGTCTTCAACCTGCCCTGGCTGGAGCAACACCTTTCGCGCCTGCCAGTGTTCCCGGCGGAGAACGTGCAAGCGACGCTGCTGGAGCTCACCGCACTGACTATTGTCGACTCACTGCAAAGCGCTCAGTCCGACACTCGGGAACTGCTGGTCTGCGGCGGTGGCGCTCACAACGCCACACTGATGAATCGTCTGGCCGGGCTGCTGCCGAACGCCAAGGTCGCCAGCACGTCGACTCATGGCGTTGATCCGGACTGGGTCGAGGCCATGGCCTTCGCCTGGCTGGCTCACTGCTGTCTGGAAGGCATCGCCGCCAATCGCCCGAGCGTCACCGGCGCCAAAGGCCTGCGTGTACTCGGCGCCATCTACCCCAACTGACAAATTGCAGATAACAAAACGCCGCAGAACCGTGAGGCTCTGCGGCGTTTTATTGTGTTCGGTGAAACGCGATCAGATCGAGAACGAGGAGCCGCAACCACAAGTGGTGGTGGCATTCGGGTTCTTGATCACGAAACGCGAACCTTCCAGACCTTCCTGATAATCCACCTCGGCACCTGCCAGGTACTGGAAGCTCATCGGATCAACCACCAGACTGACGCCTTCGCGCTCGACGATGGTGTCATCCTCGGCCACATCCTCATCGAAGGTGAAGCCGTACTGAAACCCTGAACAACCGCCGCCCGTAACGAATACGCGCAGCTTCAAGCGATCATTCCCCTCTTCATCGACCAGGCTCTTCACCTTGTGCGCGGCACCTTGAGTGAATTGCAAAGCCGTGGGGGTGAAGGATTCGACGCTCATGCTGACTATCTCCCGGCGTTACGCCGCCATAATGCGTGATGACGCGCATTATCCGCTTGTCCTAGAAAATCGGTCAACTATTGTTACGGTATATCAATAAAGCTGATCCACTCACCAGAATGCAAAAAGGCCCGTCAGACGGGCCTTTTTACCAAGCAAGATCGGTCGTTACGGCAGCATGCCAGCGTGGGACAGGCCCAGACGCTCATCCAGCCCGAACAGGATGTTCATGTTCTGCACGGCCTGACCCGACGCGCCCTTGACCAGATTGTCGATCACAGAAAGCACCACCACCAGATCGCCATCCTGCGGACGGTGAACCGCGATGCGGCAGACGTTGGCGCCACGCACGCTGCGGGTTTCCGGGTGGCTGCCGGCCGGCATCACGTCGACGAACGGCTCATTGGCATAACGCTTCTCGAACAGCGCCTGCAGATCCACCGAGCGGTCCACCACGGTCGCGTAGAGCGTGGAGTGAATGCCACGGATCATCGGCGTCAGGTGCGGCACAAAAGTCAGACCGACATCCTTGCCCGCCGCACGACGCAGCCCCTGACGAATTTCCGGCAGATGACGGTGACCTTTGACCGCATAGGCCTTCATGCTTTCCGACGTCTCGGAGTACAGCGAGCCTACGGCAGCACCACGACCGGCACCGCTGACACCGGACTTGCAGTCGGCGATCAGGTGCGAAGCGTCGGCAATACCCGCCTCAAGCAACGGCAGGAAACCCAGCTGCGTCGCGGTCGGATAGCAACCCGGCACCGCGATCAGGCGTGCTTTCTTGATCTGCTCGCGATTGACTTCCGGCAAGCCGTAAACCGCCTCGTCCAGCAGCTCCGGCGCGCCGTGCGGCTGGCCGTACCACTTGGCCCATTCATCGGCGTCCTGCAGACGGAAATCAGCCGACAGGTCGATGACCTTGGTGCCGGCCGCCAGCAGTTCGCCAGCCAGTGCGTGGGCAACGCCGTGGGGAGTGGCGAAGAACACCACGTCGCAAGCGCCCAGGGTCTTGATGTCCGGCACGCTGAATGCCAGACCGTCGTAGTGACCGCGCAGGTTCGGGTACATGTCAGCCACGGCCAGACCGGCCTCGGATCGGGAAGTGATGACCACCACTTCTGCCTGCGGATGCTGTGCCAACAGACGCAGCAGTTCGACACCGGTGTAACCCGTGCCGCCGACGATACCGACCTTGACCATAAACCTGCCCTCAACGAACCCACTGGAAAGCCGTCGATAATAGGGGCCGCGCGCCCCTGCGACAACCGCCAAGGTGACGTGCGGACGCTCAAGCCTCTACTATCCGGCCTACCGTGAATCAGGGAATAACCAAAAATGCTCTATCTGTGGATCAAAGCGCTACATATCGTCAGCATCGTGTGCTGGTTTGCCGGGCTGTTCTATCTTCCGCGACTGTTCGTTTATCACGCGCAAAGTGAAGACACGATCAGCAAGGAACGCTTCAGCATCATGGAGCGCAAACTCTATCGCGGCATCATGGGCCCGGCGATGATCGCCGCGCTGATCTTCGGCGGCTGGCTGATCTACCTGAACCCGAGCATCTTCAGCAGCGGTGGCTGGATCCACGCCAAACTGACCCTGGTCGTGCTGCTGATCGGTTACCACCACATGTGCGGCGCGCAGGTAAAACGTTTTGCCCGTGGCGAGAACACCCGCAGCCATGTCTTTTATCGCTGGTTCAATGAAGTGCCGGTTCTGCTATTGCTGGCTATCGTAATTCTGGTCGTGGTCAAGCCGTTCTAACTTCAACAAATACAACTTTCCGGGGTACTTCCGATGTCGCTGCCCGCTCTGCTCGAACAACGTCTGCGTCTGCCCGTAGTGGCAGCACCGATGTTTCTGATCTCCAATCCTGAACTGGTGCTGGCGTGCTGCCGTAACGGCGTGGTCGGCAGCTTTCCGGCGCTGAATCAACGCGAAAGCAGCGGATTCAAGGCCTGGCTGGAGCAGATCGAAGCGGGACTGGCGACACTGGAGAACCCGGCGCCTTATGCCGTGAATCTGATTGTTCACAAGAGCAATCCACGTCTGGAGGCGGACCTGAACATCTGCGTCGAACACAAAGTCCCCATCGTCATCACCAGTCTTGGTGCCGTGAAGGAACTGGTAGACGCCGTGCACAGCTACGGCGGTCTGGTCTTCCACGACGTGACGACCCGCCGCCATGCCGAGAAAGCCGCCGAGGCCGGTGTCGATGGCTTGATCGCCGTCGCGGCCGGTGCCGGTGGGCACGCCGGGACCTGGAGCCCGTTCTCGCTGATCGCCGAGATCCGCGAGTTCTTCGACAAAACCCTGTTGCTTGCAGGATGTTTGAACCATGGGCATGAGATTCTCGCCGCACAACTGCTCGGCGCGGATCTGGCCTACTTCGGCACACGATTTATCGGCACCACTGAAAGTCATGCGCCTGACGCCTACAAGCAGATGCTGCTGACTGCCAAAGCCGCCGACATCATTCATACTCCTGCCGTGTCCGGTGTACCGGCCAGTTTCATGCGCCAAAGTCTGGAGGCCGCCGGTTTCGACATGGCAGCCCTGCAAGGCAAGGGTGAAGTGAATTTCGGCGACAAGCTCAAGCCGATCAACGACGAAGCCAAGGCCTGGAAAACCGTGTGGTCCGCGGGTCAGGGCGTAGGCCAGATCGACGATCTGCCAAACGTGGATCAACTGGTGGCGCGTCTTGATGCCGAATACCGTCAGGCCCTGGAGCACGCAGCGCAACTGCCGAAACGCTGGCCACGCTGAATGAAACCCGGCCAGTCGCTGTCTGACTGGCTTTAGACTCAATTTATCTCGCGACAAGGATGCCTCGGCCATGAGCGAACCCCGTTACAAGATCGTTTTCGACGGCGCGCTCCAGCCCGGCGTCGATATCACCACGGCCAAGCTCAACCTGGCCAATCTGTTCAAAAGCGATGTTGCCGCCATCGAGCGTCTGTTCAATGGCCGCACCGTCGCGCTCAAGCGTGATCTGTCGCACAGCGATGCGCAGACTTATCTGCAAGCGCTGGGCAAGACCGGGATCGATGCCCGGATCGAAACGGAAACGCCCATCGAACTGAATCTGTCGGATGTCCACGAGCAAGGCGCCGCCGTCACCGAACCCGACTCGCCTTACGCGCCTCCTCGCGCCGCCGTCGGTGAAAGCCTGCCGGCATTCGCGCCTCTAAAGCCGCTCAGCGTCGAAGGCCGGATCGGCCGTTTGCGTTACCTGGCATGGTCGATGGTGTTGAGCCTGGTAGCCCTGCCAATCGTCAGCGTATTCGCGCTGATCGGCCTGGGCCTGGTGAGCGCCGACTCGACCACCGGCCTGATCATCGGCGGCCTCCTCGCCTTCTTCCTGTTTTTGGCCTTCGCGATTGTCGGGATCCTGTTCAGCATCCAGCGCCTTCACGATATTGGCTGGTCCGGCTGGCTCTGGCTGCTGACGCTGGTGCCTTTCGTGGGCAGCTTCTTCCCGCTGGTGATCATGGTCGTGCCGGGCAATACCGGCGCCAACCGCTACGGTCCACCCCCTCCGCCGAACAGTACCGCAGTCAAAGTGCTGTGCTCTTTGTGGATCGTGTTTATCGGGCTGTTTTTCATGGCCGGCATGCTGGGCGGGATTACCGCCATCCAGGAAGAGTACGAAAGCAGTCTTGAAAGCAGCTATGAGAGCGGTTCGGTGACCACCGATGAAATCGAGGTCGAAGTCGAACCCGCCGCGAATTCGGCAGACGATGCAGCCGAAGCCGCCCTCGCCCCTGTAGACTCTGCGAAAGAATGAACAACGCTCCCCGCCGTGACACCTGCGTCGACGGCGCGGCGCTGTTGCGATGGAGATTTGCATGACCCGTTACGCTCTGATCACCGGCGCCTCCAGTGGCATCGGCCTGGCGATGGCCGAAGCCCTGGCGCGCCGTGGCCGCAGCCTGATTCTGGTGGCTCGCCAGCGTGATCAGCTGGAAAGCATTGCGATTGAACTGACCCAACGCTTCGGCGTGGAGGTGCTGTTCCGCGCCTGCGACCTCGGTGAGCCGCTGCGCCTGTCCGGTTTCCTGCTGGAGCTGGAAGAAGGCGACCGGCAGATCGATCTGCTGGTCAATTGCGCCGGCATCGGTACTTGCGGCCCGTTTCTGGCCCAGGACTGGATGACCGAACAGGACCTGATCGAAGTGAACATCCTCGCCCTCACCCGCCTCTGCCATGCCATCGGCAACAGCATGGCGTTGCAGGGCGGCGGGCAGATTCTCAATGTCGCGTCGGTGGCGGCCTTCAACCCCGGGCCCTGGATGAGCACCTACTACGCCAGCAAGGCGTATGTTCTGCACTTCTCGGAAGCACTGCGGGTGGAATTGAAGAAGTGTGCGGTCAAAGTGTCGGTGCTCTGCCCCGGTCCGACCCGCACCGCGTTCTTTCGCACCGCGCAACTGAACAACGACAAACTCAACGCCAGCAAATTGCTGATGAGCCCCGAGGAGGTCGCGCTGTATACCGTGCGCGCCCTGGAGAAAAACCGCGCAATCATCATTCCCGGACGCCGAAACCGCTGGTTCGCCTTTCTGCCACGGCTCGGTTCGCGCTGGCTCAATCGCACGATTATCGGCATGGTCAACAAGGCTTACTGCCCGCGCTGAAAAGTCCTACGGCAAAACACTGGGCGGCCTTATCACCCTATGAGTACACTCAGGCCAGCCCAAACAACGGAGAAAACAGCTGTGGATACTCTGTTCACCAAGATCATCAACCGGGAAATCCCGGCGAAGATCATTTACGAGGACGACCAGGTTCTGGCGTTCCACGATATCGCCCCACAGGCACCAGTGCATTTTCTGGTGATCCCGAAGAAACCGGTGCGCACCCTCAATGACCTGACCGAAGACGACAAGGCACTGGCCGGGCATATCCTGTTCACCGCCCAGCGTCTGGCGCTGGAGCTGGGCTGCGAGGAAGGCTTCCGGGTGGTGATGAACTGCAATGAAATGGGCGGGCAGACGGTCTACCACATTCACATGCACGTTCTCGGTCAACGCCAGATGAACTGGCCGCCGGGCTGATTGAACCCAGAGATCGGTGGGAGCGCCCCGCTCCCACATGACCCAGCGCAAACCTTCCACGGCCGATTCGGTTAAACTGGCCGCCGAGATTCTTCCCGGAGGTCAGCATGACTACCCAACGTCACTACTCGCCCATTGATCGTCTTCTGCTGCAAGCCGATGCCGCGATGCGTACCTTGCTGCCCTTCAGCGGCCAGCCGTACCGTCCGTCGCCAGCGATCGTGCAGCCCGATGTGCAGATGAGCGATGAAGACACCCGCCACGTCGCCGGTCTGATGCGCATCAACCACACCGGCGAAGTCTGCGCCCAGGCGCTGTATCAGGGCCAGGCGCTGACCGCCAAGCTGCCACAGGTGCGCGAGGCCATGGAGCATGCGGCCGAAGAAGAGATCGATCATCTGGTCTGGTGCGAACAGCGCATTCACCAGTTGGGCAGCCACACCAGCGTGCTCAACCCACTGTTCTACGGCATGTCGTTCGGGATCGGTGCAGTCGCCGGGCTGATCAGCGACAAGGTCAGCCTCGGGTTTGTCGCCGCCACCGAGCATCAAGTCTGCAAGCATCTGAACGAGCATCTGGAGCAACTCCCGGCCGAGGACGAAAAATCCCGGGCGATTCTGGAACAGATGCGTATTGATGAAGAGCATCATGCGGAAAGTGCACTGGAGGCTGGTGGTTTCCGCTTTCCGGCTCCGGTGAAGTTCGGCATGAGCCTGTTGGCCAAAGTGATGACCAAGAGCACTTACCGGATCTGAAAAACACCCGTAAAAAAGGCGACTGCCGCAAAGCAGTCGCCTTTTTTTGTGCCCGGATTTCTTAGCTCGGCATATTGCGCGCGTAGAAGATTTCCAGCATTTCGTGCTTCACACGCTCGGCCACCTGAGCGCGTTGCTCGGAAGACAGGTTGCTGGTGGCATCGCCGAACAGGTAGTTGTCCAGTTCGAAGTTCTTCAGCAGCATTTTGGTGTGGAACAGGTTTTCCTGGTACACGTTCACGTCGGTCATCTGGTACGCGTCGCGAGTGTCATCGGAAAGGTAGTTCTGGATCGAGTTGATCTCGTGGTCGATGAAGTGCTTGTTGCCTTCAACGTCACGGGTGAAGCCGCGCACACGGTAATCCACGGTCACGATGTCCGAATCGAACTGGTGAATGAGGAAGTTGAGCGCTTTGAGCGGTGAAATGACACCACAGGTCGACACATCGATGTCCACACGGAAGGTCGCGATACCGGCATCCGGATGGATTTCCGGGTAGGTGTGCACCGTGATGTGGCTCTTGTCGAGGTGGGCCAGGATGATTTCGGGCAATGGGCCCGGGGACTCTTCGATCTGGCTTTCGGTCGGGGTCACCGGCTCTTCCGAGATCAGAATCGTGACGCTGGCACCCTGAGGCTCATAGTTCTGACTCGCAATGTTCAGAATGTTGGCACCAATGATTTCGACAACTTCCGTGAGGATCTGCGTCAGGCGTTCGGCGTTGTACTCTTGATTGATGTACTCGACGTAAGCCTGCTGGTCTTGCGGGGTTTCCGCGTAGCAGATGTCATAGATGTTGAAGCTCAAGGTCTTTGTCAGGTTATTGAACCCGTGGAGCTTGAGTTTGCTTTTCACCGTTAAAAACTCTCTATGTATGCGGCACGGCCGCGTGATCAAGCATGCCCGTCAAGTGCGAACAACGCACCTGCGTAGGACGGTTAACACCTCTTCGCGATGGCGATTTTGGTTATCTGTTCAGGCGGATGACCCGTCGATTGACTGATCACGGCCCTGAAAAAAGTGGCGCATTATGCAGACGTCAGCGGGGGATCGCCAGAGTCTGCACTGCTTTTATGATAGTTGAATGTCGGCTCAGCCGAGTTCAACGATTTCGTAGTCGTGGGTGATCGCTACGCCAGCCGCGCCGAGCATGATCGAGGCCGAGCAATACTTCTCCGCAGACAGTTCGATGGCGCGTTTGACCTGGGCTTCTTTCAGGCCCCGGCCCTTGACCACGAAGTGCATGTGGATCTTGGTGAACACTTTCGGATCTTCGGTCGCGCGTTCGGCATCCAGAAAGGCTTCGCAGCTTTCAACGGCCTGACGGGACTTCTTCAAAATGCTGACCACGTCGAAATTGCTGCAACCGCCGACACCCAGCAGGAGCATTTCCATGGGGCGGACACCCAGGTTACGACCACCGGCGTCCGGCGGACCGTCCATGACCACGACATGACCGCTGCCGGATTCGCCGAGGAACATGGCTTCGCCAGCCCATTGGATGCGTGCCTTCATCGCCAAGACTCCACTGTAGAAAAAAGGGTCGCCAGCTTAGCACAGGGCCCCGCCCGGACAGCGAGCAGGTTCCTAGGACGAATGCACCTTCAGCGTAGGTGATTTCTCGAAATTTCGACGAAGTGTCTGGTAAGCTGGCGCCAATTCACTGGCGCCTTCGCCAGACTGTGTAGCGACCGCCTCAGCGCCTCATATAAAAACCAAATATAACCGTGCAGTCTTTTCGGGATACAACCATGGTTGGTATTACCCCCACACCCAAAATCAAGAACCTCGACAAGCTGCTGATGCATTGCCAGCGCCGCCGTCACGCGGCCAAGAGCAACATCATCTGCGCCGGAGATCGCTCCGACACGCTGTATTTCATCATCCGCGGTTCGGTCACGATCCTGATCGAGGACGACGACGGCCGCGAAATGATCATTGCGTACCTGAATGCCGGGGACTTCTTCGGCGAGCTGGGTCTTTTCGAAGAGGCCGGCCAGGAACAGCAGCGCAGCGCCTGGGTGCGGGCCAAGGTTGAGTGCGAAGTCGCGGAAATCAGCTACGCCAAGTTCCGCGAATTGTCGCAACAGGATCCGGACATTCTTTACGTGCTCAGCGGACAAATCGCACAACGTCTGCGCAACACCACACGCAAGGTCGGCGACCTGGCGTTCTTCGACGTTACCGGCCGTGTCGCTCGCTGCCTGCTGGAGCTGTGCAAGCAACCGGACGCCATGACTCACCCGGACGGCATGCAGATCAAGGTGACCCGTCAGGAAATCGGCCGGATCGTCGGTTGTTCGCGAGAGATGGTCGGTCGCGTGCTCAAGGATCTTGAAGAACGCAACCTGGTGGATGTGAAAGGCAAGACCATGGTGGTCTTCGGCACTCGCTGAGTTCTCAATCTCAGCCGGCGTAGATCTGCGCCAGCATCAAACGAAAGAGTTCATCAAGGCGTGCCAGTGCATGGGGCGCCGGGAATTTTTCGTGCAGAGCGATGTGGCTGGCGGCACGCACCCGCTGCTCCAGGCCACACGCCTCGTTGAATCGGTTGACCGCCGCGACCATCGACTCACGTTCGTCATCCACCAGCATCGCCCCGTGCACCAACCCCACCGGACGCTGACCACCCTGACTCTGGCGCCAGCGCTGAGCGGTGCCGACCATCTTGCGACCGTCGAGATTGACGTTGAAGCGACCGTCGCAAAACGCACCGTCGATTTCACCCAACGACGAAGTGCCGCCCAACTCATCCAGCAACTCACAAATCGGATCACACAGACGCCGGTAACCGGTTTCGATACGGTTCAGATCGCCTTCGCTGCGAGGCGGTGCATAGACCAGTGCAATATTGATGGTCGACGCCGATTGCGGAACCGGTTCGCCACCGGTTTCACGCAGCAACACCGGCCAGCCGGCAGCAGCGGAGACTTCACAGGCGTGATCGAATCCGGGCAATCGATTCAAACGGCGCGGCATGACCAAAGCGCGGTCGCTGGGCTGCCAGAACAGCAGACCGAATTCAGCGTCGCCGGCGCAGACAGAGGCCAGCAGATCCTGTTCGGCTTGCAGGCCGGCTTCGATGGTCAGGGAAACTGGAGTCATAAAGAAGTCCGTTAGACGATCAGTCTGTGGTGAATCTTATGGCCTCTTCGCGAGCAAGCCCGCTCCCACATCAGGAATGCATTTCTCCTGTGGGAGCGGGCTTGCCCGCGAATGAGTCGACTCGGTCTGAATGAATCAGTCGAGGGTCGAACCGCTCACCGGAACGCCGCGTTCAGGGAAGAACAGACGCTGCAGTTCAATGCCCGGGCTTTCGGCGCGCATGAACGCTTCGCCGACCAGGAACGCGTAAACGTCGCTGATTTCCATAAGCTCGACATCGGCACGGTTGAGGATCCCGCTCTCGGTGATGACCAGACGATCGCGCGGGATGCGCGGCAGCAGGTCGAGGGTGGTTTCCAGGCTCACGTCAAAGGTGTGCAGGTTGCGGTTGTTGACCCCGACCAGCGGCGTGTCGAGAGTTTTCAATGCGCGCTCCAGTTCATCGCCGTCGTGCACTTCCACCAGCACATCGAGGCCGACGTCCTTGGCCACCGACGCCAGTTCGGCCATTTTCACGTCATCCAGCGCGGAGACGATCAACAACACGCAATCGGCGCCCAAGGCACGGGCTTCGACGATCTGGTACGGATCGATCATGAAATCCTTGCGGATCACCGGCAGCGAGCACGCAGCGCGGGCCTGTTGCAGGTAGGCATCGGCGCCCTGGAAATAGTCGATATCGGTCAGCACCGACAGGCAGGTCGCCCCGCCCTTCTCGTAGCTTTTGGCGATCTCGGCGGGAACGAAGTTCTCGCGGATCACGCCTTTGCTCGGCGACGCCTTCTTGATTTCGGCGATGACCGCCGGTTGTTTCTTCTTGGCCTGCGCCAGCAATGCCTGGGCAAAACCACGGGGTGCATCGGCCGCCTTGGCCAGACTTTCCAGCTCGCTCAGGCTCACACGAGCGCTACGCTCGGCGACTTCCTGAACCTTGCGGGCCAGAATGTTTTCCAGAACCGTCGGTACACTCATCCCTCATTCTCCACTTTGAATACCGCGGTAAAGGCACCCAACTCCTCGAGTTTTTCCCGAGCAAGACCGGTGTGCAGAGCGTCGTGGGCCAGTGCCACGCCCTCTTTCAGACTTGTCGCCAGGTCGGCGGCGTACAGCGCCGCACCGGCATTGAGCACGATCATTTCGGCAGCCTTCTGGCCGTTCTCGGTCTTGCGCTTGCCCAGTGCATCGCGGATCAGCGCCAGCGACGCTTCCGGGCCTTCGACCGACAGGCCGTGCAGGCTCTGGCTCTTCATGCCCAGATCTTCCGGCTCGACCCAATATTCGGTGATCTGATCGTCCTTCAGCTCGGCGACAAAGGTCGGCGCCGCCAGACTGAACTCGTCCAGACCGTCCTTCGAATGCACCACCAGCACGTGCTTGCTGCCCAGACGCTGCAAGACTTCAGCCAACGGCCGGCACAGCGCCGGGGTGAACACGCCCACCACCTGATGTTTCACACCGGCCGGATTCGTAAGCGGGCCGAGCATGTTGAACAGGGTGCGCAGACCGAGATCGCGGCGCGGGCCGGCGGCGTACTTCATGGCTTTGTGGTGAGTCTGGGCAAACATAAAACCGATGCCGACGTTATCGATGCAGCGCGCCACCTGAACCGGGGTCAGGCTGAGGTAGATGCCGGCGGCTTCCAGCAGGTCGGCACTGCCGCTCTTGCCCGACACCGCACGGTTACCGTGCTTGGCCACGGTGCAGCCAGCAGCAGCGACCACAAAGGAAGACGCGGTCGACACGTTGAAAATATTCGCCCCGTCACCGCCGGTGCCAACCACATCGACCACGCCGTCGAGGGTCTTGAGTTCGACCTTGTCCGCCAGTTCGCGCATCACCGACACGGCGCCGACGATCTCGTCGATGCTCTCGCTCTTCATGCGCATGGCCATCATGAACGCGCCGATCTGCGCGTCCGTGCATTGGCCGGTCATGATTTCGCGCATCACGTCGCGCATTTCATCGGTGCTGAGGTCAAGGTGATCGACGATACGGCTCAGGGCTGTCTTGATATTCATGGGAAGTCCTTAGCGCGTGCCGCCGGTTTGTTTGAGGAAGTTGGCGAACAGTTCATGGCCCTGCTCGGTGAGGATCGATTCCGGGTGGAACTGTACGCCCTCGATGTTCAGGGTCTTGTGACGCAGGCCCATGATTTCGTCGACCGAACCGTCATCGTGCTGGGTCCACGCGGTCAGCTCCAGGCAATCGGGCAACGTTTCGTGTTTAACGATCAGGGAATGATAGCGGGTGACGGTCAGCGGGCGGTTCAGCCCGGCAAACACACCCTTGTCCTCGTGGAATACCGGACTAGTCTTACCGTGCATCACCTGGCGGGCGCGGACAACGTCGCCGCCAAAAGCCTGACCGATGGACTGGTGGCCGAGGCAAACGCCGAGGATCGGCAGTTTGCCGGCGAAGTGCTTGATGGCTTCGATGGAGATACCGGCTTCGGTCGGTGTGCACGGGCCCGGGGATACGACGATGCGCTCAGGTTTGAGCGCTTCGATTTCGGCGATGGTCAGTTCGTCGTTGCGCACCACCTTGACCTCGGCACCCAGCTCGCCGAGGTATTGCACAACGTTGTAAGTAAAGGAGTCGTAGTTGTCGATCATCAGCAACATGGCGTTTCGAACCTCTTGAATTCTGACTTGAAGACAGCCTTCGGATGACTTGCCAGGGCGCTGCACACGGTCAGACGCGCAGGTCGCGTCGGCACAGCGGCATTTCAAACGGGCAAGGAAGGCAAAGCGATACAGATCCGGCGGGGCCGGCAGAATAGATTCAGGCGCGCCAACGCCAGCGGGCGTGTGCCTTGATGACTTGATCCAGAAGTTTGCTGGTGATCAACACGGGGAAGGTCTCGTTCATACGTTTCGGCACAGTAACTTAGCTGGGCGGAGCGTGCAATATGGCCGGGGCCGTGGGGGATAAAACAATGGGAGGGTTGACGACCGATGGCAAATCGCCGGAAGTTTTTGGTACTGTCGTTTCGTTCACTACAACAATAAATAAACGGACTTGCTCATGATCAAACAGAAGTTGTTTGTACCGCTCGCCGGATGCTTGCTCGCGATGGCCTGCGCCCAGGCGAACGCCGCACCCAATCCTTATTCGAATTTCGTGGTCTTCGGCGACAGCCTCAGCGATGCGGGGACTTTCACCGACAGCGGCGGCCCGGCCGGCGCCACCGAACGCTACACCAACCGTACCGGTCCGAACTATCAGGACGGCAGCGGTGAGTTCTACTCGCTCAACGCCACGCAATTGCTCGGTGGCCGCCTCGGCTTCACCCCCGATCAAACCGCCTCCTCGTCCTCAGCGGTACGTGCCGGCCAAGGCCAGCCGGACGGTAACAACTGGGCTGTGGGCGGCTACCGCACCGACCAGATTCTCGACTCGATCACCAGCCAGTCCGCCACTGGCGAACGTACCCGCGCCGGTTATCTGCCGTCGAACGGTTTCCGTGCCGACCCGAATGCCCTGTATTACCTGACCGGGGGCGGCAACGACTTCCTCCAGGGCCGTGTCACCAGCCTGCCTCAGGCGAATGCCGCTGCTGATCGACTGGTCGACAGCGTACGCACACTGCAAGGTGCCGGCGCCCGCTACATCATGGTCTGGCTGTTGCCGGACATCGGCCTGACGCCAGCCATCAACGGTTCGCCGCTACAAGCCTTCACCTCGCAACTCAGCGCCCAGTTCAACACCGAACTGGTCAGCCAGTTGCAGAGCGTCAATGCCAACGTCATCCCGCTGAACGTCCCGGTTCTGCTCAAAGAGGCATTCGCCAATCCGGCGCAGTTCGGTCTGGCGACCGACCAGAATCTGGTCGGCACCTGCTTCAGCGGCAACAGTTGCACGGAGAACGCGCGGTACGGGATCAACAGCGCCACCCCGGATCCGACCAAGCTGATCTACAACGATGCCGTCCACCCGACCGAAGCCGGGCAGCGCCTGATTGCCGATTACGCCTACTCGCTGCTGGCCGCACCATGGGAAGCGACCCTGTTGCCGCAAATGGCCCAAGGCACCCTGCGCTCGCATCAGGATGAACTGCGCAACCAGTGGCTGGCGGATTGGCAAAACTGGCAGGCCGTTGGCCAATGGCGGGCGATTGTCGCCGGCGGCGGCCAGCATCAGGACTTCGACAGCCAGCGCAGCGGCGCCAGCGCCGACGGCAACGGTTACAACCTGAACATCGGCGGCAGCTACCGCCTCAACGACGCATGGCGCGTGGGCGTGGCGGCCGGTTTCTACAACCAGAAACTCGAGGCCGGCGACAACGACTCGGACTACAAGCTGAACACCTACCTTGGCACCGCGTTCGCCCAGTACCAGCAGAACCGCTGGTGGGGTGACGCCGCCGTGACCGCCGGGCATCTGGATTACGACAGCCTCAAACGCAAATTCCAGCTGGGAGTCAACGAACGCGGCGAGAAAGGCGATACCGACGGCTATGTTCTGGCCTTCAGCGGACGCGTGGGCTACGACATTGCGCCAGAAGCGAGCAGCCCATGGCACCTGTCGCCATTCGTCAGCGCCGATTTCGCCAAGGTTGAAGTCGATGGCTACTCGGAAAATGGCGCCGACTCCACGGCACTGACGTTCGATGACCAGTCGCGCATTTCCCGGCGTCTCGGCCTCGGGATCCAGGGCAAGTACCAGATCACCTCGCAGACCCAGGTGTTCGGCGAACTGGCCCATGAGCGCGAGTACAACGACGACACCCAGCATGTGACGATGAACCTCAATGGCCTGCCGAACAACCGCTACACCCTGGCCGGCTATGCCCCGCAGACCAACCTGAACCGCCTGAACCTCGGCGTGAGCCACAACCTCACCAAGGATCTGGCATTGCGCGCCAGCTACGACATCCGCAAGGATGACGACTTCACCCAGCAAGGGATCAACGTCGGCGTAGCGCTCGACTTCTGATTCGCAGGCCATAAAAAAACGCGGCGCCCTCACAGGCGCCGCGTTTTTTTTGGCTGAATCAGCAATCACTCAGTCCGGGGTTTGCTCGGCCAGTGCAACAGCGCGGAACATCGCCCGGCGCTTGTTGATGGTTTCTTCCCATTCCAGCGCCGGCACCGAGTCAGCGACGATGCCGCCACCGGCCTGCACGTGCAGTTCGCCGTTCTTGATCACTGCGGTACGGATCGCAATCGCGGTGTCCATGTTGCCGTTCCAGGCGAAGTACCCGACCGCGCCGCCATACACGCCACGCTTGACCGGCTCCAGCTCGTCGATGATTTCCATCGCACGGATCTTCGGCGCGCCGGACAAGGTGCCCGCCGGCAGGATCGCCCGCAGTGCGTCCATCGCCGTCAACCCGGCCTTCAACTGACCGGTGACGTTGGACACGATGTGCATCACGTTGGAATAACGCTCGATCACCATCTTCTCGGTGAGCTTCACCGAGCCGATCTCCGATACGCGCCCGGTGTCGTTGCGACCGAGGTCGATCAGCATCAGGTGCTCGGCGATCTCCTTGTCGTCGGACAGCAGGTCTTCTTCCAGCGCCACGTCCGCCTCTTCGGTGGCGCCGCGAGGACGGGTGCCGGCAATCGGGCGCACGGTGATCAGGTTGTCTTCGACCCGCACCAGCACTTCCGGAGAACTGCCGACGACGTGGAAATCGCCGAAGTTGAAGAAGTACATGTACGGCGTCGGGTTGAAGCAACGCAGTGCGCGGTACAGATCGATCGGAGCAGCCTTGAAGTCGATCGACATACGCTGGGACGGCACGACCTGCATGCAGTCACCGGCGAGGATGTATTCCTTGATGGTGTCGACGGCTTTTTCGTAGTCGTCCTGAGTGAAGCTGGAACGGAACACCGGCTCGGCCGCCTGCGGCTTGCTGAAATCCAGGCCACGGCGCGGGGTGATCGGCTGACGCAGTTTTTCCAGCAGTTGCTGCAATTGCGCCTGGCCCTGCTCGTAGGCATCGGCCTGCGTCGGGTCGGCCAGCACGATCGCGTGCATCTTGCCGGCGAGGTTGTCGAACACCACCACCGCATCGGAGACCATCAGCAGAATGTCCGGCACACCCAGCGGATCCGGGTTCGGGCATTTGCCGAGGCGCTTCTCTACATAACGCACGCAGTCGTAACCGAAGTACCCCACCAGACCGCCGTTGAAGCGCGGCAGACCGGCAATGGTCGGCACGTTGTAGCGGGCCTTGAAGGTTTCGACGAAGGCCAGCGGGTCTTCGACGTCGTGGCTTTCGGTCTCGACGCCATCGACGGTGATACTCACGTGATGGTCGTGAACCCGCAGCACGGTGCGGCACGGCAGGCCGATGATCGAGTAACGGCCCCATTTCTCGCCGCCCTGCACCGATTCGAGCAGGTAGGAGTTGGGCTGGTCGGCCAGTTTCAGGTAGATCGACAGCGGGGTGTCGAAGTCGGCCAGGGTTTCGCAGGCCAGCGGAATGCGGTTGTAGCCGTCAGCGGCCAGACGCAGGAATTCTTCGCGGATCATAGGGTGCCTCGTGGTGTGAGGGGCAAATCAGTCAGGTGTGCAAACGCGCCGGCAGGCCGGCCAGGAACAAGTCAGGCGCGCCAACGCCAGCGGGCCAGGGCCTTGATGACTTTCATCCAGAGTTTGCGGGTGACCACCACGATGGCGTTTCCAGAAGGGGATTGAGAAGCGTCGGGCAACGTTATCTCAGCGGCCGTATCCAGGCAACCGGGAATTAGCTTGCGCAGGTCGTCGATCACCAGCGCCGGGGATTCCTCGGCAATCGGCCGGCCATGGTTGTAGCCATAACTGAGCCCGACGCATTTGACCCCCGCCGCTTTCGCCGCCAGCACGTCGCTGCGCGAATCACCGACGAACAGCGATTGCGAGGCCGGGATACCGGACATCTTCATCACGAAGAACAGCGCCGCCGGGTCAGGCTTCTTCTGCGGCAGGGTATCGCCGCCGATGATCCACTTGAAGTAGCGGCCGATCTTCATCTGATCCAGCAGCGGTGCGACGAAGCGCTCCGGCTTGTTGGTGATCAGCGCCATGGCCACGCCCTGCTTGTGCAGCCATTTCAGGGTGTCGCGCACGCCGGGATAGACCACGGTCAGCTCATGGCTGGCGCCGTAGGCCTCCATGAAAACCTCCAGCGCATGCTCGGCTTCGACGTCATCCACGGAGGAATGATCGATACCGCCGGCCAATGCGCGGCGCACCAGCACCGGCGCACCGTTGCCGACCCACTCGCGTACCGACTCGATTCCGGCAGGCTTGCGCCCGAGCGAGAGCAGCATGTTATCCACAGCCGCCGCCAGGTCGGGTACCGAATCGATCAGCGTGCCATCCAGATCGAACATCACCAACCGCGGCAGTTGCCCCGGGAACAGCTGCTCAAAACCGCTCATGGGCGAGCCAGCGCCAATTCGGAACGCATCTTGTCGATGACTTCCTGATAGTTCGGCGCATTGAAGATCGCCGAGCCGGCCACGAAGGTGTCGGCGCCAGCGGCAGCGATTTCGCGGATGTTGTTGACGTTGACGCCGCCGTCGATTTCCAGGCGGATGTCACGGCCCGAGGCATCGATGATCGCCCGCGCTTCGCGCAGCTTGTCGAGGGTGCCGGGGATGAATTTCTGTCCGCCGAAGCCCGGGTTGACGCTCATCAGCAAGACCATGTCGACCTTGTCGATCACGTACTTGAGCACATCCAGCGGGGTCGCCGGGTTGAACACCAGGCCGGATTTGCAGCCGCCTTCACGGATCAGTTGCAGGGAACGATCGACGTGCAGTGTGGCTTCCGGGTGGAAGGTGATGTAGGTGGCGCCGGCCTCGATGAAGTCGCCGACGATGCGATCCACCGGGCTGACCATCAGGTGGGCGTCGATCGGCGCGGTCACGCCGTACTTGCGCAGCGCGGCGCAGACCATCGGGCCGATGGTCAGGTTCGGTACGTAGTGGTTGTCCATGACATCGAAGTGGACGAAGTCGGCACCGGCGGCCAGAACGTTGTCCACTTCCTCGCCCAGGCGGGCGAAGTCGGCGGAAAGAATCGACGGAGCAATAACGAAGGGCTGCATGACGCACCTTTTCTGAGCTAAATCACGATGGCGCGCATTGTATACCTCAAGTTTCCGCGCGCGCACCGTGACCGCGATGATTGGGTTGTGCCATGACCGATGACCGGCGGGTTCTCAGTACGCCGCCCGGTAGATCTTCTCGATGTCGGCGGCGCTGAGCTTGCGCGGGTTGTTGCGCATCAGGCGCTCGATTCCCGCGGCCTCTACCGCCATGGCCGGGATCGCTTCTTCAGGCACGCCGAAACTGCGCAGACCCAGCGGGATTTCCACCGCCGCGCACAGTTCGGTCATCGCCGCGACGGCGCTATCGGCGGCTTCATTGAGACTCAGATGAGCGGTCTTTACTCCCATGGCTTCGGCAATATCCTGCATCCGTTCGACGCAGGCCATCTTGTTCCAGGTCATGACATACGGCAGCAGCAAGGCGTTGCTGACACCATGGGCAATGTTGAAGCGCCCGCCCAGCGGATACGCCAGCGCATGCACCGCGCCGACCCCGGCATTGCCGAACGCCATGCCGGCCATCAGGCTGGCGGTGGCCATGTCCTCTCGGGCTTGCAGGTTGGAGGGATTGGCGTAGGCCTTGGGCAAGGATCGGGCGATCAACTTGATTGCGCCGATGGCCAGCGAATCGGTGATCGGCGAGGCATTCAGTGACAAGTAGGATTCGATGGCATGCACCAGCGCATCGACGCCACTGGCGGCGGTGACACTGCGCGGGCAGGTCAGGGTCATTTGCGGACTGACCAGCGCCACATCCGGCAACAGGTAGTCGCTGACGATGCCTTTCTTCAGTTGGGCGACCTTGTCCGAAAGGATGGCGACGTTGGTCACTTCAGAACCGGTGCCGGCCGTAGTCGGGATGGCGATCAGCGGCGGGCCTTTGCGCGGCACCTGATCGACGCCGAACAGATCCTCCAGTGCGCCGTGATAACCGGCGTACGCCGCGACGCTCTTGGCGATGTCGATGGCACTGCCGCCACCGAGGCCAATCAGACCGTCATGCCCGCCCTCTCGGTAGACGCGCATGCAATCCTCGACAATGGCGATTTCCGGGTCCGGCAGCACGCGGTCGAAGATTTCGTACTCGCGCTCGCCGATCTGCGCCAGCGCCAGCTCCACCGTGCCGGACTTGACCAGCGCGGCATCGGTGACGATCAGCGGGTTGTCGATATCCAGCCGCGTGAGTTCGGCCGCCAGTTGCTCGATGGCCCCGGCGCCGGTGATCAGTTTGTGAGCGATCTTGAACGAGGAAAGACTCATCGTGCGCAGCCTCTTATAGATGTGGGAGCTGAGCACAAGCGTAGCTGGGGAAATCAGGTTGTCTGTCATTCAGCGCATGAATGGCAGACAACCCGGATCTTGCAGTCGTCAGACTTGAGCAGTGCGCAGTTTTTCACTCCGCCCACGCAACCATTCCAGCGTCAGCAACAGAATCACCGAGAAGGCAATCAACAACGTCGCAGCCGCAGCAATCGTCGGACTCAGGTTCTCGCGAATCCCGCTGAACATCTGCCGTGGCAGCGTCGCCTGCTCGGGACCTGCAAGAAACAGCGTCACCACCACTTCATCGAACGAGGTTGCGAAGGCAAACAGCGCCCCGGAAATTACCCCCGGCGCAATCAGCGGCAAAGTCACCCGGCGGAACGTGGTCAATGGCGAAGCACCAAGACTGGCCGCCGCCCGCACCAGGTTATGGTTGAAACCCTGCAGCGTCGCCGACACCGTGATGATCACGAACGGCACACCGAGCACCGCGTGCACCACGATCAGCGAGAAGAAACTGTTGCCCAGGCCCAGCGGCGCGAAGAACAGGTAACTGGC
The DNA here is from genome assembly GCF_002113205.1 of Pseudomonas sp. B16(2017). Lineage (NCBI taxonomy): Bacteria > Pseudomonadati > Pseudomonadota > Gammaproteobacteria > Pseudomonadales > Pseudomonadaceae > Pseudomonas > Pseudomonas sp. B16(2017). The sequence goes on from NZ_NEKA01000014.1 coordinate 23,387, forward strand.
CACACCGATGATCACCACCGGCACCACCATCGGCGAAATCACCAGCGCCATCACCAGCGCCTTACCGGGAAAGTCGCCACGGGTCAGGCCGATGGCCGCCAGCGTGCCGAACACCATCGCCAGCACGGTCGCGGCCGGGGCGACGATGATGCTGTTCTTCAACGCGCGCATCCATTCCGCCGAGGCGAAGAAATCCTGATACCAGTGCAGCGAAAAGCCCTGCAGCGGATACACCAGGAAACTGCCCGAGTTGAACGACAGCGGCACGATCACCAGCACCGGCAGGATCAGGAACAACAGGATCAAGCCGCAGAGGATCCGCAAGCTGTAGAACCACACCCGCTCGATGGGCGACATATAAGGACTCAGCATTTCAAATTCCCCTTAGCTCAGGCGCAGGCGACTGGCGCCCACCAGCCAGCTGTAGATCAGATAAAGCACCACAGTCGCCAGCAGCAACAGCCCGCCCAGTGCGGTGGCCATGCCCCAGTTGATGCTGGTGTTGGTGTAGAACGCGACGAAGTAGCTGACCATCTGATCGTTCGGGCTGCCCAGCAGCGCCGGGGTGATGTAGTAGCCGATGGCGAGGATGAACACCAACAGGCAACCGGCGCCGACACCTGCGTAGGTCTGCGGGAAGTACACCCGCCAGAAACTGGCGAACGGATGGCAGCCAAGGGAAATCGCGGCACGCATGTAAGTCGGCGAGATGCCTTTCATCACGCTGTAGATCGGCAGGATCATGAACGGCAGCAGGATGTGCACCATCGAGATGTAAACCCCGGTGCGGTTGAACACCAGCTCCAGCGGTTTATCGATGATGCCCATCGCCATCAGCGCGCTGTTGATCAGCCCGCCGGATTGCAGCAACACGATCCACGCGGCGACCCGCACCAGGATCGAAGTCCAGAACGGCAGCAGCACCAGAATCATCAGCAGGTTGCTTTGACGCGACGGCAGGTTGGCCAGCAGGTAGGCCAGCGGATAAGCGAGCACCAGGCAGATCACGGTGATGATCAGGCCCATCCAGAAAGTCCGGGCGAAGATGTCGAGGTAGATCGCCTGATCCGGAGTCGCCGGGGCAATTTCGCCGAGGTCGTCGATGCGGTGATCCACCGCCGCCAGCAGATAGAACGGGGTGATGCTGCTGGTGTTGCGCTTCACCGCTTGCCAGTAGGCCGGATCGCCCCAACGCTCGTCGAGGCCTTCCAGTGCTTCTTTATAAGAGGCCGGTTCGCTGGCGAAGGGCAGCGAGCGGGCGGTTTTGGTCAGCAGGCTGCGATAGCCGGCCAACTCCATGTTCAGGCGCTTGGACAGATCGCCCAGGGTCTGGTTTTTGCGCGCTTCGGCGAGGTCTTCGCTGGCGGCTTTATAAACCGGTTCTGCGGGCAGGCCTCGGCCGTCCCACGCAGCAATCGCGGTTACGGTGCGCGGCATGCCGCCGACCACTTCCGGGTTGCCGACACTTTTATAGAGCAGCGCCACGATCGGCACCAGGAACACCAGCAACAGAAACAGCACCAGCGGCGCGATCAGCGCCTGGGCCTTCCAGCGGTTGACCCGCTCGGCGTGCTTGAGCCGCTGCTTCAAGGTGGGGCTGTTGCCCTCGTTCAGGGGAACGGCGATGGCCATGACGTACTCCGCAAATCTTTGATCGTTACAGAGGCGGCAAGCCACCTCGAACTTTTAATGTGGGAGCGGGCTTGCTCGCGAAGGCGGCGTGTCAGTCGACATCAATGTGAATGTGCTGACGCTTTCGCGAGCAAGCCCGCTCCCACAGGAGGGCAAGCCCTCTGGTTACTTCGCAGCCCAGGAATTGAAGCGCTGCTCCAGTTGCTCGCCGTTGTCAGCCCAGAAGCTGACGTCGATCTGCACCTGGTTGGCGATGTTTTCCGGGGTGGTCGGCATGTCTTTCAGGATCGCCTTGTCCAGCAATGGCACTGCCTGAGAGTTGGCCGGGCCGTAGGCGATGTTTTCCGAGTAGGTCTTCTGCTGTTGCGGCTGCACCGAGAACGCGATGAATTTCTTCGCCGCTTCGGCGCGCTTGGCGTCCAGACCTTTCGGGATGGCCCACGCATCGAAGTCGTAGATGCCGCCGTTCCACACCACTTTCAGATTGGATTCTTTCTGCACCGCAGCAATACGACCGTTGTAGGCCGAGCTCATGACCACGTCACCGGAAGCGAGGTATTGCGGCGGCTGGGCGCCGGCTTCCCACCACTGGATGTTCGGTTTCAGCTCATCCAGTTTCTTGAATGCGCGATCCTGACCGCCCTTGCTGGCCAGTTCCTTGTACACGTCTTTCGGCGCAACGCCGTCGGCCATCAGTGCGAATTCGAGGGTGTACTTGGCGCCTTTGCGCAGGCCGCGCTTGCCCGGGAATTTTTTCGTGTCCCAGAAATCCGCCCAGCTGGTCGGTGCGGTTTTCAGCTTGTCGGCGTTGTAGGCCAGCACGGTCGACCACACGAAGAAGCCCACGCCGCACGGCTGGATCGCGCCTTTGACGTAGTCTTCGGACTTGCCGAACAGCGCAGGATCGAGTTGCTCGAACATGTCTTCGTCGCAGCCACGGGACAGCTCCGGCGATTCAACCTCTACCAGATCCCAGGACACGCTCTTGGTGTCGACCATGGCTTTGACCTTGGCCATTTCACCGTTGTACTCACCAGCGACGATCTTGCCGTTGCCCGCCGCTTCCCACGGTGCGTAGAAGGCTTTGACTTGCGCCGCCTTGTTCGCCCCGCCAAACGACACCACGGTCAGATCCGGCCCAGCGGCCATTGCGCTTGCCGCACCCATCAGGCCCAGGGTCAGGGCTGTGAACTTCAGGGATCTCAACATTTATTGTTCTCTCCACGTGCAGGGTTGGTGTTGGTATTGCCGGGGCGCTTAATGCGCCTCTAGAAGTGGATCGAGCGCGCGAACGTGCTCGACCTGCCAGCCAAGCGGAACCACGTCGCCGACCGCGAGCGCTGGATCGAGCTCGGCAATCGGTTGTTTCACGAAGAAGTCGGTCTTGCCGCAGACTTCAAGGCGCACCCGGACGTGGTCGCCCAGATAGATGAATTCGGCCACCCGCCCGGAGAAGCGGTTGACGCATTGGTCGCTCGAACCGTTGAGGCTGACGCGCTCGGGGCGGATCGACAGGGTGACCGGTTCGCCGGTCCGGCCGATGTTGACCGCCAGCGCCTCGACCTTTTCCCCGCGCCCCAGCTCGACCACGCAGCGCTCGCCGCTTTGGCTGAGCAGGCGACCGTTGAGGCGGTTGTTCTCGCCGATGAAGTTGGCGACGAAGGTGTTTTTCGGTTCTTCGTAGAGGGTGCGCGGCGGGGCGATCTGCTGGATCTCGCCCTGGTGGAACACGGCCACGCGGTCGGACATGGTCAGGGCTTCGCCCTGGTCGTGGGTCACGTAGACCACAGTCACGCCGAGACGCTGGTGCAGGTGTTTGATTTCCATCTGCATGTGTTCACGCAGTTGCTTGTCGAGGGCGCCGAGGGGTTCGTCCATCAACACCAGTTGCGGCTCGAACACCAGCGCGCGGGCCAAAGCCACACGTTGTTGCTGACCGCCGGACAATTGCGCCGGATAACGCGATGCGAACGCATCAAGCTGGACCATGCTCAGGACTTTCTTGACCTTGTCGCTGACGTCGCTCTTGTTCAGGCCACGCACGGTCAGCGGAAACGCCAGGTTTTCAGCGACGGTCATGTGCGGGAACAGCGCGTAGTTCTGGAACACCATGCCGATGTCGCGTTTGTGCGGCGGCACGTTGTTGATCGCCCGCCCGGCGAGGAGGATTTCACCGGCGGTCGGCGTTTCGAAACCGGCGAGCATCATCAGGCTGGTGGTCTTGCCCGAGCCGGACGGCCCGAGCAAGGTGAGGAATTCGCCCTTGCGAATGTCCAGGTTGAGGTCTTTGACGATCAGGTTCTCGCTGTCGTAGCTCTTCTGCACTCCACGAAAGCTGACCAGCACATCGCTGGCCCCTGCGTTTGATTCGACCTGGCTCATACCCACACCTTTGTTATTGATGACTGCTGTGGGATTAAGCCTAGTGGCTGCTTGCAGTCACGCAAATCGGGGCGCAGGAGAGAATCGCCTCAGCCGGATGGAAGGCCGGGGGTAGGGATTGCCCTACAAGGATGGCGCGTTTTGGCAAACCCGACGCATGGGTCGGGGCTCAAGCCGTCAGAACCGGCAAAAGCGCCTGTCGCTATTGGATATGTCGCTCAGAGGAGCTTGTGTTCCATCGCGTACTTCACCAGCTCGGCGAGCGAAGTGATGTTGAGTTTCTGCATCAGCCGCGCCTTGTGGGTGCTGATGGTCTTGCTGCTCAGGGCCAGTTGCTGGGCGATGTCGTTGACGTTGGCGCCTTGCGCCAGGCGTTCGAACACCGAGAATTCGCGCTCCGACAGCAACGAGTGCAGTGGTCGCGCATCGGTCAGGCCGACTTCGAAGACCATGCGGTCGGCCAGCTCCGGATCGATGTAACGCCCGCCCGCCGCGACCTTGCGAATGGCCGTCAGCAGCAGCGCCGGATCGCTGTCCTTGGTGGCATAACCGGCGGCGCCGACCTTCAGCGCCCGGGCGGCCATTTGTGCTTCGTCGTGCATCGACAGCACCAGAATCGCCGGCGGATGGTTCAGCGCGCGGATTCGTGGAATCGCTTCGAGCCCGTTGACGCCGGGCATCGAGATGTCCAGCAACACCACTTCGCAGGGCACATTGCGCAGGGCTTCCAGCAATTGCTCGCCGTTGCTCGCCTCCCCCACCACCTGCAGATCCTTGGCCAGGCCGATCAATTGCTTGATGCCTTCGCGAACGATGGTGTGGTCTTCGGCTACCAGTACACGGATCACTTACTTCTCCTCATCCAGTGGCACCCGCACGCTCAGCGTGGTGCCCTCGCCCGGCTCGCTGTCGAGTGACAGCTGCCCGCCCATGATCAACACCCGCTCGCGCATGCCCACCAGTCCAAAGGATGTCGGCCTGCCGGCAGCGGCGACAAATCCTACGCCATCATCGCTGACCGTCAGACACAATTCGTTGCCTTCCTGCGTCAGCGTCAGTTCCACAGTATGCGCCTGAGCATGGCGCATGACGTTGGTCAACGCCTCCTGAAGAATACGGAACAGGCCGATGGCCTTGGCGTCGCTGAGGGGCGCAAGGTTGTCCGGTACCTGCACCAGACACGGAATCTGCGTGCGCGCCTCGAACCGCCGCGCCTGCCACTCGATGGCCGAGGCGATCCCGGCATCGAGAATCGGCGGGCGCAGCGCCGTCGCCACATCCCGCACCAGCTGGAACAACTGGGCAATCAGGCGCTTCATGCTGTTCAAGCGCTCGTTCAGACCCGGATCAAGTTGCGCGTAGGCCAGTTCGCACATCGACGTTTCCAGTTTCAGCACCGTCAGCATCTGCCCCAGTTCATCGTGAACCTCCCGGGCGATGCGCGCCTTTTCCTCTTCCCGCACGCTTTCCAGGTGCGCCGACAGTTCGCGCAGTTGTTCGCGGGAGGCCGCCAGCTCCAGTTCGATGCGTTTACTTTCGGTGATGTCCCAGACAATGCCGTCCCAGACATAGGCACCGCCCTCCAGCTGACGGGTGATGGCTTTGATCTCAGCCCAGCGCTGCTCGCCCTGGCGCGTGAGAATCCGGCCCTGCCACGACCAGTCGCTGTCGGTGTCCAGCGCCTGGTCCTGAGTCTGGTGATAAGCGGCCCGGTCATCCGGATGCACCAGACTGCGAAGTCCCATGTCGCGATGGGCGATGGCGGCCGGCGCATAGCCGACCAGACTTTCGCTGCCCTCGCTGATGTAGGCAAAGTCGATCTGCCCGGTTACCGGTGCACGCTCGAGACGGAACACCAGCCCCGGCACATTGGCCGCGATGCCTTGCAGCCGCGCCTCGCTTTCTTGCAACGCAGCCAGGGCACGACGGCGTTCGGTGACATCGGTGAGGTAAACCACCAGATACTCGCCATCGCGAAAACGCAGAAAACTCAGCGACACGTCCGCCGGCAGCACACTGCCATCGGCCCGCACACAATTGGTTTCAAAGCTCAGCGGCCCTTCTTCGCTGGCTCGGGCGCGTTTCCACAGGTTGAGCCAGCGATCCATGTGCAGGCCCGGTTCGAAGTCGATCAACGGTCGGTCGATGATGGCGCCCTGTGGATAACCGAGCATGTTTTCTGCCGCACGGTTGGCGTAGCGCACATGGCTGTCCCAATTGACCCAGAGAATGCCGACGGTGCTCTGATCGATGGAAAACTGGGTCAGGCGCAAGGCCTCTTCGCTGGCGGCGCGCAGGGCGATGTCTTCACGCGCGTCGAGCAGGCGCTGTTCAAGACTGCGCTGCTGGCGGCGCTGCCAGAAGACGATGGCCACGCAACTGAGCAGTAGCACCGCGAACAACAGACTCAGGTTCTGCCAGAAGCCCGGCGATTCGGAGAGTCGCGGATATTTGGGTTGCAGCCATTGCGCATGCAGGCGCTCCAGATCCTTGGCCGGGATTGCGCGCAAGGCACTCTCGACGATCCCGGCCAGCTCCGGCCAGTCACGACGGGTGCCGATGCGCAGCAGTTGCGGCAGACCGATGTCACCGACCACCACCAGCCCGGCAAACTCCGGTTCCGCCGACAGCCGCCCGAGCTGCGCCTCATCGACCACCGCGTAGGACGCCTGCTGACTCAGCAACAGTTGCAGCGCCTGGCGCTCCATCGGTACGCCTTGCAGATTCAGGTGCGGATAGTTGCCGCGCAGATAATCGGCGGTGACGCCGGGCATGCGCACGGCGACGCGGGTCTGGCTGTCGAGTTTTTCCAGCTCCACGGTCGCGCTGCTTTTCTGGTCGCTGACCACCAGTTGCGGCACACGCATGTACGGGTCGGAGAACTGCCACAGACGCAGCCCGCCCGGGGTCTGGGTCAGACCCGGGGCAATGTCGATTTCGCCGTCCCGGGCGGCGGCCTCGAGTTGGGCCAGATCCTGAAAATTGCGCCAGCTCAGTTCGACATTCAGCGCTCTGGCCAATGCCTTCATCACTTCGACATTGGCCCCCGACAGCCGCTGCAAGCGCCGGTCGTATTGCGCGTACGGCGCCTGCAGCACCAGACCGACACGCAACTCATTGTGCTGCGCGAGCCACTGCTGCTCGCTCGCCGACAACCGCGCGAGGTGGCTCGGTGGCGCAGGCGCTGCCCAGCCCATCAAGGGAAACGCCAGACAGCCGATAACCCACAGGCAGCAAAAACGCATCATTGAAGTCTCATACACTGACAAATTCTGACCAACCCATTAGGCTGCCGGGATAACTTCTGGCCTGGAATAACCGATGCCCCCTGTCTATCGCCTGGCAATGCCAGCATTGTGCCTGTCGCTGATCCTGCCTTGTGCGTTTTCCGTCGAAGCTGCGGATCCGGCACCTGCCCCCGCCGCAGAAAAAGCCGCCGAAGAAAAACCGGTCGAACGCCAGCCACTGCTTGAGCGTAGTCAGGAAGAAGCCGCGGCACTCGAACGCAAGGTTCCAGCCCAGGAACAACAGCAACTGCAAGCGGGCAGCGACACCTTCCTTGCCCTGTGGAAACCGGCCAACACCGCCGAACCCAAAGGCGCGGTGATCCTCATTCCCGGTGCCGGCGAAACCGCTGACTGGCCCCAAGCGATCGGCCCGTTGCGCCGCAAGTTGCCGGACGTCGAGTGGAGCAGCCTGAGTATCACCCTGCCCGATCTGCAAAGCGATGCCATCGCCCCGCGCGTGGTCGAAGCCCCCGCCGCAGCGAAAACCGCTGACCCCGGCAGCAAGGATTCGACCACCGCCGAGCCGATCGAACAAGCCGCCGGCGGCGAAGCCGACGTGGCCGACAAGGTCGTTGCCGAAACCACCGAGGAGCAGTCCAAGGCCGATGCCGAGCGAATTTTCGCCCGCATCGACGCCGCGCTGGCCTACGCCGAACAACAGAGCGCGCGCAGCATCGTCGTCCTCGGCCATGGCACCGGTGCTTACTGGGCGGCGCGCTACATGAGCGAGCGACAAAGCTCGCAGGTCGAGAAGCTGGTCCTGGTAGCCGCGCAGACCCCGGCCAAGGCCCAACCGCAACTGGTGGAACTGACGCCGACCCTGAAGCTGCCGACCGCGGACATTTTCTACATGGATAAAGCGCTGGACCGCAACGCGGCACTGGAGCGCATGCAGGCGAGCAAGCGACTGAAGACCTCCGCGTTCAGTCAGGTCGCACTCAAGGCTTTGCCGGACAACAAGGCCGAGCAGGAGCAGTTGTTCCGCCGGGTGCGGGGCTGGTTGAATCCGCAGAGCCCGGACTGACAAAGCGCAGAAAAAAAATCGCAGCCCAACGCTGCGATTTTTTTATGCCTAGCGAAAATCCCGCCGTTCGCGAATCAACGTGTAGGCATTGTGCAATTCGCGGGTCCTGTCGGTGGCCTCACGCACCTGCGCCGGCGTGGCCCCCGTCCCGGCCACCTTGTCCGGGTGATGCCGGCTGAGCAGACGCCGATAGGCGCGTTTGATCTGTGCCGGTTCGCTGGTGGCTGAGACGCCGAGCAGGCGCATCGCTTCCTGATAGCTCACCGCCGCGCTGACGATCGGACGCTTGTGTGGCTCGTAGTCCGCCGCCAGCGCCTGGATCTGCTGGGTCGTCCAGCCCAGCCACTTGCCCCACTGCGCCAGCAATTCCCGCTCGCTGACGCCGGCCCGACCATCGGCGAAGACCATTCGCCAGCAGGCGCGCAATACACCTTCAGCCGCGTGAGGTTGAGTGCTCAATCGACGCAGATAACCGCGCAGATTGTCGTTGCCGGACTTGCCGCGATTGAACGCGGCAATCGCCCGGCGCTGCGCCGGCTCGCTCATTTCCAGCGCGCGCATCTCATGCCGCGCCTGCTGGATGTGACCGTCCGTGACCCGCCCGTCGCTCTTGGCCAGACGCCCGAGCAACACGAATAACAGTTCGTCGTTGCGCAGCATCGGCCGCCCGCCGAGTTTTTCCCGCAAATGCCCCCAGCTCTGCAAATGCAGGCGCCGATCCAGCGCCTGCCCCAACAAAGCCCCAAGCATGGCCCCCGGAATGCTCGCGATAGCAAAACCCGCTCCGGCTCCAATCAGAGTCCCTGGCCACAACATATCAGCGACTCGCTTCTATCAAGGCTTCGGCTTCGGCCAGACGCTCGTGGGTACCGACATCGACCCAGTGACCTTTCAGTCGCTCGCCGGTCACCTGCCCGTCCGCCATGGCTTTACGCAGCAGCGGCGCCAGTTTGAAGGCACCGTTGCTGCAGCCATCGAACAACTGCGGGTGCAGCACGGCGATGCCGCTGTAGGTCAGGGTCGCCGCGTCAGCCTGGCCATCACGCACCTGGCCGTCGGTCAGGGTGAAGTCGCCTGTCGGGTGATGGGCCGGGTTGTCCGCCAGCACCAGATGCGCCAGCCCGGTGATCGGCTGATGCAGCACGCTGAAGTCGTAATCCGTCCAGATGTCACCGTTGACCACCAGAAACGCGTCGTCGCCCAACAGCGGCAAGGCGCGGAAAATGCCGCCGCCGGTTTCCAGTGGCTCGCCCTCCGGCGAGTACTGGATCGACACGCCGAACTGCGAACCATCGCCCAGATGATCTTCGATCTGCTGGCCGAGCCAGGCATGGTTGATCACGATCTCATTGAAACCGGCTGCGGCCAGGGCACGCAGGTGATATTCAATCAGCGGCACCCCACCGGCTCGCACCAGTGGTTTGGGGGTGGTCAGGGTCAGCGGGCGCATGCGCTCGCCTTTGCCGGCCGCCAGAATCATTGCCTTCATGCCGTCACTCCACCACGCAGGCTGGCGAGCAGTGCCTGCAGATCCGCCAGCTCGGGACGGCGGGCGACGACCGCTTCTATATAAGAGAAGAAACGCGGCACATCACCGAGGTAACGCGGCTTGCCGTCGCGATGGCAGATACGGGCGAAGATGCCGATGACTTTCAGATGACGCTGCACGCCCATCAGATCGCTGGCGCGCAGAAACTCTTCGAAGTCCGGCTGCACCGGGATGTTCAGTGCTGACGCCTGCTGCCAGTAGCTTTCCAGCCAGCCGCGCACACGCTCTTCTGGCCAGCTGAGGAAGGCGTCCTTGAACAGGCAGGTCACGTCGTAGGTCACCGGGCCATACACCGCGTCCTGGAAATCCAGCACGCCGGGATTCGGCTCGCTGAGCATCAGGTTGCGCGGCATGTAGTCGCGGTGCACCAGCACTTTCGGCTGGGCCAGGGCGCTGTCGATCAGCAGCTCGCTGACCTTTTGCCACTGCTGCTGTTGGGTTGCATCGAACTCGACGCCCAACTCGCGTTTCACGTACCACTCGGGAAACAGTTCCAGCTCGCGGCGCAACAACGCGACGTCATAGCTCGGCAGCGGTGCCACCATCGGCAACTGCTGAAAAGCCAGCAGCGCTTGCAGGGCATCGCTGAATAACGCGTCGGCATTTTCGCTGTCGATCACGTCCAGATAGGTCTGGTTGCCCAGGTCATTGAGCAAAAGAAAGCCACGTTCGAGGTCTTCGGCATAAATTTTCGGCACGTTGATACCGGATTTCGCCAGCAAAAAGGCGATATCCACGAACGGTTTGCAGTTTTCCTGAGGCGGCGGCGCGTCCATCACGACGAAGCTGCGACCCGCGCCTTCCCAACGGAAATACCGGCGGAAACTCGCGTCGCTGCTGGCCGCGGTCAACGTGGCCGGGGGTACGGCTCCCCAGCCCTGATCTGCAAAAAGGGTTGCCAACTGTTCATCGAGCCAAACTTTCAGGTGTTGCAAGCGTACATCTTGATCAGGCATTGCAAGGGTCTCCGACGGCGCTAGCCGTCAAGCGGGTCATGCTTTATTATCCAGCATCTTTTTCAGACCATCGAGAGGCGTGCGGCCCACACCGCGGGCAGATGGCACGCAGGAAGCCCGGACTAATAAGATGGCATTGAAATCCCCCGCGTTTCGTAAAAAATTTCCGTTGTTGGTAACCGGCAGTCTGCTGGCTATGCAACCTCTGGCCAGTTCATTCGTTGTTGCCGCCGAGCAGTATGACTGCGCCGTCTCGGCAACGGGTGGCTGGGCCTGCTCGCCGAAGACGCCGGCCGCTGCCTTGCCGCCGCGTCCCGTGCATGACGGCAGTGCCGTCAGCGCCGCTGGCGAAGCCCCGGCCGAGAGCGGCTCCACTGCGGAGTCCGGGCCCAAGCCGGTACTGGTTACCGAGTCCAAGGGCCGTGGCCTGAAATCCCGTAGCGAAGACTACAGTCACCTCGACTGGGTTCCGCGCGAGAAGCTAACTGCCGCCCAACTGGCCGAGACCGGTCCTTACTGCTCTGGTTCCTATATCGAACCGATTCGTCCTGGCATGAATGACAAGACGAATAAAAGTGATGCCCCGACCTTCATCGGCGCCAAGGCGTCGCGTTATCAGCAGGATTCGCAGGTTGCGAGTCTGGCCGGTGACGTGGTCATGCGTCAGGGCAGCATGCAGGTCGAAGCCGACGAGGCCAACCTGTATCAGGCCGAAAGCCGTGGCGAACTGGCGGGCAACGTGCGCATTCGCGACAACGGCGCGCTGATCGTCGGCGACCACGCCGACGTGCAGCTCGACACCGGTGAAGCCAAGGTCGACAACGCCGAATACGTCATGCACAAGTCGCGCATTCGCGGTAACGCGCTGTACGCCAAGCGTGCCGAGAACGCGATCATCCGTTTGAAGGACGGCACGTACACCACGTGCGAACCGAACAGCAACGCCTGGCAGCTCAAGGGCAACAACATCACCCTGAACCCTGCCACCGGCTTCGGTACCGCGACCAACGTGACGCTGCGGGTCAAGGACATTCCGGTCCTTTACACGCCGTACATCTATTTCCCGATCGACGATCGTCGTCAGTCGGGTTTCCTGCCGCCGACCATCGGCACCGGCAGCGACACCGGCTTCATGCTGGTCACCCCGTACTACTTCAACCTGGCGCCGAACTACGATGCCACGTTGTATCCACGTTACATGGCTAAACGCGGCCTGTTGATGGAAGGCGAATTCCGCTACCTCACCAAGTCCAGCGAAGGTCAGTTCGGTGCGGCTTACCTCAACGACGAGGAAACCGAGCGCAGCAAACAGACCGACTACCAAAAGAATCGCTACATGTACAACTGGCAACACAAGGGCGGTCTCGACTCCCGCGTGTTCACCCAGGTTGACTACACCAAGATCAGCGACCCCTACTACTTCCAGGATCTGCAGACCGATCAGATCGGCGTGAAAAGTGCCGACTTCGTGAACCAGCAGGGCTCGGTCACCTATCGTGGCGACAGCTACACCGCCCGCTTGAACGCCCAGGCGTACCAACTGGCAACCGTGTCGAACATCACCCCGTATGACCGCCTGCCGCAGATCACCTTCAATGGTCAGCTGCCGTATCATCCGGAGGGTCTGAACTTCGATTACGAGACCGAGATCGTTCGGTTTGACCGCGATCTGAAGGACGGCAATTTCGTCAACGAAGACGGCACGATCGAGCGCCGCCTCGATAACAACGTGTTCGGCCTGGCTCGCGCCAACGGTGACCGTCTGAATCTGAAACCAGGCGTCAGCCTGCCGATGAACTGGACCTATGGCTTCTTGAAGCCGTCGCTCAAGTACCAGTACACCCAGTACCAACTGGATCTGGATGGTCAAGGCAAACGCGACATTGCGACGCAAAATGCCGAGCAAAACAAACTCAACGGCACCTTCGACAGCAACCAGAGTCGCGGCGTCCCTATCGCCAGCGTTGACGGTGGCCTGTACTTCGACCGCAATACGTCCTTCTTTGGCAAGAACTACCGCCAGACGCTTGAACCGCGCATGTTCTATCTCTATGTGCCGAAGGTGGATCAGGAAGACATTCCGGTATTTGACACCAGTGAATACACCTTCAATTACGCGTCGCTGTTCCGTGACAACCGTTTCTCCGGCTCCGACCGTGTCGGCGACGAGAACAAGCTGTCGCTGGGCGTGACCAGTCGCTGGATCGAAGACGACGGGTTCGAGCGTCAACGCATCAGCGTCGGCCAGGCTCTGTACTTCAAGGATCGCGAAGTCCAACTGCCAGGCATCGCGTTCAACGACCGCGACGACGCCAAGGCCAATGTTTCGCCTTACGCGCTGGAATACGAATACCGCTGGAACCGCGACTGGCGCACCACGGCCGATTACAACTGGGATCCGGACAGCCGCAGCCCGCGTTCCGGTAGCGCGATGTTCCACTACCAGCCTGAAGACAACCCGAACAAGGTGGTCAACGTCGGCTATCGCTATCGCAACGACCAGGTCCGCTACGACCAGAACACCGGTAAATGGGCCGTTGGCGGTGGTGACTACGGCACGCCTGGCCAGCCTGGCTACGTGAAGGACTACTACAAGATCCAGCAGCATGATTTCTCGGTCATCTGGCCGATCGTTCCGCAGTGGAGCGCGATCAGCCGCTGGCAGTACGACTACAACCGCAACCGCACGCTGGAAGCCTTCGGTGGTTTCGAATATGACAACTGCTGCTGGAAACTGCGCCTGATCAACCGTTACTGGGTCAGCTATGACGAATTCAGTCAGAACGCCCCGGAAAACGAAAAAGGCGACCACGGCGTCTTCCTCCAAATTGTTCTGAAGGGACTCGGCGGCCTCACCGGCGCCAAGGTAGAGAGCTTCCTCGACAAAGGCATCCAAGGTTATCGTCAACGTGAAGACCAAGCTTTCTGATTGTCTGCGCCCGCTGATGCTGGGCGCGCTGTTCCTGGGTACCGCGGCCAACGCCGCGGTGCAGTCCATCGACAAGGTTGTGGCCATCGTCGACAACGACGTGGTCATGCAGAGCCAGCTGGATCAACGCGTCCACGAAGTTCAGCAAACCATCGCCAAGCGTGGCGGCGGTCTGCCGCCTCCGGGCGTGCTGGACCAACAGGTGCTCGAGCGCCTGATCGTCGAAAACCTGCAATTGCAGATCGGCGAACGTTCCGGCATCCGCATCACCGATGAAGAACTGAACCAGGCGGTTGGCACCATTGCCCAGCGCAACAACATGACCCCGGAGCAGTTCCGCATCGCCCTGTCCCGCGATGGCCTGTCCTATGAGGACGCTCGCGAGCAGATCCGTCGTGAAATGATCATCAGCCGTGTACGCCAGCGCCGCGTGGCCGAACGCATTCAGGTCTCGGAACAGGAAGTGAAGAACTTCCTCGCCTCCGATCTGGGCAAGATGCAACTGTCCGAAGAGCTGCATCTGGCCAACATCCTGATTCCGACCCCGGAAAGCGCCAACTCCGAAGCGATTCAGAGTGCTGCTCGCAAGGCAATGGACGTTTACCAGCAGCTCAAGCAAGGTGCCGACTTCGGCCAGATGGCCGTGGCCAACTCCGCCAGTGACAACGCCCTGGAAGGCGGCGATATGGGCTGGCGTAAAGCCGCTCAACTGCCACCACCGTTCGACCGTGAACTGAGCAGCATGACACCGGGTGACATCACCCAACCGGCACGCACTCCAGGTGGTTTCATCATTCTGAAGCTGCTGGAAAAGCGTGGTGGCGAGAGCCAGATGCGCGACGAAGTGCATGTGCGCCACATCCTGGTCAAGCCGAGTCCGGTTCGCGACGAAGCCAAGACCAAGGAACTGGCTCAGTCGCTCTACAACCGCATCGAAGCCGGTGAAGATTTCGCCGAACTGGCCAAGAAGTATTCGGAAGACCCGGGTTCTGCCCTCAACGGCGGCGACCTGAACTGGATCGACCCGAACGCACTGGTACCGGAATTCCGCGCCGTGATGGCCAAGTCCCCGCAGGGTCAGCTGTCCAAGCCGTTCCAGACCCAGTACGGCTGGCACGTTCTGGAAGTCCTTGGCCGTCGCGCCACCGACAGCACCGAACAGGCCCGTGAGCAGCAAGCAATGACCGTACTGCGTAACCGCAAATACGACGAAGAGCTGCAAACCTGGCTGCGTCAGATCCGTGACGAAGCGTACGTAGAGATCAAACTCCCTGGTGCAGACCAGGCAGCGCAGTGAAACCCAAGCGTTTCGCGCTGACACCCGGCGAACCGGCCGGCATCGGTCCCGACCTGTGCCTGCTGCTCGCCTCGCAAGCCCAGCCACACCCCCTGATTGCCATCACCAGCCGCGACCTGCTCCAAGAGCGGGCCGCGCAGCTGGGGCTGGCCGTCAGTCTGCTGGAAGTCGCACCAGGCAACTGGCCGGACGCTCCGGCGCCCGCCAACAGCCTGTACGTCTGGGACACCCCGCTCAGCGCCCCCGTGGTCGCCGGGCAACTGGACAAGGCCAACGCCGCATTCGTCCTCGAAACCCTGACCCGCGCCGGCAATGGCTGCCTGAACGGTGATTTCGCCGGGATGATCACCGCCCCGGTTCACAAAGGCGTGATCAACGAATCGGGTATCGCGTTTTCCGGTCACACCGAATTTCTCGCCGACCTGACCCACACCGCCCAAGTGGTAATGATGCTCGCCACCCGCGGTTTGCGCGTGGCGCTGGTCACCACTCACCTGCCCTTGCGCGACATCGCCGATGCGATCACGCCGGAGCGGCTGGAACGGGTCACGCGGATTCTGCACGCCGACCTGCAACAAAAATTCGGCATCGCCCAACCGCGCATCCTGGTCTGCGGGCTCAACCCGCACGCCGGTGAAGGCGGACACCTGGGCCATGAAGAAATCGACATCATCGAACCCACATTGGAGCGCCTGCGCGGCGAGGGCATGGACCTTCGTGGCCCGCTGCCTGCCGACACTCTGTTTACCCCCAAATATCTGGAGCACTGCGACGCGGTGCTGGCGATGTACCACGACCAGGGCCTGCCCGTGCTGAAATACAAAGGCTTCGGCGCTGCGGTCAACGTGACCCTGGGCCTGCCGATCATCCGCACATCGGTCGACCACGGCACCGCCCTGGATCTGGCCGGCAGCGGCAGGATCGACACCGGCAGCCTGCAAGTCGCCCTGGAAACCGCCTACCAGATGGCCGAGACCCGTTTATGACCGAGCAATACCAACACAAGGCGCGCAAACGCTTTGGCCAGAATTTCCTGCACGATGCCGGCGTCATCGACCGCATCCTGCGCTCCATCAGTGCCAAGGCCGGCGACCGCATGCTGGAGATCGGGCCGGGCCAGGGCGCATTGACCGCCGGCATCCTCAACTCCGGCGCACAGCTGGACGTGGTGGAGCTGGACAAGGACCTGATCCCGATCCTCAACCAGCAGTTCGCCGGCAAGAGCAATTTCAACCTGCATCAGGGCGATGCGCTGAAGTTCGACTTCAACAGCCTGAACGCTGCGCCGAACAGCCTGCGCGTGGTCGGCAACCTGCCGTACAACATCTCCACGCCGCTGATTTTCCACCTGCTGAACAACGCCGGCATCATTCGCGACATGCACTTCATGCTGCAGAAAGAAGTGGTCGAGCGTCTGGCCGCAGGTCCGGGTGGTGGTGACTGGGGTCGGTTGTCGATCATGGTTCAGTACCATTGCCGCGTAGAGCATCTGTTCAACGTGGGGCCGGGAGCATTCAACCCGCCACCGAAAGTCGACTCGGCCATCGTTCGCCTGGTGCCGCACGCGGTTCTGCCGCACCCGGCCAAGGATCATCGCCTGCTCGAACGCGTGGTTCGCGAAGCTTTCAACCAGCGCCGCAAAACCCTGCGCAACACCCTCAAACAACTGCTCAGCAACGCTGAAATCGAAGCCGCCGGCGTTGATGGCAGTCTGCGTCCCGAGCAACTGGATCTGGCGGCATTCGTACGTCTGGCCGACCAGCTCGCGGTACAGGTCCCGGCAACCCCCGCCGCCGACTGACAGCCGATGAACGCTATCGGGCAGGACGCCACTCTGGTTTACTGCCCGATACTTGCCTAGACTGATTCCCCATCAGCTACGCCTCGCGTTCCGCTTCGTTTAAGGCCCTTTTGCATGTCCGATCCTCGTTATCAGGTCGATGTCAGCGTCGTTACCCACTATCTGGCAGACCAATCGCAACCCGAGCACGACCGCTTCGCCTTCGCCTACACCATCACCGTGCAGAATAATGGCGAGCAGCCCGCACGCCTGATGTCGCGTCACTGGGTGATCACTGACGGCGACGGCCATGTCGAAGAAGTCCGCGGCGCCGGTGTCGTCGGCCAGCAACCACTGATCGATTCAGGCAAAAGCCACACGTACAGCAGCGGCACGGTCATGACCACCAAGGTCGGCACCATGCAAGGCACTTACGAAATGGTTGCCAGCGACGGCAAACATTTCGACGCAATCATCAAGCCCTTCCGCCTCGCCGTCCCCGGAGCCCTGCACTGATGGCGACGTATGCCGTGGGGGACCTGCAAGGCTGCCTCGAACCGCTGAAATGCCTGCTCAAGCAGGTTGCGTTCGATCCGGCGATCGATCGGCTGTGGCTGGTCGGCGACCTGGTCAACCGTGGCCCGCAATCGCTGGAAACCCTGCGTTTTCTATATGGCATGCGTGAATCGCTGGTTTGCGTGCTGGGCAATCACGACCTGCACCTGCTGGCGGCCGCTAAAAAGATCGAGCGCCTGAAAAAGTCCGACACCCTGCGCGAGATTATCGAAGCCCCCGACGGCCCGGTGCTGATGGAGTGGTTGCGTCAGCAAAAGCTGATGCACTACGACGAAGTGCGTGATGTCGCCATGGCCCACGCCGGCATCCCGCCGCAATGGTCGCTGCGGCGCGCTCTGAAGTGCGCCGCCGAAGTCGAAACCGCCCTGCGCGACGACAATCTGTTTCCCGCCTACCTCGACGGCATGTACGGCAACGAACCGGCGAAGTGGGACAACGATCTCAAAGGCGTCACCCGCCTGCGAGTCATCACCAACTATTTCACGCGCATGCGCTTCTGCACCGCCGAAGGCAAGCTTGACCTCAAGAGCAAGGAAGGCCTCGACACCGCGCCACCGGGGTATAAGCCCTGGTTCCAGCACAAGGAGCGCAAGACCAAAGGTCTGCGGATCATCTTCGGTCACTGGGCGGCGCTGGAAGGCAATGTCCATGAGCCAGGCATCTGCGCACTGGACACCGGTTGTGTCTGGGGCGGCAGTCTGACCCTGATGAACGTCGACAGCGGCGAACGCCTGTCATGCAAATGCGATGAGCATGGTGGCCTTGCCCCGACCGTCGCACCACTTATCCCCGAAACTTCGCCAGTCAGCGTCCCGCGTTAGACTGCGCTATCAGCCGAGCAACAGGAACCCGCCATGAGCGAATTCAAACGTATTCCCCCGGAGCAGGCCCAGGCCCTGCGCGAGCAAGGTGCAGTCGTGGTCGACGTTCGCGACCCGGCGACCTTCGCCGCCCTGCACATCAGCGGCTCGAAGCATCTGGATAATCATTCCCTGCATGCTTTCATCCAGGGCGCCGACCTCGATGCTCCGACCGTCGTGGTCTGCTATCACGGCAACTCGAGCCAGGGTGCTGCGGCGTACCTCGTGAGCCAGGGCTTCTCCGACGTCTACAGCATGGACGGCGGCTTCGAACTGTGGCGTACGACTTTTCCTTCGGAAACCGCGCAAGGCACCTCCGAATAATTTTTTTGTAACGCGCAGGCCCCGGCTCCCGTGGGCCTGCGCCGGCAGACGAACGGTCTTGCCACAACTAATTACGTATCTCGCCTTTACCTCCCGAATTCCCAACTATCCTTAAGCCCAGGCCATCCAAAACAGGGGAGAGCCGGTACACCGGCGCACGGGTCATCGGGAGTGACTTTCAAGGTTGTCGACCGCGAAAGTGTTCTGGGGGGTAAACAATCAGCTGCCACAGCGGCTGCTTGCCAGCATCGACTGAGTGATCCGGCGTCGGCTCCACGTATCGAGCGAGGTGACGTCATGAGTATCTTTAGCCACTTCCAACAACGCTTCGAGTCCACACGCCAGGAAGAATTCTCCCTGCAGGAGTACCTGGAACTGTGCAAAAAGGATCGCAGTGCCTACGTTTCCGCCGCCGAGCGTCTGTTAATGGCCATCGGCGAACCGGAACTGCTCGACACCTCGACCAACTCGAGGCTGTCACGCATCTTTTCCAACAAGGTGATCCGCCGCTATCCGGCCTTTGAAGACTTCCACGGGATGGAAGAATGCATCGACCAGATCGTGTCGTATTTCCGGCATGCGGCCCAGGGCCTGGAAGAGAAGAAACAGATCCTTTACCTGCTCGGCCCCGTCGGCGGTGGTAAATCGTCCCTGGCCGAGAAGCTGAAACAACTGATGGAAAAAGTGCCCTTCTATGCCATCAAGGGCTCGCCGGTATTCGAATCGCCTCTGGGCCTGTTCAACGCCACCGAAGATGGCGCGATCCTCGAGGAAGACTTCGGCATTCCACGGCGCTACCTGAACACCATCATGTCGCCATGGGCCACCAAGCGCCTGGCCGAATTCGGCGGCGACATCAGCCAGTTCCGCGTGGTCAAGCTGTACCCGTCGATCCTCAACCAGATCGCCGTGGCCAAGACCGAACCGGGTGACGAAAACAACCAGGACATCTCCGCACTGGTGGGCAAGGTCGATATCCGCAAACTCGAAGAGTTTCCGCAGAACGACGCCGACGCCTACAGCTACTCCGGTGCGCTGTGTCGGGCCAACCAGGGCCTGATGGAGTTCGTCGAGATGTTCAAGGCACCGATCAAGGTGCTCCACCCGTTGCTGACCGCCACTCAGGAAGGCAACTACAACAGTACCGAAGGCCTGGGCGCAATTCCGTTCACCGGGATTTTGCTGGCCCACTCCAACGAGTCGGAGTGGCACACCTTCCGCAACAACAAGAACAACGAAGCCTTCATCGACCGGATCTACATCGTCAAGGTGCCGTACTGCCTGCGGGTCAGCGACGAAGTGAAGATCTACGACAAGCTGCTGTTCAATAGCTCCCTGTCCAAGGCCCATTGCGCGCCGGACACCTTGAAGATGCTGGCGCAGTTCACTGTGCTGTCACGCCTGAAAGAGCCGGAAAACTCCAACATCTACTCCAAGATGCGCGTGTATGACGGCGAAAACCTCAAGGACACCGATCCGAAGGCCAAGTCGATCCAGGAGTACCGCGATGCAGCGGGCGTCGACGAAGGCATGAACGGTCTGTCGACCCGGTTCGCGTTCAAGATCCTGTCCAAGGTCTTCAACTTCGATCCGCACGAAATCGCCGCCAACCCGGTGCACCTGCTCTATGTGCTGGAGCAGCAGATCGAACAGGAACAGTTCCAGGCCGAAACCCGCGAGCGCTACCTGCGCTACCTGAAAGAATACCTGGCGCCGCGTTATATCGAATTCATCGGCAAGGAAATCCAGACCGCCTACCTCGAGTCTTACAGCGAGTACGGCCAGAACATCTTCGACCGCTACGTGCTGTATGCGGACTTCTGGATTCAGGATCAGGAATACCGCGATCCGGAAACCGGCGAGATCCTCAACCGCGTTGCCCTCAACGAGGAGCTGGAAAAGATCGAAAAACCGGCCGGCATCAGCAATCCGAAGGATTTCCGCAACGAGATCGTCAACTTCGTGTTGCGTGCCCGGGCCAACAACAACGGCAAGAACCCGACCTGGCTCAGCTACGAAAAACTGCGGGTGGTCATCGAGAAGAAAATGTTCTCGAACACCGAGGACCTGCTGCCAGTCATCAGCTTCAACGCCAAGGCCAGCAAAGAGGATCAACAGAAACACAACGACTTCGTTACACGAATGGTCGAACGCGGCTACACCGACAAACAGGTACGACTGCTCTCCGAGTGGTATCTGCGGGTCCGGAAATCGCAGTAAAGCAGCTGCAAGCTACAAGCTTCGAGCTGCAAGTAAAAAGCGCATGAGCCTGATGCCAGGGCATATGCCTGCACTTGCGGCTCGCAGCTCACTACTTGAAGCTGCCCGGAGGGCCTCCTATGAGCTATGTGATCGACCGACGTCTCAATGGCAAGAACAAGAGCACGGTGAACCGTCAGCGCTTCCTGCGGCGTTACCGTGACCACATCAAGAAGGCTGTCGAAGAGGCGGTCAGCCGGCGTTCCATTACCGATATGGAGCACGGTGAGCAGATCAGCATTCCCGGTCGCGATATCGACGAGCCGGTGCTTCACCATGGTCGCGGCGGCAAGCAGACCGTGGTCCATCCCGGCAACAAGGAGTTCACCGCCGGCGAACATATTGCCCGTCCGCCGGGAGGCGGAGGTGGCCGTGGGCCAGGCAAGGCTGGCAACTCCGGCGAAGGCATGGACGAGTTCGTCTTCCAGATCACCCAGGAAGAATTCCTTGAATTCATGTTCGAGGACCTCGAACTGCCCAACCTCGTCAAGCGCAACCTGACCGGCACCGACACCTTCAAGACGGTACGTGCGGGGATCAGCAACGAGGGCAACCCGTCGCGGATCAACATCATCCGTACCCTGCGTTCGGCTCATGCACGGCGCATTGCGTTGTCGGGCAGCAGCCGCGCCAAATTGCGGGAAGCCAAAGAGGAGTTGGCTCGGCTGAAACGGGAAGAGCCGGACAACTTCGGCGATATCCAGGATCTTGAAGCAGAAATCGAGCGACTCAGTGCGCGTATCCATCGCGTGCCGTTTCTCGATACCTTCGATTTGAAATACAACCTGCTGGTCAAGCAACCCAATCCCAGCTCCAAAGCCGTGATGTTCTGCCTGATGGACGTTTCCGGCTCCATGACCCAGGCGACCAAGGACATCGCCAAGCGCTTCTTCATCCTGTTGTACCTGTTCCTCAAGCGGAACTACGACAAGATCGACGTGGTGTTCATCCGCCACCACACCAGCGCCCGGGAAGTGGACGAAGAAGAGTTTTTCTATTCCCGCGAGACCGGCGGCACCATCGTTTCCAGTGCACTCAAGCTGATGCAGGAGATCATGGCCGAGCGCTACCCGAGCAACGAGTGGAACATTTACGCCGCCCAGGCTTCCGACGGCGACAACTGGAACGACGACTCGCCGATCTGCCGCGACATCCTGATCAACCAGATCATGCCATTCGTGCAGTACTACACTTACGTGGAGATCACCCCGCGCGAACATCAGGCCTTGTGGTACGAATACGAGCGCATCGCCGAAGCCTTTTCCGACACTTTTGCCCAGCAACAACTGGTCTCGGCCGGGGATATCTATCCGGTCTTCCGTGAACTCTTCCAGCGCAGGTTAGTGACATGACCGCCAAAGAGCAGAAGCGCCAACCCATTTCCACCGGCTCGGAATGGACATTCGAGCTGATCCAGACGTACGACCGTGAAATCGCCCGTATCGCGGCCCGCTATGCCCTGGATACCTATCCCAACCAGATCGAAGTGATCACCGCCGAACAGATGATGGACGCCTATGCGTCGGTCGGCATGCCGCTGGGCTATCACCATTGGTCCTACGGCAAGCACTTCCTCAGCACCGAAAAATCCTACAGTCGCGGGCAAATGGGGCTGGCGTACGAGATCGTGATCAACTCGGACCCGTGCATCGCCTACCTGATGGAAGAAAACACCATCTGCATGCAGGCGCTGGTGGTTGCGCATGCCTGCTACGGCCACAACAGCTTCTTCAAGGGCAACTATCTGTTCCGCACCTGGACCGACGCCAGTTCGATCATCGATTACCTGGTGTTCGCCAAGCAGTACATCATGCAGTGCGAAGAGCGCCACGGCATCGATGCGGTGGAGGATCTGCTCGACTCCTGCCATGCCCTGATGAACTACGGTGTCGACCGCTATAAACGTCCGTACCCGATTTCCGCCGAAGAAGAGCGGCGTCGGCAGAAGGATCGCGAAGAACACCTGCAGAAGCAGATCAACGACCTGTGGCGCACCATCCCCAAAGGCGCAGACAAGTACAGCGACAAGGACAACGCACGCTTCCCGGCCGAACCGCAGGAAAACATTCTGTATTTCATCGAGAAACACGCCCCGCTGCTGGAACCCTGGCAGCGCGAGATCGTGCGGATCGTGCGCAAGATCGCCCAGTATTTCTATCCACAGCGCCAGACCCAGGTGATGAACGAAGGCTGGGCGACGTTCTGGCACTACACGCTGATGAACGATCTGTACGACGAAGGCCTGGTGACCGACGGCTTCATGATGGAGTTCCTGACGTCCCACACCAGCGTGGTGTTCCAGCCTGGGTTCGACAGCCCGTATTACAACGGCATCAACCCGTATGCCCTGGGCTTTGCCATGTATCGCGACATCCGGCGCATGTGCGAAGAACCCACGGAGGAGGACCGCCGCTGGTTCCCGGACATCGCCGGCAGCGATTGGTTATCGACCATCAAGTTCGCCATGAGCAGCTTCAAGGATGAGAGTTTCATCCTGCAATACCTGTCACCCAAGGTGATCCGCGACCTTAAGCTGTTCAGCATCCTCGATGACGACCAGAAGGACGATCTGCTGGTGCCCGCGATCCACGACGAGGGCGGCTACCGGATCATTCGCGAAACGCTCGCGGCGCAATACAACCTGGGCAACCGCGAACCGAACGTGCAGATCTACAGCATCGACCGCCGCGGCGACCGCTCGCTGACCCTGCGCCACCAGCAACACGACCGCAAACCGCTGGGCGACTCCACCGAGGAGGTCCTGAAACACCTGCACCGGCTGTGGGGCTTCGACATTCATCTGGAAACCCTGCAGGGCGACCAGATCATGAAGACCCATCATGTTCCGCCCCGCAGCGAACACAGCGAGGGGGACTACGGTCGACTCGACCTGGCCGTCATTCATCTTTGATCCCGTTCAGGCCTCCGAAAGTCCGGCGCAAGGGTTATCCTGTCGGGCCAACGGAGGTTTTTTATGCAGATTTACAAGGTCGGCGGTGCGGTACGTGATCGCCTGCTGGGCAAACCGGTCACCGATATCGATTGGGTGGTGGTCGGCGCGACCACGGAAGAAATGCTTGCCAAGGGATTTCGCCCGGTCGGCGCGGATTTCCCGGTGTTTCTTCACCCGAAAAGCGGCGAGGAGTACGCCCTCGCCCGCACCGAGCGCAAGAGCGGTCGCGGTTATGGTGGCTTCACCTTTCACGCCAGCCCCGAGGTCACGCTTGAAGAGGACCTGATCCGCCGTGATCTTACGATCAACGCCATGGCCGAAGACGATCAGCAAAACCTGACGGATCCCTATCATGGCCAGCGCGATCTCGAAGAACGGATTCTGCGTCACGTTTCCCCGGCGTTTGCCGAAGATCCGCTCAGGGTTCTGCGTGTTGCGCGCTTTGCTGCCCGCTACGCGGAGCTCGGTTTCAAGGTGGCGCCCGAGACCCTGGAGCTGATGCGTCAGCTCAGCGAATCGGGCGAACTGGAAGCCCTTACCGCCGAACGCAGCTGGAAAGAGATTTCCCGCGCACTGATGGAAGATCAGCCCCAGGTTTTCATTCAGGTGCTGCGCGATTGCGGCGCCTTGAAGGTGCTGATGCCAGAGGTCGATGCCTTGTTCGGCGTGCCGCAACCGGAAGCCCATCACCCGGAAATCGACAGCGGCATTCACACCCTGAGCGTGCTCGAGCAATCGGCCCTGCACAAGCAACCGCTGACCGTGCGCTGGGCCTGCCTGCTGCACGACCTCGGCAAAGGCCTGACGCCAGAGGCGGAATGGCCACGACATATCGCCCATGAGCACAAAGGCCTGACATTGATCAAAGCGGTCAACGAACGCTTCAAGGCACCGAAGGACTGTCAGGAGTTGGCCTTGCTGGTCGGCCAATATCACACCCACGGGCATCGCGCCCTGGAGTTGAAAGCGTCGACTTTGCTTGAGTTGCTGCAAAGCTTTGACATTTACCGTCGACCACAGCGTTTCGAAGAATTTATCGCCGCGTGCGAGATGGACGCCCGAGGCCGCAAAGGGCTTGAGCAGCGCAGTTATCCACAGGCCGATTACCTGCGCGGTGCGGCTAATGTGGCGCGCAGCGTGGCGGTACAGCCGTTGCTGGAGAAGGGATTCAAGGGCCCGGAACTGGGCGAGGCACTCAAGCGCGAACGGCTAAAGGCGCTAAAGGCTTACAAGGAGTCGGCAGCGTTCTGAAATCAGGTGATCCGCCCTTGCGAGGACGGATCAGGCAGTTCAACGCATGCCCGAAGGCGTGAGCTGAGTACCGCGCCACTCAAATCCGACCGGTGCAAGCACCTGATCGATCTGCGCCTCAGCCCACAATGTCGCAAAGCTTTTTCCCACACCAGGATGCACCCGATCCGGCGCAATCAAAGACAGCGGCCACAGCACAAAGGCATTTTTCAGGATTTCCGCCCGAGGCAGGACCAGTCCATCGAAGTTGCCCGCCAGATCGCCGTACAGCAGCACGTCGATATCCAGCGGCAAGCCCTTGCGATCCGGCGCATAACGACCGTTGTCCGCTTCAATGAACTTCAAGCGGCGATCCAGCTCGATCAACGGCAGATCCGTAAAAGCCGACACCACGAAGTTGAAGAACGGCCCGCTCTTGATCCCCACCGGCTGGCTTTCGAACACAGGCGAACAGCGGATATCCACCAGAAACGTGGACAAGGCATCCAGACCGGCCTGCAAATGGGTTTCGCGCTCGATATTGCTACCGAGCCCGAGATAGACCTGGGTCAGCGACATCCGCGCTCGATCTCCACACCCACGCCACCCTTGGCGGCCGGTACGGCACCTGGCTTGGTCAGCTTCAGGCGCACCCAGGTGATCTTGAATTCACTCATCAGCGCTTCAACCAGACGTTCGGCGAAAGTCTCGACCAGTTGATACTGGGATTGCTCGGCAAAGGCCTGGATCCGCGTGGACACACTGGCGTAATCGAGCGCCAGGGTCAGGTCGTCACCGGCGGCGGCCGGCCGATTGTCCCAGGCGAAGCTCAGATCAAGACGCAGGCACTGTCGGATGCCGCGCTCCCAGTCGTAGGCACCGATCACGGTGTCGACTTCCAGGCCCTCGATAAACACTCTGTCCAAGCACTTCTCTCCGCTGCACGACAAGGGCGCAATGCGCCGTTAGAATCAGGGCGTCCTCGCCCGGAATAGTTAGCATGTTTTGGTTACTGGCGATCCTCGCCTACCTGCTCGGCTCTCTGTCCTTCGCCATTTTGCTCAGCCGCCTGACCGGAAATCCGGATCCGCGAATGAGTGGCTCGGGTAATGCCGGCGCCACCAACATGCTGCGCCTGGCCGGACGCAAACTCGCGATCCTGACCCTGCTGGGTGATCTGTGCAAAGGCCTGCTGCCGGTGCTGATCGCTTCGGCTGTAGGCCTTTCGCTGCAGGATCAGGCGTGGATCGGCGTCTGCGCCGTGATCGGTCACCTGTTCCCGTTGTACTTCCGCTTTCGCGGTGGCAAGGGCGTTGCCACGGCGGCCGGCATGCTGCTGGGACTGTATCCACCTGCCGCGTTGCTGGCCGTGTGCGCCTGGCTGCTGACGTTCTACCTGACCCGCACCAGCTCGCTGGCGGCGTTGATCGCCACTCCGCTGACCCTGCCGTTACTGGCCTGGCAGGAACCGGCGGCGCTGTTGCCGATGAGCACGCTGACACTGCTGATCGTCTGGCGCCACCGGGGCAATCTACGCGACCTGTTCGCCGGGCGCGAACGGCATTTTTAAATACCGCACGTGAGCGCCGCTCATCACAGCGCCGACAACTGCTCCATCGGCCAGCGCGCCTGCACGCTGATCGCCAGACTCTCTTGCTGACCAGCCTGCAAACGCTGGCAGCCGGCAAACGCGATCATCGCGCCGTTATCGGTGCAAAACTCGGGACGGGCATAAAACACATCGCCCTTCATGTCGCCGAGCATTTTCTCCAGCGAAACACGCAACGCCTTGTTGGCACTGACGCCGCCGGCGATCACCAGACGTTTCATGCCGGCCTGCTTGAGGGCACGCTTGCACTTGATGGTCAAAGTCTCCACCACGGCCTGCTGGAACGCCAGCGCGATGTCGCAACGGGCTTGCTCGCTGTCGTCCCCGGCGCTGACGCATTGCTGCCAGGTGTTGAGGGCGAAGGTCTTCAGGCCGCTGAAGCTGAAATCCAGGCCCGGGCGATCACACATCGGACGCGGGAAGGTGAAACGTCCTGCGACGCCCTTCTCTGCCAGCTTGGCGATTTCCGGTCCGCCCGGATAATTCAGGCCCATCATTTTTGCGGTCTTGTCGAACGCTTCGCCCGCGGCATCGTCCAGCGTCTCGCCGAGCAGGCTGTATTGGCCGATGCCATCGACCTGAACCAGCTGCGTATGACCACCGGAGACCAACAAAGCGACGAACGGGAATTCCGGCGGTTTTGGCTCCAGCATCGGCGCCAGCAAATGGCCTTCCATGTGATGCACGCCGAGCGCCGGAATGCCCCAGGCAAACGCCAGCGCCTGGGCGCACGAAGCTCCCACCAGCAGCGCCCCGACCAGGCCAGGACCCGCGGTGTAGGCGATGGCATCGATCTCGGTCGGCACGCAGTCGGCCTCGGCCAACACCTGACGAATCAGGGGCAGCATGCGCTTGACGTGATCGCGCGAGGCGAGCTCCGGCACCACGCCGCCATAGACGCGGTGCAGGTCGATCTGGCTGAACAGCGCGTCGGCCAGCAGACCGCGCTCACTGTCGTACAAAGCGACGCCGGTTTCGTCGCAGGAAGTTTCTAATCCCAGTACTAGCATGGGTTTGCGCCTTGTTTAGGCTGAATTCGAAGGCGCGCATAATAGTCGCCGCGTGATGCCCCGACCAGCGGTTTTCGATCAGAGGCTTTGCATTCCGAGCGATGAGGGGTTAACATCCGCAACCCTTAAAAACCGACGTCTTCAAGTGCTCTTTTGCCGCGAGGATGTTGACCCCGGTAATGAATGAAGGTAGCTCTGGATGCCAGCCGTCAAAGTTAAAGAGAACGAACCCTTCGACGTAGCTCTGCGTCGTTTCAAGCGCTCCTGCGAAAAAGCCGGTGTACTGGCTGAAGTTCGTAGCCGCGAATTTTACGAGAAGCCAACTTCTGAGCGTAAGCGCAAGGCAGCTGCTGCTGTTAAGCGTCACGCCAAGAAAGTTCAGCGCGAACAGCGCCGCGCCGTTCGTCTGTACTAATACACAGACGATCGTAGCAAGCTTCTGCCAAGCCCGGCCCTCAGCCGGGCTAATGGCATTTGCGTAAAACGCTTGATGCTTCACCGTCGAAGCCGCAGATGCGACCGAGACAAACCCGCTTCACCGCGTCAGGCCTGGCTCTTTTGCCAGCGGTGCACGTCTTTTCTGACGAGCCTTTCAAGGCTACTGACGAGCACACCCACTGATTCCTCTTACGACGATCAGCCCAAGGCACCTGCTTGCGTGCCCGCTTCATGAGCTATCCGAGGCCGATTACCAGCCGTCAGCGGATTCAGCGCAACATTTTCGAATAGTCGAAGACTGATGATTACTAACGTCAGTGGATTTTCGGCAGATACACTTCCCGACAGCGATTACGCAAACGACACCGGTCGAGCCGCCCCACGTGCGCGCATCACTCATTGACCCGCGTCTGGCCGCCTTTCGCATCGGATCCATTACAGCGCAGACGAGAACGCCATGGCCGGGCTGATTCCCCAGAGCTTCATTGACGACCTTCTGAACCGCACCGACATCGTCGACGTGGTCAGCTCGCGCGTGCAATTGAAGAAGGCCGGCAAAAACTACACCGCCTGCTGCCCGTTCCATAAAGAGAAAACCCCGTCGTTCAGCGTCAGCCCCGACAAACAGTTCTATTACTGTTTCGGCTGCGGCGCCGGCGGCAACGCCCTCGGTTTTCTGATGGATCACGATAACCTGGACTTCCCCCAGGCCGTCGAAGACCTCGCCAAAGCCGCCGGCATGGAAGTCCCACGGGAAGAAGGCGGTCGCACGAACAAACCGCGCCAGCCGACCGACTCGCCACTTTATCCACTGCTCACCGCCGCCGCCGACTTTTATCGACAGGCGCTCAAGAGCCATCCGGCACGCAAGGCGGCAGTGGATTACCTCAAGGGGCGCGGCCTGACCGGCGAAATCGCCCGGGACTTCGGCCTCGGATTCGCCCCACCGGGTTGGGACAACCTGTTCAAACACTTGAGCAGCGACACCTTGCAGCAGAAAGCCATGATCGATGCCGGCCTGCTGATCGAAAACGCCGAAACCGGCAAACGCTACGACCGCTTTCGCGATCGCGTGATGTTCCCGATCCGCGACACCCGCGGGCGGATCATCGCTTTCGGCGGCCGAGTGCTCGGCGACGACAAGCCAAAGTACCTGAACTCGCCGGAAACCCCCGTGTTCCATAAAGGCCAGGAACTCTACGGCCTCTACGAAGCACGCAAGAACAATCGCAACCTCGACGAAATCATCGTCGTCGAGGGCTATATGGACGTCATCGCCCTGGCCCAGCAAGGCCTGCGCAATGCCGTCGCGACATTGGGCACCGCCACCAGCGAAGAACACCTCAAGCGCCTGTTTCGCGTCGTGCCGAACGTACTGTTTTGCTTTGACGGCGACCAGGCTGGCCGCAATGCCGCCTGGCGCGCACTGGAAGCCACACTGCCCTGCCTGCAGGACGGTCGCCGTGCACGCTTTCTGTTTCTGCCGGAAGGCGAAGACCCGGATACGTTGATTCGCGCCGAGGGCACTGACGCCTTCCGCGCCCGGATCAATCAGCACGCACAGCCGCTGGCGGACTACTTTTTCCAGCAACTGACCGAAGAAGCCGACCCGCGCTCGCTGGAGGGCAAGGCCCACATGGCCACGCTCGCAGCACCGCTGATCGACAAGGTCCCTGGCGCCAACCTGCGCATCCTGATGCGTCAGCGCCTGAGCGAGATCACCGGCCTGAGCAGTGAAAGCGTCAGCCAGCTGGCCCAGAGCGCGCCGCAGGAAGCACCGCCGGCCTACGACCCGGGCATCGACTATGACGCCATGCCGGACTACAGCGACTACCATCAGCCGCAGGCACAGGACATGTATGTGCCGCAGCAGGAATGGACGCCGAAGAAACCCGGTGCCGGCGGCAAGAAATGGGACAAGAAACCGTGGGACAAGAATGGCAAGCGTGGCGGCGATCGCGACCAGCCCCGTGCCCCACGCGTGCCGGCCGCCGTCGAACCACCGACCCTGGCCGCCCTGAGAACCTTGCTGCATCACCCGCAACTGGCGGAGAAAGTCGAGGACGCCGGGCACTTCGCGGACGAGACCCAGACCAACGCACAACTGCTGGTGGCGCTGCTCGAAGCCGTACAGAAGAATCCCAAGCTAAACTCATTTCAGTTGATCGCGCGATGGCACGGAACCGAACAGGGCCGCTTGCTAAAGGCGCTGGCGGAAAAGGAATGGCTGATTGACGGAGACAACCTTGAACAACAGTTTTTCGACACCATTACTAGCTTGTCAGCCCGCCAACGCGAGCGAAATCTGGAACAACTGCTCAGGAAAGCGCGTCAAAGCGAACTGAGCGCCGAAGAGAAAAATCAACTGCGCGACCTTTTAAGTCGCAATGTTTCCGCATCAAACCCGACCTCAACTGGCGCGTGAGGTCATAGCTCAGGTATAATCCTCGGCTTGTTTTTTGCCCGCCAAGACCTTCAGTGGATAGGGTGTTATGTCCGGAAAAGCGCAACAGCAGTCTCGTATTATTGAGTTGATCAAACTGGGTCGTGAGCAGAAGTATCTGACTTACGCCGAGGTCAACGACCACCTGCCCGAGGATATTTCAGATCCGGAGCAGGTGGAAGACATCATCCGCATGATTAACGACATGGGGATCCCCGTACACGAGAGTGCTCCGGATGCGGACGCCCTTATGCTGGCCGACGCCGATACCGACGAGGCCGCTGCGGAAGAAGCAGCCGCTGCGTTGGCGGCGGTGGAGACCGATATCGGTCGCACCACCGACCCGGTGCGCATGTACATGCGTGAAATGGGTACGGTCGAGCTTCTGACTCGTGAAGGCGAAATCGAAATCGCCAAACGCATCGAAGAAGGCATCCGTGAAGTGATGAGCGCCATCGCGCACTTCCCTGGCACGGTTGACCATATTCTCTCCGAGTACACTCGCGTCACTACCGAGGGTGGTCGCCTGTCCGACGTTCTGAGCGGTTACATCGACCCGGACGACGGCATTGCGCCGCCTGCCGCCGAAGTGCCGCCGCCGATCGACGCGAAAGCGGCGAAAGCCGAAGAATCAGACGACGATGACGACGCCGAAGCTTCCGATGACGAAGAAGAAGCCGAAAGCGGTCCGGATCCGGTCATTGCCGCACAGCGCTTCGGTGCTGTCGCCGACCAGATGGAAATCACCCGCAAGGCCCTGAAAAAGCACGGTCGTCACAACAAGGCGGCAATTGCCGAACTGTTGGCCCTGGCCGAGCTGTTCATGCCGATCAAACTGGTGCCGAAGCAATTCGAAGCCCTGGTCGAGCGTGTTCGCAGTGCCCTGGATCGTCTGCGTCAGCAAGAGCGCGCGATCATGCAACTCTGCGTACGTGATGCACGTATGCCTCGCGCCGACTTCCTGCGCCAGTTCCCGGGCAACGAAGTCGACGAAAGCTGGTCCGACGCCCTGGCCAAAGGCAAGAGCAAGTACGCCGAAGCCATTGCTCGCGTGCAACCGGACATCATCCGTTGCCAGCAGAAGCTGACCGCGCTGGAAACCGAGACCGGTTTGACCATCGCCGAGATCAAGGACATCAACCGTCGCATGTCGATCGGTGAGGCAAAAGCCCGCCGCGCGAAGAAAGAAATGGTTGAAGCGAACTTGCGTCTGGTGATCTCCATCGCCAAGAAGTACACCAACCGCGGCCTGCAATTCCTCGATCTGATCCAGGAAGGCAACATCGGTCTGATGAAAGCGGTGGACAAGTTCGAATACCGTCGTGGTTACAAGTTCTCGACTTATGCCACCTGGTGGATCCGTCAGGCGATCACTCGCTCGATCGCCGACCAGGCCCGCACCATCCGTATTCCGGTGCACATGATCGAGACGATCAACAAGCTCAACCGCATTTCCCGCCAGATGCTGCAGGAAATGGGTCGCGAACCGACCCCGGAAGAGCTGGGTGAACGCATGGAAATGCCTGAGGACAAGATCCGCAAGGTATTGAAGATCGCCAAAGAGCCGATCTCCATGGAAACCCCGATCGGTGATGACGAAGACTCCCATCTGGGCGACTTCATCGAAGACTCGACCATGCAGTCGCCAATCGATGTCGCCACTGTTGAGAGCCTGAAAGAAGCGACCCGCGAAGTACTGTCCGGCCTTACTGCCCGTGAAGCCAAGGTACTGCGCATGCGTTTCGGTATCGACATGAACACCGACCATACGCTCGAAGAAGTCGGCAAACAGTTTGACGTGACCCGCGAGCGGATCCGTCAGATCGAAGCCAAGGCGCTGCGCAAGCTTCGCCACCCGACGCGAAGCGAGCATCTGCGCTCCTTCCTCGACGAGTGATACCAGAACCCCCGGCCCAGGCCGGGGGTTTTGTTTATAGGGCAGATTAAATACTCAGCTCCGCCCTCCCCCGCGCACAGCCCGTCTACACTCGAAACATTCCCCCCGAGCCATAACGAGACCGTTATGCCCAGACTGGCGTCCGTGCTTTTTTTGCTGCCACTGATGATCTGGACCGCAACGGCTGACGCGCTGACTCTGAACGATGAAGAACGTAGCTGGCTGGCGGCTCACCCGGACCTGCGCCTGGGTGTCGATGCATCGTGGCCACCCTTCGAGTTCCGCGACGACCAGAATCGCTATCAGGGCCTGGCGGCGGACTATATCGATGTGATTCGCCAACGCCTGGCGATCAAACTCACGCCCATTGAGCCGGTGAGCTGGACCGTAGTGCTCGAACAGGCGAAAAACGGCAAGATCGACCTGTTGCCGGGCATCATGTCCACCCCGGAACGCCAGAGCTACCTGTCGTTCACCCGCCCTTATCTCGACTTTCCGATCGTCATCCTCGCCCACGTCGGCGGCCCACAACCGCGCAAGCTCGAGGAGCTTTACGGCCTGAAAATCGCCGTGGTGGAAAACTACGCGCCCCACGAACTGCTGCGCACCCATCATCCCGACCTGAACCTGGTGGCGATGCCCAACGTCAGCTCTGCGCTGCAGGCCCTGGCCACCGATGAAGTGGACGCCGTGGTCGGCGATCTGGCCTCCAGCGTCTGGAGCCTGCGCCAGCTCAAACTGGATGGATTGTATGTCAGCGGCGAAACCCCTTATCGCTACCAACTGGCGATGGGCGTCCCTCGGGACAACAAAATGCTGGTGGGGATTCTGGACAAGGTGCTTGCCGATATGTCCCCGGAGGAAATCAGCAGCATTCAGGAACATTGGGTGGGCAACGTCCTCGATCACCGGACATTCTGGTCGGATCTGCTGGTTTACGGTGTACCGGGGCTCTCGCTTCTGGTCATCGTACTGGCGGTGGTGATCCGCATCAACCGCCGCCTGAGTTCGGAAATCGCCCGGCGTATCGACCTCGAACAGGAACTGCGCAGCAGCGAATACCACTATCGCGGACTGGTGGAGAGTCTTTCGGCCATCGCCTGGGAAGCGCGGATCAGTGACTTCACCTACAGCTATGTTTCGCCCCACGCCGAAGATCTGCTCGGTTATCCGCTGTCTCACTGGCTGATTCCGGGCTTCTGGCGCAACATCATTCACCCGGCGGATCTGACCCGCGCCCAGAGCTTCTGCGATCACGAAGTCTTGGCTGGACGCGACCACAGCCTCGATTACCGGGTGATCACCGCTGACGGCCGCTGCCTGTGGGTGCGCGACATCGTCAGCCTGATCGAACACGGCCATGAACCGGTAATGCGCGGCCTGATGATCGACATCAGTGAAACCAAACGCACTGAAGAGGCGCTGCGCCTGTCGGAACAGAAGTTCGCGTCGGTATTCCAGCAATGCCCGGACATCCTGGTCATTGCACGGCTCTCCGACGGCTGCCTGCTGGAGGTCAACGAAGCCTTTGAGGAGCAGATCGGGCTCAAGGCCGAAGAAGTCATCGGCCAGACCGCCACCGAACTCAACATCTGGGGCATTCCCGGTGTTGGTCCCGGCCTGCTTCAGCGACTGCAGGCCGGCAGCATTCGCAACCTGGAGATGCCCTTTCGCCGCAACAATGGTCAGGTGTTCACCGGGCTGATTTCCGCAGAACCCTTCGAGCTCGATACCACACCGGCACTGGTCGTGGTGGTGCGCGACATCACCCAGCTCAAGGAAACCCAACAGCAACTGCAAACCTCCGAAGAAAAGTTCGCCAAGGCTTTCCACGCCTCGCCGGACGGTCTGCTGCTGTCGCGCCAGAGCGATGGCCTGCTGCTGGAGGTCAACGAAGGTTTCAGTCGCATCACCGGCTTCAACAGCGCGATGTCGGTGGATCGCTCGGCGCTGGACCTGGGCATCTGGGTCAACCTCAACGAACGCAAGCAAATGCTCGATCTGCTGCACCGCGACGGGTTCGTTCGCGACTTCAGCTGCCATATCCGCCGCAGCGACGGCCAGATCCGGCTCTGCGAGGTGTCCAGCCGTCCACTGCCGATCGGCGACGAAGACTGCATGCTGACCATCGCCCGGGACATCACCGAACGCCACCTGATGCAGGAAAAGCTGCAACAGGCTGCAACCGTGTTCGAGAGCACCGCCGAAGGCGTGCTGATCACCGACACCCAGCAACATATCAGTGCCGTGAACCGCGCCTTCACCGAAATCACCGGCTACAGCGAAAGCGAAGCACTGGGTCACACTCCGCGCCTGCTGGCCTCCGGCCTGCACGACAGCGCATTTTACGCGGCGATGTGGCATCAATTGACCGACGAAGGTCACTGGCAGGGCGAAATCTCCAACCGGCGCAAGAACGGTGAGCTGTATCCGAGCTGGCTGACCATCAGCGCCGTGCGCAACCGCGACAAGTTCATCACCCACTTCGTCGCGGTGTTCGCCGATATCTCCAGCCTGAAGCACGCCCAGGCCAAACTCGACTACCAGGCCCATCACGACCCGCTCACAGGCCTGCCAAACCGCACTCTGTTCGAAAGCCGCCTGTTGATGGCACTCAACAGTCAGCAGGAAAACGGCGGCCAGGGCGCGGTGTTGTTCCTCGACCTCGACCGTTTCAAACACATCAACGACAGCCTCGGTCACCCGGTCGGCGATTTGCTGCTCAAGGGCATCGCCGTACGCCTCAAGGAGCAACTGCGAGACATCGACACCGTCGCGCGGCTGGGGGGCGACGAATTCATCATTCTGCTGCCCGGCCTGCAGCAACCCGGCGATGCCGACAACATCGCCACCAAACTTCTGAACTGCTTTGGCGCGCCGTTCCAGGCCGGCGAGCATGAGTTCTTCATCAGCGCCAGCATCGGCACCAGCCTTTACCCGCGCGACGGCTGCGATGTCGCGACCCTGATCAAGAACGCAGACGCGGCGATGTACCGCTCCAAGGCCAAGGGCCGCAACCGGGTCGAAAGCTACACCCGCGACCTCACCGCCCAGGCCAGCGAACGCGTAGCACTGGAACACGAACTTCGCCGGGCCATCGAGCGCGAGGAGTTGTACCTTTATTACCAGCCGAAAATCAGCCTCGACGATCACAATCTGGTCGGCGCCGAAGCCCTGATCCGCTGGCGCCACCCGAACTTCGGCGAAGTGCCACCAGAGCATTTCATTCCGCTGGCAGAAGAGAACGGCATGATTCTGCAAATCGGCGACTGGGTGCTGGAAACCGCCTGTCGGCAGATGTTCGAGTGGGGCCAGATCTATGAATCCCTCGGCCCGCTGTCGGTGAACCTCGCCGGCGCACAACTGCGCCAACCGAATCTGCTGGGACGCATCGAGCAACTGCTCAAAGACAACCGCCTGCAGCCGGAATTACTGCAACTGGAAATTACCGAAAACTTCATCATGAGCCAGGCTGAAGAGGCGCTGGCAGTGCTGCACCAGCTCAAACAACTCGGAGTGCAACTGGCCATCGATGACTTCGGCACCGGTTATTCCTCGTTGAGTTACCTCAAACGCCTGCCGCTGGACATTCTCAAGATCGACCAGTCGTTCGTCCGCGGCCTGCCTGACGACCCGCACGACGCGGCGATTGTCCGCGCCATTATCGCTCTCGGCCGCAGCATGCAATTCACAGTAATTGCCGAAGGCGTGGAAACCCAGGCCCAACAACAGTTCCTCGCCGCCGAAGGCTGCGAACAGATCCAAGGCTACATCGTCAGCCTGCCGCTACCACCAGAAGAGTTCGCCGCGACGTTTCTTCGTATAGCCGTATCAGATTTTTCGGATAGCACAGCCGAGAAACCGTCGCTATAATCCGCGGCCTACTGAGGGCCTATAGCTCAGTTGGTTAGAGCAGAGGACTCATAATCCTTTGGTCCACGGTTCGAGTCCGTGTGGGCCCACCAAACATGAAAAAGCCGCGCATTCGCGCGGCTTTTTCGTTTCTGCCATTCCGGCCCGGGGGCAGTCGTTCCATCTCCCTCAAAACATGCGACTTCCGAAAGCGTGAACAGGGCTTGCCTCGTGCCTGTTTAAATCGACAACTAACCATTTCGTTACACTTTTGTCCTGGCACCCAAAGCCGAGGCACATCTGATGATTCGAAAAAGGAATTTTTATGGTTGATGTCACTCGCCGCTCACTCATGGGAATCGCCGCAGCACTCCCCCTGCTCGCGCAGTCATCCTGGGGACAGGCGCAACGTCAGGATGTACCGGCACCGGTACCCGGCGATGAGGTACTGATCAATTTCAACGAGAGCCCCTGGGGACCGGCACTCACCGCCCGACAGGCGATGCAGGAAGGCATTGCACTGTGCGGGCGTTATCCCTACAAGATCCAGTACCGACTCAACGCTCTATTTGCCCGCCAACAAGGCATACCGGAGGAGTATGTTCAGACCTTCTGCGGCTCCAAAATGGCCTTGCAGCATGCGGTTCACGCCTTCACTCGACGGGGCAGCCTGGTCGTCGCGTCGCCCTCTTATGAAGACCCTGTCGAGGCGGCGCGTGGCAGCCAGGTCGCGGTCCACGAAATAGCGCTGAATCCTGATCACGCCCATGATCTGCCACGCATGTTGGCGGCCGACCCGCAGGCGGGACTGATCTACGTCTGCAATCCGAATAATCCGACCGGTACGGTGACGCCCCACGCAGATATCCTGCTCGCGCTGGCGAACAAGCCAAAGGGAACGATTCTGTTGGTGGACGAGGCCTATATCGACTTCTCGAATGCGCCAACCTGCATCCCGTTGGTCAAGGACCATCCCGAACTGATGGTGCTGCGAACCTTCTCGAAAATCTATGGCATGGCGGGCGCTCGCCTGGGTATCGCGATAGCCAACCCGACCCTGCTGGAGCAACTGGAGGTGTTCGGCAACTATAACGTGCCGGCGGCTCCGTCACTTTTGGGCGGCATAGCCAGTCTCGAGGACACGCAGTTGCTGCCACAACGCAAGCACACCAACACGAAGCTGCGTGACGAGACGATCAGCTGGCTGGCCGCTCGTGGTTTTCGCTGCACGGTGTCGCAGGCCAACTGCTTCATGGTCGACGTGAAACGTCCTGCCACGGAGGTGGTGCAGGCGTTGGCCGATCGCCGGGTAAAGGTAGGCCGGGTATGGAAAGAGTGGCCGACCTGGATTCGGGTCAGCGTTGGCACGGAAGACGACATGCGACGGTTTCGCGAGGCATTTGCCAGCGTCTGATATCAAGACAGTTCCTATGGAAAACCGCGCGAGTGTCGCCCACAAGCTTACCGCCGGCCGAGCCTGTAACATGCGCAGCCAAAGATCCGCGCCCATGGAGACGCCCCTTGTCCGACATCCGCCCACCCGTGCTCGATGAAATCGACCGCCAGTTGATCGCTGCCCTGCAAATCAACGCCCGCGAAAGCGTGGCGATGCTGGCGCGGCAATTGGGGATCGCCCGCACCACCGTGACTTCGCGATTGGCGCGACTGGAAAAGGCCAAGGTCATCACCGGGTATGGTGTGCGTCTGGGTCAGCGCGTGGTGGACGGCGGATTGCAGGCTTACGTCGGGATCAAAGTGCAGCCACGCTCCGGCAAAGAGGTGCTGCGCCGGTTGAGCGCGATGGCCCAGGTACAGCAATTGTGCGCGGTGAGTGGTGAATTTGATTACGTAGCCTGGCTGCGAACCGATTCACCGGAGCAGCTCGATCAGCTTCTGGATCAGATCGGCAGCGTAGACGGCGTGGAGAAGACCACAACGTCGATCATCCTCAGCAGCAAGATTGATCGCGGGCATCCAGTTTGATCACTACTTTCGTCATATTGCAGCACTAATGTTCAAAACGACGACACATTGCGTCTTATTAACGTGTTCTACGCTCCCTAGAATGGCTGGCATCTTTTCCTATACTCAGACGCGCATCCAGCGTCGGGTCGCCAGCAAGGTCAGCCATGAACAAGAACAATCGCCATCCTGCAGACGGTAAGAAACCCGTCACCATTTTCGGCCCGGACTTTCCTTTCGCCTTCGACGACTGGATCGA
The DNA here is from genome assembly GCF_002113205.1 of Pseudomonas sp. B16(2017). Taxonomy (NCBI): domain Bacteria; kingdom Pseudomonadati; phylum Pseudomonadota; class Gammaproteobacteria; order Pseudomonadales; family Pseudomonadaceae; genus Pseudomonas; species Pseudomonas sp. B16(2017). The sequence continues at coordinate 61,895 of NZ_NEKA01000014.1, forward strand.
ACACCCGGCCGGTCTGGGCAGCATTCCCGAGCACAACCACGGCGCCGAAGTGGCCATCGTCGGGGCCGGCATCGCGGGTCTGGTGGCGGCTTATGAGCTGATGAAGCTCGGCTTGAAACCGGTCGTTTATGAGGCCTCGAAGCTTGGCGGTCGTCTGCGTTCGCAAGCGTTCAACGGTACCGACGGCATCGTCGCCGAGCTCGGCGGCATGCGCTTCCCGGTGTCATCCACCGCGTTCTATCACTATGTCGACAAACTCGGCCTCGAGACCAAGCCCTTCCCCAACCCACTGACGCCGGCCTCCGGCAGCACCGTGATCGACCTGGAAGGCAAAACCCATTACGCACAGAGCCTGAAGGATCTTCCTGCGCTGTTCCAGGAAGTGGCTGACGCTTGGGCCGATGCTCTGGAGGCCGGCTCACAGTTCGCCGATATCCAGCAGGCGATCCGCGACCGTGACGTGCCACGCCTCAAGGAACTGTGGAACACCCTCGTACCGCTGTGGGACGACCGTACGTTCTACGATTTCGTTGCCACATCGAAAGCCTTCGCCAAACTGTCGTTCCATCACCGTGAAGTGTTCGGTCAGGTCGGTTTCGGTACCGGCGGCTGGGACTCGGACTTCCCCAACTCGATGCTGGAAATCTTCCGCGTGGTGATGACCAACTGCGACGATCACCAGCATCTGGTGGTCGGCGGTGTGGAACAAGTGCCGCAAGGCATCTGGCGTCATGCGCCGGAACGCTGCGTACACTGGCCGCAAGGCACCAGCCTGAAATCGCTGCACCACGGCGCCCCGCGCTCCGGGGTAAAGAAAATCGCCCACGCGCCTGACGGACGTTTCGCAGTCACCGACAACAACGGCGATACTCGCGAATACGCCGCCGTACTGACCACCTGCCAGAGCTGGCTGTTGACCACCCAGATCGAATGCGACGAAAGCCTGTTCTCGCAAAAGATGTGGATGGCGCTGGACCGCACGCGCTACATGCAATCGTCGAAGACCTTCGTGATGGTCGACCGCCCGTTCTGGAAGGACAAGGACCCGGAAACCGGCCGCGACCTGATGAGCATGACCCTCACCGATCGCCTGACCCGTGGCACCTACCTGTTCGATAACGGCGACGACAAGCCGGGCGTGATCTGCCTGTCGTACTCGTGGATGAGCGATGCGCTGAAGATGCTCCCGCACCCGGTGGAAAAACGCGTGAAACTGGCGCTGGATGCGCTGAAGAAGATCTACCCGAAGGTCGACATCGCCGCGCGGATCATCGGCGATCCGATCACCGTGTCCTGGGAAGCCGACCCGCACTTCCTTGGCGCGTTCAAGGGCGCCCTGCCCGGTCACTATCGCTACAACCAGCGCATGTACGCGCACTTCATGCAAGACGACATGCCGCCGGAGCAGCGCGGGATTTTCATCGCCGGTGACGACGTGTCGTGGACGCCGGCCTGGGTTGAAGGCGCGGTGCAAACGTCGCTCAACGCGGTGTGGGGAATCATGAAGCACTTCGGCGGGTCCACACATAAAGAGAACCCCGGCCCGGGCGATGTATTCAACGACATCGGCCCGATCGCCCTGCCCGAGTAAGAGGAATCCCCGATGCGCGTAGCCCTTTACCAATGTCCACCGCTGCCACTGGAACCCGCCGCCAACCTTCAGCGCCTGCATCAACTGGCGATGGAGGCCAAAGGCGCCGATCTGCTGGTGGTGCCGGAGATGTTCTTGACCGGCTACAACATCGGCAAGGAGGCAGTCGCGACATTGGCCGAGGTCTACAACGGTGAGTGGGCGCAGCAAGTAGGACGGATCGCCAAGGCTGCCGGTCTGGCGATTCTTTACGGTTACCCTGAGCGCACCGCCGAAGGACAGATCTACAACGCCGTGCAGTTGATCGACTCAAACGGCGAGCGCCTGTGCAATTACCGCAAGACGCATCTGTTCGGCGATCTGGATCGTTCGATGTTCAGCGCCGGCGATGGCGAGTTTCCCATCGTTGAGCTCAACGGCTGGAAGCTCGGTTTCCTGATCTGCTACGACCTGGAGTTCCCGGAAAACGCCCGGCGCCTGGCCCTTGAAGGTGCCGAACTGATTCTGGTGCCGACAGCGAACATGATTCCTTTCGATTTCATTGCCGACGTCTCCGTGCGCTCCCGGGCTTTCGAAAACCAGTGCTACGTGGCGTACGCCAACTACTGCGGCCACGAGGGCGACATCCATTACTGCGGGCAAAGCAGCATCGCCGCGCCGGATGGCAGCCGCATCGCCCAGGCAGGATTGGATGAAGCACTGATCGTCGGTGAGCTGGATCACCAGTTGATGGTCGACTCCCGTAGCGCCAACCGTTACTTCAACGACCGCCGCCCCGAACTTTACGACGCGCTCAACAAGCGCTAATCCGCTAGCATTGGCACTTCACTGTTCTGGAAGTGCCCATGCCTGCGCCGACTCACCCCCGCCCCCACACCGAAACCCTGGCCAACGGCTTGCGCGTGACCCTGCGTCACGTGCCCGGCCTGAAACGCAGCGCCGCTGCGTTGCGAGTGGCGGCCGGCAGTCATGACGTGCCGTTGGCATGGCCGGGGCTGGCGCACTTCCTTGAGCATCTGCTGTTTCTTGGCACCGAGCGATTTCCTGCACAGCAAGGGCTGATGGCCTACGTGCAAGGTCACGGCGGCCAGGTGAATGCCAGCACCCGCGAGCGCACCACCGATTTCTTCTTTGAATTGCCGCCAGCGTCGTTCAGCGCTGGGCTGGAGCGTCTGTCAGACATGCTCGCCCATCCGCGTATGAATCCGGACGATCAGTTGCGGGAACGGGAAGTGTTGCAGGCGGAGTTTGTCGCGTGGACGCAGGATGCTGCGGCTCAGCAGAAAGAAGCGCTGTTCGAAGGGTTGTCAGCGGAACATCCGTTGCGCGGTTTCCACGCCGGAAACCGCGACAGCCTGCCGGTGGAGCAAGCGGACTTTCAACAGGCATTGAAAGACTTCCACCAGCAGTTCTACCGCACCGGGCAAATGACCCTGAGCCTGGTCGGGCCGCAGAGTGTTGAAGAGCTGCGCACGCTGGCCGAACAGTTTGCCGCCACGCTGACGCCTGGGGATAAAACTGCACAGACAGCCCCCGTTCGCTTGATGGGCAACGCTGAGGAGAGTTATCAACAGGCCGGCGAGCATCGCGGCAATCTGCTGTTTGCGTTGGAGGAGTTACCGGAGTCGTCAGCCGAAGCGCTGGCGTTTCTCTGCCACTGGTTGAACAGCGCCAAACCCGGTGGCTTGCTCGCCCATTTGCAGCAGCAGGGTCTGGCGGAAGGTTTGCAGGCCTGTGTCCTGTATCAGTTTGCCGAGCAAGCTTTGCTGCACCTTCAATTCACGACGCCATCCGGTCCACTCGACGCCATCCGCGCACAGTTTCTCGACTGGTTGAGCTTCTTCGCAGCCCAGCAGGACTGGCCAACTTTGCGGGAGGAATATTCGGCACAGTTTCAGCGTCAGCAGCAGGTCAGCGGCGCGCTGCAACGGGCGCGACTCGACAGCGAACAACTCGAGAGCGGCCTGTCCGACGCGGCCGTTACGGCGCTCAAAGTAATTCTCGGCAAAATCGGCACTGTGGATAACTTCAGCAGTCACTGGCATCTGCCCGCGGCCAACCCGTTTCTGCGCACAGCCGAGCCGCTGGCCAACGCCGGTCTGATCCGCGGCCAGACCAGCGCCCACCGAGGCCTGCGCACATTCGCTCAGGATCGCTCGCGCAGCCGCCGCGAACGCTCGCCGATGCAATTCAGCCAGGCGCTACCGGATAACGGTGACGACGGCGCGGTGTATGTGCGCTGGCAGACGGAAGCGGCGGCCACGGCCGAGCTGCAAGCGAAACTGCAACGCAGCCTGCGGGAGGTGTCTGACGACGCGCGTCAGGCCGGGGTGGAGTTGTCCTTCAGCACTACGGGTAATCAGTGGCTGCTGAAATTGACCGGCCTGCAGGACACACTGCCGGTTGTGCTGGAACATGCGCTGAAATATCTGACGCAGGTCGATGCCGACTCGCCAAGCGGTGAGCCGCCAGTGCCGTCGATGCTGATCCGTCAATTGCTCAAGGCATGGCCGGAGCGTTGCCTGCCCGTGGTTGCGCAATCCGATGATGCCAAGCAGCTGTGGACAACTTCCCGTTGGGATGGTCTGGCGCTGGGTTTCGATGCCCATACCCAATCGGCCATGGGACTGGCCCTGAGCCGCATTCCCGGCAAGCCATCCAATGAATTACCAACCCTGCCGGCATTCCACGCACAACTTCGCTGGGATCAGTTCGACACCGCCTCCAGCGAACACGCATTACTGCTGTTCTGCCCGACCGCCAGACCGGACATTCCCAGCGAAGCCGCGTGGCGCTTCCTTGCGCACCTGTGCCACACGCCGTTCTATCAGCGGCTACGAGGTGAATTGCAACTGGGATACGCGGTGTTCAGTGCTTTCAGACAGGTACACGGTCAAGGTGGATGGCAGTTCGGCGTGCAATCGCCGACCGCCACTCCCGCGCAACTGCTCGATCACGTTCAACAGTTCATCGAAGGCATCCCCGCGCTGGTCGAAAACATTGATGATGCCTTCCTCGTCGAGCAGCGCCAGATCCTCGCCGTACACCTGGATGCCGGCATCCTGTCCGGCAAGGAGGCTGCCGAACTTCTGTGGCAGGCAAAACTCGCCGGCCACTCGTCGGATTACCTGATTCAACTGAGCAATGCCATAAGTCAGCTTGACCGCGAGGCATTGCTGGCCGCCGCACACTGTTTAATCCGCGCCGAAGGCGGCTGGCACGTCCTGGCCAACAGCCCTTCGCCGGGCGCACCGTGGCAAGCGGCAAATTGATCATTACCGGGGCTGCAAGGAGCTTTCTCAAAGATTCACGGGCAAACCCCCTGAAATTTTGAGTAACATAGCCACCTAACTATTTGGAACATCCCTGCGCTGCCGTGGACTATACCTATGGATAGCGCTATCCCACCCACCTGAAAAAGGAGTCACCCGATGGCCTGGACCAAACCTGCTTACACCGACCTGCGCATCGGCTTCGAAGTCACCATGTACTTCGCCAGCCGCTGAGTCCTGCCTCAAGCAGAACATTGCAGTGCAACGCCTCGGCTCGCCGGGGCGTTTTATTTTCAGCGTTGAAATGATGGAGCGTTCATGTTCGTCCAGATTCTGGGTTCGGCCGCCGGTGGCGGTTTTCCGCAGTGGAACTGCAACTGCGTCAACTGCGCAGGCTTTCGCGACGGCAGCCTGAATGCCAAGGCCCGTACCCAATCGTCCATCGCCATTTCCGATGACGGCGTGAACTGGGTGCTGTGCAATGCCTCGCCAGACATCCGCGCGCAGCTTCAGAGCTTCGCCCCGATGCAGCCGGGCCGCGCCCTGCGAGACACCGGCATCAGCGCGATCATTCTGATGGACAGCCAGATCGACCACACCACCGGCCTGCTCAGCCTGCGCGAGGGCTGCCCGCATCAGGTCTGGTGCACGGACATGGTCCACGAAGACCTGAGCACCGGTTTCCCGCTGTTTACCATGCTCAAGCACTGGAACGGCGGGCTGGACTGGAACCGCATCGAACTCGACCAGAGCTTCACCGTCGCCGCGTGCCCGAACCTGCGCTTCACCCCGCTGCCGTTGCGCAGCGCCGCACCGCCCTACTCGCCGCACCGCTTCGACCCGCATCCGGGCGACAACATCGGCCTGATTGTCGAAGACCTCAGCACCGGCGGCAAACTGTTCTATGCGCCAGGCCTGGGCAAGGTCGATGCGCCGTTGCTGGAAATCATGGCCGGCAGCGACTGCGTGCTGGTGGACGGGACGATGTGGGATGACGATGAAATGCAGCGTCGTGGCGTCGGCACCCGCACCGGCCGCGAAATGGGCCACCTGGCGCAGAACGGCCCCGGCGGCATGCTCGAAGTGCTGGAACAGCTTCCCGAGCAGCGCAAGGTGCTTATCCACATCAACAACACCAACCCGATTCTCGATGAGGACTCGCCGGAGCGCGCGGAGCTGGTGCGGCGCAATGTTGAAGTGGCGTATGACGGCATGAGCATCGTCCTGTAACGAATGGCCCGGAGAACCGCAATGACCGACACCCCGCTGTCCCCCGCCGAATTCGAAGCGGCCCTGCGCGCCAAGGGCGCCTATTACCACATTCATCACCCGTATCACGTGGCGATGTATGAAGGCCGGGCCACCCGCGAGCAGATTCAGGGCTGGGTCGCCAACCGTTTCTACTATCAGGTGAACATTCCCCTGAAAGACGCGGCGATCCTCGCCAACTGCCCGGATCGCGAGATCCGCCGCGAATGGATTCAGCGCCTGCTCGACCACGACGGCGCGCCCGGTGAGGACGGCGGCATCGAAGCCTGGCTGCGTCTGGGCCAGGCCGTCGGTCTCGATCCGGATCAATTGCGTTCCCAGGAACTGGTGCTGCCCGGCGTGCGTTTCGCCGTCGATGCCTACGTCAACTTCGCCCGCCGCGCCAGTTGGCAGGAAGCTGCCAGCAGCTCTTTGACCGAACTGTTCGCGCCGCAGATCCACCAGTCGCGTCTCGACAGCTGGCCGCAGCATTACCCGTGGATCGACCCGGCCGGCTACGAATATTTCCGCACCCGTCTCGGTCAGGCCCGCCGCGATGTCGAGCATGGTCTGGCGATTACGCTGGAGCACTACAGGACCCGCGAAGGTCAGGAGCGCATGCTGGAAATTCTCCAGTTCAAACTGGACATTCTTTGGAGCATGCTCGATGCCATGAGCATGGCTTACGAACTGAACCGCCCGCCGTATCACAGCGTCACCGATCAACGGGTCTGGCATAAAGGAATCGCCTTATGAGTTTCGACCGCAGCAAGACCCCGACCTGGCGTTCCGGCTACCGTTTCCAGTACGAACCGGCCCAGAAAGGCCACGTGCTGCTGTACCCGGAAGGCATGATCAAGCTCAATGAAAGTGCCGCGCTGATCGGCGGCCTGATCGACGGTGAGCGGGACGTCGCGGCAATCATTGCCGAACTCGACAGACAGTTTCCCGGCGTGCCCGAGCTCGGTGACGACATCGAGCAATTCATGGAGGTTGCCCGTGCGCAACACTGGATCGAACTTGCCTGAGTCATCGGTGCAAGTCCCGGCCAAACCGGAAATCGGCCTGCCGCTGTGGCTGCTCGCCGAGCTGACCTACCGTTGCCCGCTGCAATGCCCGTACTGCTCCAATCCGCTGGATTTCGCCGAGCAGGGCAAAGAACTGAGCACCGAGCAGTGGATCAAGGTGTTCCGCGAAGCGCGGGAGATGGGCGCAGCGCAATTGGGCTTCTCAGGTGGCGAACCGCTGGTACGCCAGGACCTTGCCGAGCTGATCCACGAAGCGCGCCAGTTGGGCTTCTACACCAACCTGATCACCTCCGGCATCGGCCTGACCGAACAGAAGATCAGCGACTTCAAGAAGGCCGGCCTCGATCACATCCAGATCAGTTTCCAGGCCAGCGACGAGCAAGTGAACAACCTGCTCGCCGGCTCGAAAAAAGCCTTCGCGCAGAAACTGGAAATGGCCCGTGCCGTAAAGGCCCACGGCTATCCGATGGTGCTGAACTTCGTCACCCATCGGCACAACATCGACAAGATCGACCGCATCATCGAGCTGTGCATCGCGCTGGAGGCCGACTTCGTCGAACTCGCCACCTGCCAGTTCTACGGCTGGGCGCAGCTCAATCGTGTCGGCCTGTTGCCGACCAAGGAACAACTGGTCCGCGCCGAACGCATCACCAACGAATACCGCGCCAAGCTGGAAGCCGAAGGGCATCCGTGCAAGCTGATTTTCGTCACGCCGGACTATTACGAAGAGCGCCCGAAAGCCTGCATGAACGGCTGGGGCAGTCTGTTTCTGACAGTCACACCAGACGGCACCGCCCTGCCCTGTCATGGCGCCCGACAGCTGCCGGTACAATTTCCCAATGTGCGCGACCACAGCATGCAGCACATCTGGTACGACTCGTTCGGCTTCAACCGCTTTCGCGGTTATGACTGGATGCCCGAGCCGTGCCGCTCCTGCGACGAGAAAGAGCAGGACTTCGGCGGCTGCCGCTGCCAGGCCTTCATGCTCACCGGCGATGCCAGCAATGCCGACCCGGTGTGCAGCAAGTCAGAACATCACGGCGTGATTCTCAAGGCCCGCGAAGAAGCCGAGCACGCCACCCAGACCATCGAACAACTGGCCTTTCGCAATGAACGAAACTCGCGCCTCATCGCCAAAGGCTGAGCCTTTCAGCGCCACCGCCGCGGTTGCCGCCGGCGTGGACTTCGCCGAATTGCAGCTCGGCGCCCAGGGTTTGTTCTGGAATGAATATCGCCCGACAGACGCCGCCTGCCGGATCTGGCACTGGCGCGATGGTACGGCGAAATGTCTGACACCTGCGGGTTTCAGCGTGCGCAGTCGGGTGTACGAATATGGGGGTGGGGCGTTTTGCCTGACGCCTGACGGGGTGGTTTTTGTCAACGAGGCGGATCAGCAGTTGTATCGCCAGACGCTGGATGGCGAGCCCGTGGCATTGACGTCTGGCGAGCGTCGTTATGGCGATCTGAACTACGCCGACGGGCAGGTGCTGGCCGTTGAAGAGAACGGTGATCGCCATCGTCTGGTGGCTATCGATCTGGCGAATGGCGACCGCCAAATGCTGGTTGAAGGGGCGGATTTTTACGCGTCGCCGATCATCAGTCCGGACGGCCAGCGCCTGGCGTGGATCGAGTGGAGCCGTCCGCATCAGCCGTGGACATCCACACGACTGATGCTCGCCGAGCGCTCGGATAACGGGATTTCCGTCCCACGCTGTGTGGCGGGTGAAACCCTTGAAGAGTCGATCCAGCAACCGCGTTTCGATGCCAATGGCCGACTGGGCTGTCTGACCGATCGTGCTGGTTATTGGCAACCGTGGGTCGAGTCGGCAAACGGCTTGCAACCGTTAGCCAGCGCCGAAGCCGATCACGCTCCAGCCCCATGGCAACTTGGCGGCTGCACCTGGCTGCCCACCGACGAAGGTTTTTTGGCGAGCTGGAGCGAAGGCGGTTTCGGTCGTCTGGCGCTCAACGGCGAAGACTTCACCGGCGACTACAGCCGCTTCCGTCATCTGGCTGTCGATGATCAGTTCATTTACTGCATTGCCGCCTCACCGATCAGCCCTTCAGCGGTGATCGCCATTGATCGCAAATCGCGTGAAGTGAATGTCCTGGCCGGCGGTGTCGCACCGCTGCCCGCCGAGCGCATCAGCCGCCCGCAAACCCTGCGCTACCCCAGCGGTTCGGGTGAAGCACACGGATTCTTTTACCCGGCCACGAATGGCGATGCGAAACCGCCGCTGGTGGTGTTCATCCACGGTGGCCCGACGTCGGCCTGCTACCCGATGCTCGACCCGCGCATTCAGTACTGGACACAACGCGGGTTCGCCGTCGCCGATCTCAACTACCGAGGCAGCAGCGGCTATGGCCGAGAGTATCGACAGGCCCTGCATCTGAGTTGGGGAGTGGTGGATGTAGAGGATGCTTGCGCAGTGGTGGCCTATCTGGCCGAACGCGGCATGATCGATGGCGACCGTGCGTTTGTCCGTGGCGGCAGCGCCGGCGGTTACACGACGCTGTGCGCACTGGCGTTCCATCAGGTATTCCGCGCTGGCGCCAGTCTGTACGGTGTCAGCGACCCGGTGGCCCTGGCCCGTGCTACGCACAAATTCGAAGGCGATTACCTGGACTGGCTGATCGGCGATCCAGAGAAGGACGCCGAACGCTACGCCGCCCGCACGCCGTTGCTGCACGCAGGCAACATCCGCGTACCGGTGATTTTCTTTCAGGGTGAACTGGACGCCGTCGTCGTGCCGCAACAGACCCGCGACATGGTCGCGGCTCTGGAGCAAAACGGCATTGAGGTCGCAGCGCATTACTACGCCGACGAACGCCACGGCTTCCGCCGGGCCGCCAACCAGGCCCATGCGCTGGAGCAGGAATGGCGGTTCTACCGGCGAGTGATGGGTTTGACGGACTGAGACTCAGCGCTTGGCGATGATGTACACCGCGTGCACGATCCCCGGGATGTAACCGCACAACGTCAGCAGAATGTTCAGCCAGAACGCGCCGCCGAACCCGACCTGCAGAAACACACCCAGTGGCGGCAATAGAATGGCGATGATGATGCGGATAAAGTCCATGGGGCAGCTCCTGATTGGGGGTTGGCTCACCTGAGCCATACAAGCTAATCGACCTGTGCCGTCTGTCAGGGTTCAGTGCAAACCGCAATCTCGCCATCTGATTGCCATTACCCGGCCACAAAAAAAACGCCCCACGCCAAAAGAATCAGGCGTGGGGCGTGCGTTATACCGCGAGACGGTTCTTGAATTCGGGTGGGAAACTTCAGCTCAGACGGCAATTCCTTTGCGGCATTGCAGCTGCGCGGTGCGTACCCGGGAGAAGGCGCGGGCCAGACGCAGGAGCATTTCGTCGATGTTGGCCTGGCTGACGTTGAGCGCCGGGGTGAAGCGCAGGCAGTCGGCTTGTGGGGCGTTGAGCAGCAAACCTTCGTGAAGCGCGGCTTTTACCACGGCCTCGGCGGAGTCTTCCGACAGGCTCAGTCCCCAGAACAGCCCCTGCCCGCGTAACTCGCCATGCTCATAACGATGGGCCAGACGGGCGAGCCCTTCGCGCAGATGCTGGCCGTTGTCCCGGATCTGTTCGAGGAAGGCGCGGTCCTGCACGCTGTCGAGCACCACCAGGCCAGCGGCGGTCATCAGTGCGTTGCCATGATGCGTACCGCCCAATTCCCCAGGTTCGAAACAGCAGGCCTTGCCTCGCGCCAGCAGCGCCGCCAGTGGAACACCGCCGCCGAGGCCTTTGCCGAGCACGACGATATCGGCGCGCACTCCGTAGGACTGTTCGGCGAGCAAGGTGCCGCAGCGGCCGATGCCGGTTTGAACTTCGTCGAGAATCAGCAGAATCCCCAGCTCCCGGCACAGACGTTCGACACCCTTGAGGTAATGCTCGGTCGCCGGGATTACTCCGGCATCGCTCTGGATCGGTTCGAGCATGATCGCCACGGTTTGTGCGTCGACCGCTGCATGCAATGCCGGCAGGTCATTGAACGGCACCAGATCGAAACCCGGCAGCAGCGGCGCGAAGCGGTTGTGCAGGTTGCAACTGTCCGACGCCGAAATCGTCGCCAGACTACGTCCGTGACAGCCTTGTCTGGCGACAATGATCCGCGAAGCGCCACCGCGATGCAGTTGACCCCATTTGCGCGCCAGTTTGATCGCTGCTTCACAGGCCTCACTGCCGCTGTTGAGCAGGTACGCCTGATCGCTGGCAGTGCTGGAACACAGGCGCTCGGCGAGGCTGAGCATGCCGCGGTTGTGCAGATTGAAGCCGGGATTGATCAGGGCCTGGGCCTGGCTGGCGATGGCCTTGACCAGCGCCGAAGGGCTGTGGCCAAGGCTGTTGGCGCCGCCGGCCTGGGAAAAGTCCAGGTAGGCGCGGTCATTGCTGTCCCATAGCCAGGAGCCCTGGCCGCGAACGAATACCTGCTGCGGGCGCTCGACGCTGGGCATCAGACGTTCGGCATTCAGGCCATCAGCGACGTTCGATTCCTGGGTTTCAAAAACCAGGTCATCGAGGCTCGGCGTCTGGCGCCGCAAACTGAACAGATTCATTGAAAAAAACCTCGATCGAGGTTTTTTGAACTGCCTATGCAAACACTTTCATAACAAACGCTGGTCATGGCGCTTTCCGGCCCTGTAAGCCTTGTGAATGCGGTTAGACTAGGCCGGTTCACGGCGTCGAGCCATTTCGATTTCCCAGCATTTTCGATAAGTATTACTTATGGATTTCAAACAACTGCGTTATTTCGTCGCGGTCTACGAAGAAGGTCATGTCGGACGCGCCGCCGAGCGCCTGTCGATCTCTCAACCCGCGCTGTCCCAGCAGATCCGCCAGCTGGAACAGAACCTCGACGTCACCCTGTTCGAACGCAGCAGCAAACGCCTGTTGCCGACCCTCGCCGCCCACACCTTGTACAACCACGCCCTGCCGCTGCTCGACGGCATGCAGCGGGCGCGCGAGGCGCTGGGCAACTTCAAGGGTCAGGCACTGCGCACATTGGCGATTGGTGTACTGCAAACCGTGCACACCAGCCTGGTGCCGCAGATGCTTGAGCGGGTGCGCAAGGCCCAGCCGCATCTGGTAGTGCAAATTTATGAACTGACGGGGCTTGAGATCGAGCGGCGACTGCTCAACGGCTCGCTGGATATCGGCATCAGCTATTTGCCGCCACGTCAGCCGGGGCTGCACGGCGTAATGCTGTACGAAGATGAACTGACGCTGGTCATCCCGGCGGATCATCCGCTGCGGGAATTCAAGAAAGTCTCGATGAGTCAGGCGGCCGAATTGCCGATGTTGCTATTGGGCGAAGAATTTCAGATCCGTCAGATCTGGCAGGCGCAATTGGCCAGCCTCGGACGACGCCCGCAAGTGCAGGCCGAATTGAACAATATGGTCGGGATTCTAGACAGCCTGCCGCATACGCGTCTGGCGACGGTGCTACCCGGTCGTTCGCAAAAGGAGTACGACGATCAGGATCTGTTGTGGAAACCGTTGAGTGAGCCGCGTGTACCGTTGAAGGTCGGGCTGGTGTGTCGCGATGTGCAGCGCCAGCAGGCGCCATTGGCCTTGCTGCGAACGTTGCTGGAAGAGGTGATGCAGCGTGAGGACAAACCGCTGAAAGGTGCACCACCGCTGGACGCGCTGAGCTGAAAACTTTTCTGCGGGCATAAGAAAACCCCGCCGAAGCGGGGCTTTGCAGACTGTTTCCCTGACATCCATTTCACTCCGCCACCCTGGCAGAATCCTACGTGTCCGTGTTGTTGCTTTGCGCTTCCTGCGCGACGTCCATGGAAAGTAGATTAGCTCTGGATCCAATCTACGCCTATGGGAGAACAGCAGCACGTCATGTAAGAGATCGCTTACATGACGTTACATCATCAGAACTGCGCAGCGTCCAGCAGGAACAGCGACTCGCTGCCAGCCTTGACCGACGCGCTCAGCGAGTGAATCCGCGGCAGCAGACGGGCGAAATAGAACCGCGCCGTGCCGAGTTTGCTCGCGTAGAAATCGTCCTGCGCTTCTTTGCCCAGCGATGCCTTGGCCATCAGGGCCCACATGTAGGCGTAAGCGGTGTAGCCAAACACTTGCAGGTACTCGACCGACGCTGCGCCGATTTCGTTCGGGTTGGTTTTCGCCCGGTCCAGCAGCCACGAGGTCAGCTCGTCGAGGGTGTCGACAGCATCATTCAGCGGCTTGGTGAACTCGCCCAGATCGGCACTGGCGGTCGCGGTGAAATGGCGGATCTCGTCGGCGAACAGTTTGTAGAACGCGCCGCCGCTGCCGACGATCTTGCGACCCACCAGGTCCAGCGCCTGAATGCCGTTGGTGCCTTCGTAGATCTGGGTGATGCGCACATCCCGCACTAGTTGCTCCTGGCCCCACTCGCGGATGTAGCCGTGGCCGCCGAAGATCTGCTGACCGTGGACAGTGGTTTCCAGACCCAGATCGGTCAGGAACGCCTTGGCCACTGGTGTCAGCAAGGCAACCAGATCTTCCGCACGCTTGCGGGTCGCGGCGTCTTCGCTGAACTTGGCGGTGTCGAGTTGCATCGCCACGTAGGTGGAGAACGCACGGCCGCCTTCGTTCGAGGCTTTCATGGTCAGCAGCATGCGACGTACGTCCGGGTGGACGATGATCGGGTCGGCCACCTTGTCTTTGTTCTGCGCGCCGGTCGGCGAACGGCTCTGCAGGCGGTCGCGGGCGTATTCGATGGCGTTCTGGTACGAGCGCTCGCCGGTGGCCAGGCCCTGGATACCGACGCCCAGACGCTCGTAGTTCATCATGGTGAACATCGCGGCCAGGCCCTTGTTCGGCTCGCCGACCAGATAACCCACCGCTTCGTCGAAGTTCATCACACAGGTGGCCGAGGCCTGGATGCCCATCTTGTGTTCGATCGAACCGCAATTCGCAGGGTTGCGTGCGCCCAGGCTGCCATCGGCATTGACCATGAACTTCGGCACCAGGAACAGCGAAATGCCCTTCGGCCCAGCCGGTGCGTCAGGCAGCTTGGCCAGCACCAGGTGAATGATGTTTTCGGTCAGGTCATGCTCACCACCGGTGATGAAGATCTTGGTGCCGCTGACCTTGTAGGAACCGTCGGCCTGAGGCTCGGCCTTGGTGCGAATGATGCCCAGGTCGGTGCCGGCGTGCGGCTCGGTCAGGCACATGGAACCGGCCCAGACACCGGCGTACATGTTCGGCAGGTAAGCGGCTTTCAGTTCTTCGCTGGCGTGAGCGTTGATCGACAGGCAGGCGCCGGCGGTCAGCATCGGATACAGACCGAAGGCCAGGCTGGCGGAGTTGACCATTTCTTCGACCTGGGCCGATACGGCTTTTGGCATGCCCATGCCGCCGTAAGCCGGATCACCGCCAACACCGACCCAGCCGCCTTCGGCGTAAGTCTGATAGGCCTGTGGGAAACCAGCCGGCGTGGTGACGGCACCGTCGGCCCAGTGGCAGCCTTCTTCATCGGCGGCACGGCTCAGGGGCGCGATGCTTTTGCTGGTGACTTTGCCGGCTTCTTCGAGAATGGCTTCGACGGTTTCCGCGTCCACGGTCTCAGCCAGCGCCGGCAGTTCGGCCCAGAGTTTGGCGACTTCGAACACTTCATTGAGGACGAAGCGCATATCGCGCAGCGGCGCTTTGTAGTCAGCCATGGCAAACCTCGCAAAGATCTAAACAGGTGATTCGTGGAAGGGTGTTTTCGTTGAGCTGGAGTGTAACCCAACAACTTTTGCGACACATAGGGTCAGGCAGTGACTGTTTTGTTATTTTTAGTCACCAGCCATCCAGCATAAAGAAGCCCGCAATCAGCGGGCTCTTTTGTTTAACAGGCGCGCGTTACAGCGCAAACAACTGGGCCGGCAGCTTCATCAGGCAATCGCTGCCCGCCTCGATCGCCGAGCGATGCGCCGCGGTGCGCGGCAACAGACGCTTGAAGTAAAACTCGCACGTCGCCAGTTTGCCCTGGCAGAAATCGCCATCACCCTCGCCCGACTCCAGCTGCGCCTGAGCAACCAGCGCCATGCGCAGCCACAGATAGCCGAGAACGATGTAACCGCTGTACATCAGGTAATCCACCGACGCGGCGCCCACTTCATCCGGGTTCTTCATCGCGGCCATGCCGACCTTCATGGTCAGCTCGCCCCACTGCTGGTTGAGGCCATCGAGTTGCGCGACAAACTCGCCAAGTTGCGCATGCCCAGCGTTGGCGGCGCAAAACTTGTGGACGATTTTGGTGAAGTTGCGCAGCAGCTTGCCCTGACTGCCCAGCACTTTGCGTCCGAGCAGATCCAGCGCCTGAATGCCGTTGGTGCCCTCGTAGATCGGCGCGATCCGGCAATCGCGAACCAGTTGCTCCATGCCCCACTCGCGGATAAATCCGTGGCCGCCGAACACCTGCATGCCGTGGTTGGTCACCTCAAGGCCGGTGTCGGTCATGAACGCTTTGCAGATCGGGGTCAGGAACGCCAACAGGTCTTCGGCCTGCTGACGCGCCTCGGCGTCCGCGCTCAGGTGCGCGACATCGAGCATCTGAGCGGTGAAATAGGTCAGCGCGCGGTTGCCTTCGTTGAAGGCTTTCATAGTCAGCAGCATGCGTCGCACGTCCGGGTGGACGATGATCGGGTCGGCCGGTTTGTCCGGAGCTTTGGCGCCGGTCAGGGCACGCATCTGCAAGCGATCGTTGGCGTATTTGATTGCGCCCTGAAAACTCGCTTCGCCCAGACACAGGCCCTGCATTCCCGTGCCGAGGCGCGCATGGTTCATCATGGTGAACATGCAGTTCAGGCCCTTGTTCGGCTCGCCGATCAGGAAGCCTTTGGCGTCGTCGAAGTTCAACACGCAGGTGGCCGAGGCTTTGATGCCCATCTTGTGCTCGATCGAGCCGCAGGAAACGCCGTTGCGCTCACCCGCCTCACCGGCTGCGTCCGGAAGGAATTTCGGCACGATGAACAGCGAAATGCCTTTGGTCCCGGCCGGTGCGTCCGGCAGCTTGGCCAGCACCAGATGAATGATGTTGTCACTCATGTCGTGCTCGCCGGCGGAGATGAAAATCTTGCTGCCGGTCACTGCATAACTGCCGTCGGCCTGAGGCACGGCGCGGGTCTTGATGATGCCCAGATCGGTGCCGCAATGGGCTTCGGTCAGGCACATGGTGCCGGTCCACTGGCCGGCGGTGAGTTTGCGCAGATAGGTGTTTTTCTGTTCCTCGGTGCCGTGGGCGTGGATCGCCGACATGGCGCCGTGGGTCAGGCCCGGGTACATGCCCCAGGAGGTGTTGCTGGAGGCAACCATTTCGCTGATCACCAGCCCCAGCGAGCTTGGCAGGCCCTGGCCGCCGTAGGTCGGATCTGCCGCCAGACCGTGCCAGCCGCCTTCCACGTATTGTGCGAAGGCTTGCTTGAAGCCTGTAGGCGTTGTTACCACGCCGTTGTCGAAATGGCAGCCCTCTTCGTCGCCACTGCGATTGAGCGGTGCCAGAACGTTCTCACAGAACTTCGCGCCCTCGTCGAGGATCGCGTTGATCATGTCCGGGCTGGCGTCGTGGGCGCCGAGGGCCGCGTACTGAGTGTGGAAATCAAAGACGTGGTCGATCAGAAAGCGCATGTCGCGCAAGGGAGCTTTGTACTCGGGCATGGTGGCTTCTCCTTCAGCAGATTGCTTCAACCTACTGCCGGCCACCCTGCCCCACAATCACTGTCCAGACGCTGAATGCGCCGTCATCACTCAACCTGCGGCGCTGTCCATGCGCACCGCGCCACGGCGGTTCTGCCCGAACGCCATCACGCAGTTTCGCCCTGCGCCCTTGGCGCTGTAGAGCGCCTGGTCGGCGGATTTCAACACTTCTTCCGGGGTGCGCTGTTCCAGGCGTTCGGCCACGCCGATGCTGACCGTGACCGACACACTGGACGCGCCCGAACCCGAGCGACGCTGGCGGCCCTGCTGATCATCCTGCGGGCGGCTTTCCTGATTGCGCAGCTGGATGTTGTAGGAGGCAATCGACTCGCGAATGACTTCCAGGTGCGGCATGCACTCTTCAAGGGTCTTGCCTGCAAACACCAGGGCGAATTCCTCACCGCCATAGCGATACGCCCTACCGCCGCCGCTGATTTTCGACAGCTTGCTGGCGACCAGTCGCAGAACCTGGTCACCCACGTCGTGGCCGTGGGTGTCGTTGAATTTCTTGAAGTGATCGACGTCGCTCATTGCCAGCACATAGTTGCGCCCCAGACGCTGCATGCGCTCGTTGAGTGCGCGGCGGCCGGGCAGGCCGGTGAGCTCGTCGCGGAATGCCATTTGATAAGCCTCGTGCGCCACCGCCGCCGCAATCATCAGCATCACCTGGCTGCACATGATGTTCAGGGTGAACGGCAGGATGAAGGTTTTCGGCAGCATCCAGAACACCCCGAGCAACCCCACCAGTTGCGCCGCGTGCAGCGGCCGCGGGTTGCGCCAGTATTGCCAGGCCAGCAGCAGAAACGCCGAGATGAACACCGGATACGACAACTGAATCAGGCTCATCCACGCGCCGTGCAGCGCCGGCCAGCGGATCTCGGAAAGCCACATCAGCAAGGCCTGCGGATAACTTTGCTCAAGTCCCAGCGCCACGCTGCCAAACGCCAGCAGCACGGCGAAGCGCGCGACCATGTCCTGAAACAGGTGCGTGCGTTCCTGCCACGCGGCGAATAGTCCGAACAACAGCGGCAATAGCAGACAGACCAGATGGAAGACGACTGCCGCGTCTTCGCGCACCTTGCCGTTGTCACGGTAATAGTCCGTCTGGGTGTCGAGCAGGAAGTAGGCGATGTACACCGTGACCATCAGAAACAGCTCGCGCTGGCGTCGGTAAACCGCACAGTACGAACCGCCCAACAGCAGCACCAAGGTTGGCAATACGTTGAAGAGCGAGGTGAAGAACACGTTGAGGTCTTTGACGTACGCAGCCGCCAACCCCGCAAGCAACAACAGCAGTGAAGGAATGAAATGACTGAAACGTACAGCGGAAGAACGCGGCAAGGGTAAAGCTCCGACCGTCTTGGCAAAGAGATGGCATTGTGCCTGCAATGTGGCCAGTTAAGTACACACAATGTGATCCAGATCACAGGCAGCCTCTTTAACGGCCGAAATCTGAAGTTACTGAGGGATTTAGTAAGGTTTTTTGCGCAATGGCTGCTAGACGGCCACCATGGCCATCACTCTTGATGGCCATGGTGTGTTTTTCTGCTCAGAGATCGTTGTAGAACGGCTGCAATGGCCCCTCTGCCGCCGGCCGGCCTTCAGCACCGTAAGGCTTGAGATTGAGCGATGCGTCCATCGCCTGACGGGTCGTGACTTTCGGACTGGCCGGACGCTGGGTCACGGCGTTTTCATCGCCGATGTGGCCCTGCGGAATCACCAGCGACGGATGATCGAACGGTGCGCGCTCCCACGCCACGCGCGGATCGGTCAGGCCGACCTCCATGAATTTCACCAGAGCGTCGATTTCATCGGGCGTCAGGTTCAGCGCCGTCATGTCCGGGTCGAGATTGGAGGTGTTGTGCTGATTCACCGCCGGATGCTCGAAGCCGCTGGTGTTGTTGGCGTCCTCGCCGCGCCGGTCACCGCCACGGTTGTAGAACTCCATCACCTGCTTGAGCGTCGAGCGGCTGCCGTTGTGGAAGTACGGGCCGGTCAGGGCGATGTTGCGCAGGGTCGGGGTCTTGAACGCGCCGTCGACCGAGTCGCGGAAACCGACGTTCGGCTTGAGCGTCGCATCGCACGGAATCGCCGCGCTCAACGGCGCCTCGAATGTGCAGACATCGACGTCCAGCGGATCCACCGAACGGCCGCCCTGCAACACGCTGTTGTACTGACGGGTGAACGACCATGGATTGCCCCACGCATCCGCGCCGCCAAGGGCCAGGTCTTCCGAGGTCGGCCGCACACCGGTGTTGTAGAAACCGTTGTCGTAAAGGGTGGTCAGGTTGTCGGCCATCACCATGCGCTCGATGCGTTCGCGCGGATGCATCAGCAAGCGGCTGGCGGCGTTGGTCAGCTCCGGTCCGCCGTGGCAATTGACGCATTTGCCCTTGCCGAGAAACAGGTTCATGCCCTCGACCTGTTGCGCGTTCATCGCCGTGTGATCGCCTTGCAGATAGGCATCGATCGGCGCCTGATCGGACACCAGCGTGGCCTCATACATCTGGATCGCCAGGCCGAAGAACAGCGGGAAATTGGCCTCCATCTGGGTGTACGGCGCACCGCCCACCAGAACGTTTTGCGTGGCGTTCCACAGCCGGGGCTGGAAGGCGCTCTTGATCAGCTCGCGATAGGTCGGACGCCGTGCGCCGGACACTGGAGCCAGCACCGAGTCGGTGGATGAGATCCGCTGCTGCTTGAGCATCAGCGTGTCGAGCATCCTGCGACCGATGTCGGCAAAAGTGCGGCCACCGCAGGACATTTCCACCGGACTGCCGGGCGGGCCGACGGCTTGCGAGGCGGCAGACGCATCGTTGAGCGCCAGCCGCACTTTGGTCGCGACCGTGCTGCGTTCGCTGGTCACGTAGATCCCGGCATCCGGATCGCGATTACCGAACGGCGAGAAGCCGTTGAACACGTTGTTGGCCCGACCGTCCCAGAAGTTGCGCACGTTGAACGCGGCATTGATCACCGACGGCGCGTTGCGTCCAGTACTGCGACGTACGTTGATGCCGCCTACCTGAAACAGTCCGTCCGGCTGCTGGGTGCATTTGTCGAAACGCGGCTGGTTGGGTTTGACGAAGTTGGCGTCAAACACGCCTTGCGAGCCGACCACGTCGTCCGTCGAGTACACGATGGGCGAGTTGCGCTCCAGCGGATTGCTCAGCACGTGGGTCGGGAAGTCGGTTTTCTTCAGCGTGTAGTTCGGGCCACCCTTGCCACCGGACAATGTCGCGTAGGACGCCACGTCACCGGGAATGTCCGACGCCACAAACGGCTTGTTGAAGATCGACGCGACGTTGGCGTTGGTGTGCGCCTGGCCGGGGTTGAGCTGGTTGGTGATGCGGTGGTCGACGCCGGCGTGGTAATGGCAGGACGCGCAGGCCGTGGACCCATCGCTGCCGATCTCCATGTCCCAGAACAGCGCCTTGCCCAACAGGATCGCAGCCTGGCGATTGAGCACGTAGTCGGTCATCAGGTCGACCTTGCGCCCACCTTCGGTTCCGGACGGATCAGGGGGCACCATCCCGCGCAACGATTGCAGCGAAGGGACTTCCGGCACCGGGGGATCGACTTCGGCGGGGTCGGCGGCCCATGCGCTGTGGACTGACAGCGCGATGGGTAACCAGAAGGTCAAACGAGCGAGTCGACTGATGTTCATAGGCTTCACCCTGACTGTTGTTGTTAAGTGCCGGGCGTCTTGCTTCTTTGAGCAGGCAGTTCTGGTTAGCACCGGTAAATCGGGCAGTGCAATTAATTGGCCACTCTTCTGGAAACATTTTGAATCAATAAGCGCAGGGATTCGGCCGAGCAGTGGCTTCATCAATGCTGGGGAATCAGCCCCGGGATTGGGGAAATCCGGGCACAAAAAAACCGCTGCCCCCGAGGGAGCAGCGGTTTTTTGAAAGACCGCGTTAAGGCTTAGTAGCCCAGTGCGAAATCTTCTTCTTTCATGTCCATCAGGTTGTTGGCGCCCGACAGCATGGTGGCCACGTGCGTTCGGGTACGCGGCAGGATGCGCTGGAAGTAGAAGCGCGCGGTTTGCAGCTTGGCGGTGTAGAACGCCTCGTCGCTGGTGCCGGCAGCCAGTTTTTCAGCAGCCAGACGCGCCATGTCAGCCCAGAAGTAGGCCAGGCAGGCGTAACCGGAGTACATCAGGTAGTCCACGGAGGCCGCGCCGACTTCTTCGCGATCTTTCATGGCGGCCATACCGACCTTCATGGTCAGTTCGCCCCACTCTTTGTTCAGTGCAGCCAACGGTGCGACGAATTCTTTAACAGCTTCGTTGCCTTCGTTGTTCTGGCAGAACTTGTGGACGATCTTGGTGAAGCCTTTGAGCGCCTCGCCTTGAGTCATCAGCACTTTACGGCCCAGCAGGTCGAGTGCCTGGATGCCGGTGGTGCCTTCGTACAGCATCGAGATGCGGCTGTCGCGAACGTTCTGCTCCATGCCCCACTCGGCGATGAAGCCGTGGCCACCGTAGATCTGTACGCCGTGGTTGGCGGATTCGAAACCGACTTCGGTCATGAACGCTTTTGCGATCGGAGTCATGAAGGCCAGTAATGCGTCGGCTTTCTTCTTCTCTTCGTCGTCCACGCCGTATTTGACGATGTCGACCTGTTTGGCGGTGAAGTACACCATCGCACGGTTGCCTTCGGCGAATGCCTTCATGGTCAACAGCATGCGGCGTACGTCTGGGTGAACAATGATCGGGTCAGCAGCCTTGTCCGGCGCTTTCGGGCCAGTCAGGGAACGCATTTGCAGGCGATCGCGAGCGTATTTCAGGCCGCCCTGGAAGCCGATTTCGGCGTGAGCCAGACCTTGCAGTGCGGTACCCAGACGTGCGGTGTTCATGAAGGTGAACATGCAGTTCAGGCCTTTGTTCGCCGGGCCGATCAGGAAACCGGTCGCGCCGTCGAAGTTCATCACGCAGGTCGCGTTGCCGTGGATGCCCATCTTGTGTTCGATCGAACCGCAGGTCACCGCGTTGCGTGCACCGACGGTGCCGTCGGCGTTCGGCAGGAACTTGGGAACGATGAACAGCGAGATGCCCTTGGTGCCGGCCGGTGCGTCCGGCAGGCGAGCCAGTACGATGTGGACGATGTTGTCGGCCATGTCGTGTTCACCGGCCGAGATAAAGATCTTGGTGCCGGAAACTTTGTAGGAACCGTCGGCCTGAGGTTCGGCCTTGGTGCGCAGCATGCCCAGGTCGGTGCCGCAGTGCGGCTCGGTCAGGCACATGGTGCCGGTCCATTCGCCGGAGACCAGTTTGGTCAGATAGGCTTCTTGCTGCTCTGGGGTGCCGTGCTCGGAGATGGTGTTCATCGCGCCGTGCGACAGGCCCGGGTACATGCCCCACGACCAGTTGGCTTCGCCGACCATCTCGCTGACAGCCAGACCCAGCGACTCAGGCAGACCCTGACCGCCGTGCTCGACGTCATGGGCCAGGCTCGGCCAGCCGCCTTCGACGAATTGCTTGTAGGCCTCTTTGAAGCCGGTCGGGGTTTTCACGCCGGACTCGCTCCAGGTGCAGCCTTCGGTGTCACCCACGCGGTTCAGCGGTGCCAGCACCTGCTCACAAAACTTGGCGCCCTCTTCGAGAATGGCGTCAACCATGTCCGGCGTTGCTTCTGCACACGCTGGAAGGCTCTGATAGTGCGCTTCGTAGCCGAGCAGTTCGTCACGAACGAAGCGAATATCACGCAAGGGGGCCTTGTAGTCAGGCATAGCGATAAACCTCTGCTGATGTAACCGGGAATGAACGACCGCGTTGATTTGTTGTGACGGTCAAACAGTTGTTTGAAACATACGTTTACGCCGAAATCTTGTCAAGCGTCGTTCTTTTGCCATTCGTCATCACATTTTCCGAACGCCGGACACAGCAGCGCGACATGTGCCCGACCGAGCCATGTGCACTGAAAAAAGATTAGTTGAGGGAGAAGGACTTACAACGAAAAACGCCGCGAACAGTCGCGGCGTCTGGCAAAGCGCAGATCAAAAAAATCAGGCGAATGTGTCGATGATCGTACCGAGCATTTCATCGGAAGCCTTGGCGACTTTCACGCCCAGTTCCGCCTGAAACTTGCCTTGGGCCATCTCGACCATGTTGCTCGACAGGTCCGATTGCTGGGCGCGATCCACCGAACGCAGACGATCGACCTGCACTTCCGAAGACTGGCTGGTCACCGAACGCTCGATAGTGCTGCTGGCGATCTGGCTGGCCGCCTGATCGACGCGGTTCTGCCCGGTCTGAATGGTGCTCAGACCTGCATAAAAAGCTGTGTTTCCGGAGATTTCCATGGGAGCTCTCATCCTTGGGAAGGATCAATGGTCGCCATTGAACCAGAGGCGCCAGAAAAACACCCGTCAAAAACACTAATGGCACAGTGCCTTGTCATAGCCAAAATCAGTCGAGCAGATCCAGTTGCAAGTGATCGGCAACCGCTTCGGCGCTGACCGCCTTGAGTTTTGGCACCCGCCCCAGGCACGGCGCCGGGATTCGCTCGGCCAGTGTCGCCAGGTTTTCCTCCAGCCGCGAAGTCTTCGGATCAATAATATTCGCCACCCACCCGGCCAATTGCAGCCCGTCTCGGGCAATTGCCTCGGCAGTCAGCAACGCATGGCTGATGCAGCCCAGACGCACGCCGACCACCAGAATCACCGGCAATTTCAACGCAATGGCCAGATCCGACAAATTGTCCTGATCCGCCAGCGGCACTCGCCAACCGCCCGCGCCTTCGATCAGCGTGAAGTCGGCGTTCATGGCCAGGATCTCGCGCATCGGCGCCAGCAACGATTGCACGGTCAGCGCCACACCCGCCTCACGCGCTGCCAGATGCGGCGCGATGGCCGGCTCGAACGCCACCGGGTTAACCTGTTGATAGGTCAGCGGCAACGAGCATTCGGCCTGCAACGCCAGCGCATCGGAATTGCGCAAACCTCTGGGCGTCACCACACAACCGGACGCCACCGGTTTGCCCGCTGCCGTGCTCAATCCTGCCGACCGCGCAGCGTGCAGCAACCCGGCGGCGACGGTGGTCTTGCCGACGTCAGTGTCGGTTCCGGTGATGAAATAGGCTGCGCTCATAAGGGTTTCTCCAACACGGCGTAGACCACCTGATAGGTCGCTGGCAGCCCTTGAGGCTGACGGAACTGCTCGTAAGCCTCGACCAGCCCCAGAATCCGCGCCCGCCCGGTCAATCCACCCGGCCGGCCAGGGTTCAGGTTATGCGCGCCCAGTGCCTTGAGTTCGTGGGTCAGGCTGCGCACATCCGGGTAATGCAGCACATGCGGCCGATTCTCCAGACTGGCCGTACGCAAACCACTGGCCGCGCACAATTGCTCATAGCGGGCGAACTCGCGGAAGCGGTTGACGTGCACCAGGCCATCGACCTGACGCCAGCTGTCGCGCATTTCGTACAGCGTCCCTACACAAAGACTAGCAAACGCGAAAATCCCCCCCGGTTTCAGCACCCGAAACGCTTCGCCGAGCACCGCTTCAAAGTCTGCGCACCACTGCACGGCGAGGCTGGAGAAGATCAGATCACATGTCGAATCCTGTAACGGCAAACGTTCGGCATCGCCAGCGATAAAGTGCGTGGCGCCACCCAACGGCCGCGCGTGATTGAGCATGCCTTCAGCGATATCCAGCGCCAGCCCCTCACCAAATCGCTCGGCCAGCGCCCGAGTGAAATACCCGGTGCCGCAGCCCAGATCCAACCAGCGTGCCGGCCGAAAATCCACCGGCAAGCGATTCATCAACTGCGTACCGACATCGCGCTGCAACTCGGCGACGCTGTCGTAGCTGGCCGCTGCGCGAGAAAAAGAAGCTGCGACCTGGCGCTTGTCAGGCAAGCCGCCGGGCAACGCCGCAACATACAAATCAGTCATCACCGCACTCACTTAAAAACGCTTGGATCGCTCCCGCCACACCGTGGGGATCTTCCAGAAGAAACGCATGGCTGGCCTGCTCGATCAGACCGACCTCGACATCCGCCAGCAACGCGAACAACTCGCCCGCGGCCTCCGCCGGCACCAGCCCGTCAAGCCCGCCGAACAAATGCAATTGCGGGCCACGAAACGCCTGCAACGCTTCCCGCGTATCGATCTGCGCCAACAACTCCAGACCGGCCATCAAAGCGGCCGGCGAGGTGTTCGGCGCGCCGCCGAGCAACAGACGCGACAAGCCGCGCGCGTCTTGCGCGCCCTGGGCGCACAGCAGCGAGAATCGCTTGAGGGTCGTGCGCGGGTCGGCGCTGCAGCCGGCCAGAAACGCATCGAAGGTTTCGCCGGGCATCGCGCTCGGCCATTGTTCATGGGCGACAAACGAAGGATTGCTCGCCAGGGTCAGCAAGCCGCAGCAATGTTCGCCACGCCGGGCCGCCAGCTCGGACGCGAGCATGCCGCCCAGCGACCAGCCGCCAAGCCAGGCATCTTCGGGGACGCGCTCATCGAGCTCGTCGAGCCAGTCGTTCAGATCGCTGGAGTCCAGCTCCGGCAACGGCTCGATGTCGACCTGCAGGTGTTCGTCGAGTCCGCGCAACGCAGCGGCCAACGGCTCCAGCGGCGAAACGCCGAGCCCCCAACCCGGTAACAAAATCAGGCGATCACGCATGGCTCGGCTCCGACGTAAGTTGAGCAAAGCAATCGGCCAGTCCTTCTAACAATAGCTGCACCTGCGCCTCGCTGTGGGCAGCGGTCAGCGTCACCCGCAACCGCGCACTGCCGGCAGGCACGGTCGGCGGGCGGATTGCGGTGACCATCAGCCCACGCTCACGCAGCATCTGCGACAGACGCACGGCGCGACCGGCATCGCCAATCAGGATCGGCTGGATCGGCGTGAAGCTGTCCATCAGTTCCAGGCCGATCTGTTCGGCGCCGTGGCGGAACTGGCGGATCAGCGTCTGTAAATGTTCGCGACGCCAGTGTTCGCTGCGCAGCAGTTCCAGACTTTTCAACGTTGCGCAGGCCAGCGCCGGCGGTTGGCTGGTGGTGTAGATGTATGGGCGGGCGAACTGGATCAGGCTTTCGATCAGCTCTTCACTGCCCGCGACGAACGCACCCGCCGTGCCGAACGCTTTGCCGAGGGTGCCGACCAGTACCGGCACATCCTCCTGGCTCAAACCGAAATGCTCGACGATGCCGCCACCGTTCGCCCCCAGCGGACCGAAACCGTGAGCGTCATCGACCATCAGCCAGGCGCCTTTGGCCTTGGCTTCCCGGGCCAGCGCCGGCAAATCAGCAAGGTCGCCGTCCATGCTGAATACGCCGTCAGTGACCACCAGTGTACTGCCGGTGGCTTTCTCCAGGCGCTTGGCGAGGCTGTCGGCGTCGTTGTGCAGATATCGATTGAAGCGCGCGCCGGACAACAATCCGGCATCCAGCAACGAGGCATGATTGAGCCGGTCTTCCAGCACCGTGTCGCCCTGCCCGACCAATGCAGTGACCGCGCCGAGATTGGCCATGTAACCGGTGGTGAACAACAGCGCACGCGGCCGTCCGGTGAGGTCAGCCAGGGCTTCTTCCAATTCGTGATGCGGGCCGCTGTGGCCGATCACCAGATGCGAAGCACCGCCACCGACGCCCCACTTCGAGGCACCGGCGCGCCAGGCTTCGATCACTTGCGGATGGTTGGCCAGGCCCAGGTAATCGTTGTTGCAGAACGCCAGCAACGGCTGACCGTCGACCACCACTTGCGGCCCTTGCGGGCTTTCAAGCAGCGGGCGCTGGCGATACAGATTTTCGGCACGACGGGCAGCAAGGCGTGCGGCGAGATCGAAAGACATGCAAGCCTCACGGGTGGCAAATGAATCAGCAGGCGCCGTCCGAGGCAGCGCCTGAGAAAAACGGGCGATCAGACCGCCGCGTTATAGAACTGCTCGCTGCTCTTCTGCTCCACCAGCGCCTGCTCGATGGCGGCCTGGTGGACTTCGTCGGCATGCTCTTCGCGGGCTTCCGGCTGAATGCCCAGGCGTGCGAACAGCTGCATGTCCTTGTCGGCCTGCGGGTTGGCGGTGGTCAGCAGCTTGTCGCCGTAGAAGATCGAGTTGGCACCGGCGAAGAATGCCAGGGCCTGCATCTGCTCGTTCATCGCTTCGCGACCGGCGGACAAGCGCACGTGGGATTGCGGCATCAGGATGCGCGCCACGGCGAGCATGCGGATGAAATCGAACGGATCGATGTCGTCGGCGTTTTCCAGCGGCGTGCCGGCCACTTTCACCAGCATGTTGATCGGCACCGACTCCGGATGCTCCGGCAGGTTGGCCAGCTGGATCAGCAGGTTGGCGCGGTCATCGAGGGACTCGCCCATGCCGAGAATGCCGCCGGAGCAGATTTTCATCCCCGCATCGCGCACATAGGCCAGGGTCTGCAGACGCTCGGCATAGGTGCGGGTGGTGATGATGCTGCCGTAGAACTCCGGCGAGGTATCGAGGTTATGGTTGTAGTAGTCGAGCCCGGCCTTGGCCAGGGCTTCGGTCTGGTCCTGATCGAGACGGCCGAGGGTCATGCAGGTTTCCAGGCCCATGGCCTTCACGCCTTCGACCATCTTCAGCACGTAAGGCATGTCCTTGGCCGACGGGTGCTTCCACGCCGCGCCCATGCAGAATCGGGTCGAACCGATGGCCTTGGCGCGGGCAGCCTCTTCGAGGACTTTCTGCACTTCCATGAGCTTTTCTTTTTCCAGCCCGGTGTTGTAGTGACCGGACTGCGGACAATATTTGCAATCTTCCGGACAGGCCCCGGTCTTGATCGACAACAGGGTGGAAACCTGAACGCGGTTGGCGTCGAAATGCGCGCGGTGCACCGTCTGCGCCTGGAACAGCAAGTCGTTGAATGGCTGAACGAAGAGTGCTTTGACTTCGGCCAAAGTCCAGTCGTGATGCAGGGTGGCAGTGGTGCTGGCGCTCATGGGCGTTTCCTTGGTTATGCTTGGCTGGCGCCTGGGGAAACGGAATACCCACAGGCACGACACGGATGTTCGGCATATTTAAGGAAGAGTCATGCGCTGTCAACCACACTACGAAAGGCCGGTTTACATCTGGTTAAAAAACAAACAGAACTGCTTGTTGTGCGACGAACCGGCAGACGCGCAAATCCCGATCTGCACCGCCTGCGAAACCGATTTGCCGTGGCTGGGCGATCAATGCCTGACCTGCGCCCTGCCCCTCGCAGCCGGCCTGACTTGTGGTGGCTGCCTGCAGGATCCACCGGCCTTTGAACAGGTCGCCGTGCCCTGGACTTACGGCTTTCCGGTGGACACGCTGATCACCCGTTTCAAGCACAACGCCAAATGGCCGCTTGGCCACTTGCTCGCCGACGTTCTCGGCGAGTTCCTGCAACATCGCTTCGAAGAAGACCTGCCTCGCCCGGACGCCCTGCTACCGGTGCCGCTTGCGCCGAAACGCTTGCGCCAGCGCGGCTTCAATCAAGCGGCGATGCTGGCGCAGTGGCTGGGCAAGGCACTCGACCTGCCTTGCGAGGAATACAGCCTGTTGCGCGTGCAGGATACCGATGCCCAGCAGGCCCTCAACGCCAAGGCGCGTAAACGCAATCTGCGACACGCCTTCGCCTTGAGCCCCGATGCCCAGGTGCAAGGCCGGCACCTGGCCCTGGTCGACGACGTGCTGACCACCGGCGCCACCGCCCAGGCGCTGGCCCGTTTGCTGATGGACGCCGGCGCCGCGCGGGTGGATGTGTACTGCCTGGCCCGTACGCCAAAACCCGGCGACGCGGCTTGACGGATACGCCACGAGCCGCCAACGTCCTCCCTCAACCCTTCAGTACAAAGCGTCCGCCATGTCCCTGCCCAGTCTGTTGTCCCAGCACATCGTCCGCCGTCCGCAGCGCATCGCCTTGCTGCAACACATCGCCGAACAGGGTTCGATCACCCGCGCCGCGAAGAGCGCCGGCCTGAGTTACAAGGCGGCGTGGGATGCCATCGATGAGCTGAACAACCTCGCACAAAAGCCTCTGGTCGAGCGCGCGGTAGGCGGCAAGGGCGGTGGCGGAGCCAAACTGTCGAGCGAGGGCGAGCGAGTGCTGCGCCTCTATCAAAAGCTGCAAGCCTTGCAGGCCCAGGTGCTGGAAGCGGCCGAGGACGCCAGCGATCTGGATCTGCTCGGTCGGCTGATGCTCAGGACCAGCGCGCGCAACCAGCTGCACGGCAAAGTCGCGCTGATCGAAGGTCAGGGCCGCAACGACCTGATCCGCCTCGAACTGGCTGAAGGCCTGTCGATCGACGCGCAGATCACCCACGACAGCACCGTCCATCTGGAACTGCGACCGGGTACCGAAGTGGTGGCGCTGATCAAGGCCGGCTGGCTCGAACTGCTCGCTCCCCAAGCCACGCCTGCCGTCGGCCACAACCTGTTGAACGGTCGGATCGAGGCGATTCTCGACGCCGCAGACGGCCCGAGCGAAGTGCGCATCGCTCTGCCCAACGGCCAGACCCTGTGCGCACTGGCCGAACCGCTGGACTTGCGCAGCCGTGGTCTGAAGGTTGAGCTACCGGTGCAGGTGCAGTTTTCCCCGTCGAATGTGCTGCTGGGCACACCGCTCTGAGCGCACTGCAACGAAAGCGTCATCGACCCGCATTAAGGTGGCTGCCAAAACCATGCAGGGAGCCTGATGTGAGCCTATTAGAAGAAAACCAATCCACAGACCTGGAAAAAATGGTCGGCCTGAGCCGTCGCGGTTTCATCAGCGCCGGCGCGCTGTGCGGCGCGGCGATGTTCCTCGGCGGCAACCTGCTGAGTCGCAGCGTGCTGGCCGCCAGTGTCAGCGCCGGCAACAGCCGTCTGCTTGGCTTCGACAGCATTCCGGCGGCCACCACCGACACCATCAGCCTGCCCAAGGGCTACAAGTCGTCGGTGCTGATCAGCTGGGGCCAGCCGCTGCACAAGAACGGCCCGGCCTTCGACCCGAGCGGCAACGGCACCGCGGCCGCACAGGAAGTGCAGTTCGGCGACAACAACGACGGCATGAGCCTGTTCGAATTCCCGGGCGAGAAAAACCGCGCGTTGATGGCGATCAACAACGAATACACCAACTACCGCTACCTCTATCCGCACGGCGGCATGCCGCAATCGGCCGAGGACGTGCGCAAGGCTCTGGCCTGCGAAGGCGTGTCGGTGATCGAAGTGCAGCGCAAGAACGGCCAGTGGCAGTTCGTCCAGGGCTCGCGCTACAACCGGCGCATTCACGGCAACTCGCCGCTGCGCATCAGCGGCCCGGCCGCCGGTCACGATCTGATGAAAACCAGCGCCGACAAGCACGGCAAAAAAGTCCTCGGCACTTTCCAGAACTGCGCCAACGGCAAGACACCGTGGGGCACTTATCTGACCTGCGAAGAGAACTTCACCGACTGCTTCGGCAGCAGCAACGCCCAGCAACAGTTCGACCCGGCGCAAAAGCGCTACGGCGTATCGGCCGCCAGCCGCGAGATCAACTGGCATCCGTTCGATCCACGCTTCGACATGGCGAAGAACCCCAACGAGCTCAACCGTCACGGCTGGGTCGTGGAGATCGATCCGTTCGACCCGCAATCGACCCCGGTCAAACGCACTGCGCTGGGCCGCTTCAAACATGAAAACGCCGCGCTGGCCGAGACCGACGACGGTCGCGCCGTGGTGTACATGGGCGACGATGAACGCGGCGAGTTCATCTACAAATTCGTCAGCCGCGACAAGATCAATCACCGCAACGCCAAGGCCAACCGCGACATCCTCGATCACGGCACGCTGTACGTGGCCAGGTTCGATGCCGGCGACGGCAATCCGGATCACCCGAAAGGCCAGGGCCAGTGGATCGAACTGACCCACGGCAAGAACGGCATCGACGCCAGCAGCGGTTTCGCCGATCAGGCCGAAGTGCTGATTCACGCGCGTCTCGCCGCCAGCGTGGTCGGCGCCACGCGCATGGACCGTCCGGAGTGGATCGTGGTCAGCCCGAAAGACGGCCAGGTCTATTGCACCCTGACCAACAACGCCAAGCGCGGCGAAGACGGCCAACCGGTGGGCGGGCCGAACCCGCGCGAGAAAAACGTCTACGGACAGATCCTGCGCTGGCGCACCGACCGCGACGATCACGCGGCGAAAACTTTCGCCTGGGATCTGTTCGTGGTCGCCGGCAACCCGGGCGTCCACGCCGGTACGCCGAAGGGCGGCTCGTCGAATATCACCCCGCAGAACATGTTCAACAGCCCCGATGGCCTCGGCTTCGACAAGGCCGGACGGTTGTGGATTCTCACCGACGGCGACTCGAGCAACGCCGGTGATTTCGCCGGGATGGGCAACAACCAGATGCTCTGCGCCGATCCTGCCACCGGGGAAATTCGCCGGTTCATGGTCGGGCCGATCGGCTGTGAAGTCACCGGGATCAGCTTCTCGCCGGATCAGAAAACCCTGTTCGTCGGGATTCAGCACCCGGGCGAGAACGGCGGTTCGACCTTCCCCGAGCACCTGCCGAACGGCAAGCCGCGGTCATCGGTGATGGCGATTACCCGTGAGGATGGCGGGATCGTTGGCGCCTGATCGGGCGACGCTCTGATCGTTCCCGTGCACTGCACGGGAACGATCCCACTCAAGACAGCCCGTCTGCGCTACCATGCTGAGCCGGACGCGGCAGCCTGCTGCGCGCAGGAGTCAGCATGGCCCACCCGTTTGAAACCCTCACCCCAGACCTCGTGCTCGATGCTGTCGAAAGCATCGGCTTCCTGAGCGACGCGCGCATTCTGGCGCTCAACAGTTACGAAAACCGCGTCTATCAGGTCGGCATCGAAGACTCGGAACCGCTGATCGCCAAGTTCTATCGCCCGCAGCGCTGGACCAACGAAGCGATCCTGGAAGAGCACCAGTTCACCTTCGAACTGGCCGAAGTCGAGATCCCGGTGGTGGCGCCACTGATCCACAACGGCGAAACCCTGCACGAACACGCCGGATTTCGTTTCACCCTGTTTCCCCGTCGCGGTGGCCGGGCGCCGGAGCCGGGCAATCTCGATCAGTTGTATCGCCTCGGCCAGTTGCTCGGGCGCATGCACGCGGTCGGCGGTACCAAACCGTTCGAACACCGCGAAGCGTTGGCCGTGAAGAACTTCGGCCATGACTCGCTGACCACCCTGCTGGAAGGCAACTTCATTCCCAAGGCCCTGCTGCCGGCCTACGAGTCCGTCGCCCGTGACCTGCTCAAGCGCGTGGAAGACGTCTACGCCAGCACGCCGCACCAGAACATCCGCATGCACGGCGACTGCCACCCCGGCAACATGATGTGCCGCGACGAGATGTTCCACATCGTCGACCTCGACGACTGCCGCATGGGCCCGGCGGTGCAGGACATCTGGATGATGCTCGCCGGCGACCGTCAGGATTGTCTCGGGCAGCTGTCGGAATTGATGGACGGCTACAACGAATTCCATGACTTCGACCCGCGCGAACTGGCGCTGATCGAACCGCTGCGCGCCCTGCGCCTGATGCATTACAGCGCCTGGCTGGCCCGGCGTTGGGACGATCCGGCGTTCCCCCGCAGCTTTCCGTGGTTCGGCAGCGAGCGGTATTGGGGCGATCAGGTGCTGGCGTTGCGCGAGCAACTGGCGGCGTTGAACGAAGAGCCGTTGAAGCTTTTCTGACACGACACGTCTATACAACTGCCCGTACAATCGCTGCTTTGTTAGCTGCCTAAGCAAGGATTCTGCATGCAAGCCGCCAACCCGCGTCGCGGGTACATTCTGGGCCTGAGCGCCTACATCATCTGGGGACTGTTCCCGCTCTACTTCAAAGCCATCGCCGAAGTGCCGGCGGTGGAAATCATCATTCACCGGGTGCTGTGGTCGGCGCTGTTCGGCGCGCTGCTGTTGATGGTGTGGAAGCATCCCGGCTGGTGGCAGGAGCTGCGCGACAACCCGAAACGCCTGGCGATTCTTGCGCTCAGCGGCACCTTGATCGCGGCCAACTGGCTGACCTACGTGTGGTCGGTGAACAACGGCCGGATGCTGGAAGCAAGCCTCGGTTACTACATCAACCCATTGGTGAACGTGCTGCTGGGCATGCTGATCCTCGGCGAACGCTTGCGGCGCATGCAGTGGCTGGCGGTTGGTCTGGCGGCGGTCGGTGTTGCGCAGCAGGTGTGGCAGGTCGGCAGTCTGCCGTGGGTATCGCTGGTGCTGGCGCTGACCTTCGGTTTCTACGGGCTGATCCGCAAGCAGGCGCCGGTCAAGGCGTTGCCGGGGCTGGTGGTGGAAACCTGGATGCTGGTGCCGATCGCCCTCGCGTGGCTGCTGTTCAATCCGACCGCCACCAGCGCCCAGGCCGAGTTCTGGACCACCTCCGAAGCCTGGTGGCTGGTGGCGGCCGGCCCGGTGACGCTGGTGCCGCTGGTGTGCTTCAACGCGGCGGCACGGCATCTGCCCTACACCACCCTCGGTTTCCTGCAATACCTGGCGCCGACGTTGGTACTGCTGCAAGCCGTGCTGCTGTTCGGCGAGCACTTGTCGTCCAGCACGCTGATCGCCTTCATGTTTATCTGGGCCGGTCTGGCGGTGTACAGCGTCGATGCATGGATGAGCTTGCGCCGGCGCAGCTGATCAAAAAACGCACAAACCTCCACAGGCCACGGTTCTCGTGGCCTGTATCGTTCCTTCCCAAGGTTATCCACAGCGTGATCCCCGCCGTTTGTGCGCAAGTCACTGAATGCCGACGGTTTTTTGATCAATTTTCGCCAAGCCACAGCGGACGTGGCCTGGCGTCCGGTCTCTACAGGTTATCCACAGGCAGGTGCACGTTTAAACTGGATAACCAGATCCGTCTTCACAGGTCGGTGCGCAGCACCAGTTCGACCATCAAGTCATCGGCCAGGGTTTCCAGGCGCGATTGCAGCACGTCCAGCGACAGGGTCAGCGGCACTGCCAGGATCGCCTCGGCGTGGAACAGCGGCTCGCTGCTCATCGGCGCCGGTCGTACTTCGGTCACCAGCCGTTCGAGGTTGACGCCCTGCTCGCTCAGCAACCGAGTAATGTCGCGCACGATGCCGGGACGATCATTGCCCACCAACTCCATGGCGATCGGTTTCCAGGTGCAGGCCTGTTCGATACCGCTTTCCGCCACCAACACGCGAATGCCCTGTGCCGACAGTGCTTGTAAGGCATCGACTAATTCGTCGTAAGCCTCCGCCGGCACGCCGACCCGCAGGATCCCGGCGAACTGCCCGGCCATGCACGACAGGCGGCTTTCCAGCCAGTTGCCGCCGTGTTCGGCGATGCATTGGGCGATGCGCTCGACCTGCCCGGGCTTGTCCGGTGCGAAGACGGTGAGTACGAGGTGATCCATGGCGCAGCCCTCTTGTCATGACTTTTGTTATAGAAAAGCAAGTATAGGCAAGCGTTCTACAGACGCCTCAGACGCTCGAAGTCACAAATCGTGTACAACTTTTTATATTTAACTGGAACAATCCATTGGTTTTTTGAGAACATCCCGTTCCGCGCCGTGACCGCAATGCGTCATGGGGTCGCAGAACGACGTAATTAGTCCGATTTTCACAACCGCAACTCATCATGTAGTATGCCGCAGCGCGCACTACATAACGCTGGATCGATGTCTGCCCAAGGCACGTTCGCAACCCTGAAAGCCCCGTCAGCAAGGCCCCCAAGCCGTTGATTGGTCCCAACCCAGCCGCCAGCGATGGCATGTACTGGTCGAAGGGTTTGTGGTTTAAATGGCCAGAGGCTTCATTGTTAAATTGACGAGCTGAAAAGCGAAATAGCTGAGCAGAGTGAGGCAAGCAATGACTGAACACGTTCAAGTCGGTGGCCTGCAGGTCGCCAAAGTCCTGTTCGACTTCGTGAACAACGAAGCCATTCCCGGTACCGGCCTCACCGCCGACAAATTCTGGGAAGGTGCCGACAAGGTCATTCACGACCTGGCGCCGAAGAACAAAGCCCTACTCGCCAAACGCGATGACTTCCAGGCTCGTATCGATGGCTGGCACCAGAGCCGTGCCGGTCAGCCCCACGACGCCGTGGCCTATAAAGCCTTCCTGCAAGAGATCGGTTATCTGCTGCCAGAAGCGGCTGATTTCCAGGCAACGACGCAAAACGTCGATGACGAAATCGCCCGTACCGCCGGCCCGCAACTCGTGGTGCCGGTGATGAACGCCCGCTTCGCCCTCAACGCCTCGAACGCCCGCTGGGGTTCGCTGTACGACGCCCTGTATGGCACCGATGCCATCAGCGAAGCCGGCGGCGCGGAAAAAGGCAAAGGCTACAACAAGGTGCGTGGCGACAAAGTCATCGCCTTCGCCCGTGCATTTCTCGACGAAGCCGCGCCACTGGCGACCGGCTCCCACGTCGATTCCACCGGCTACAAGATCGCTGACGGCAAACTGGTCGTCACCCTCAAGGGCGGCAGCACCAGCGGCCTGCGCAACGACGCACAGCTGATCGGTTTCCAGGGCGACGCCAATGCGCCGATCGCGATTCTGCTGAAAAACAACGGCCTGCATTTCGAGATCCAGATCGACGCCAGCACCCCGGTCGGCCAGACCGATGCCGCCGGCGTCAAAGACATCCTGATGGAAGCGGCCCTGACCACCATCATGGACTGCGAAGACTCCGTGGCTGCTGTCGATGCCGACGATAAAGTGGTGATCTACCGCAACTGGCTCGGCCTGATGAAGGGCGATCTGGCGGAATCCGTGTCCAAGGGCGGCCAGACCTTCACCCGCACCATGAACCCGGATCGTACCTACACCAAGGTCGACGGTAGCGAACTGACCCTGCACGGCCGCTCGCTGCTGTTCGTGCGCAACGTCGGTCACCTGATGACCATCGACGCGATCCTCGACAAGCACGGCAACGAAGTGCCGGAAGGCATCCTCGACGGTCTGGTGACTTGCCTCGCGGCGATGCACAACCTGAACGGCAACACTTCGCGCAAGAACACCCGCACCGGTTCCGTGTACATCGTCAAGCCGAAGATGCACGGCCCGGAAGAGGCGGCGTTCACCAACGAGCTGTTCGGTCGCATCGAAGACGTGCTGGGCCTAAAACGCAACACCCTGAAAGTCGGGATCATGGACGAGGAGCGCCGCACCACGGTCAACCTCAAGGCCTGCATCCAGGCTGCCAGCGAGCGCGTGGTGTTCATCAACACCGGCTTCCTCGACCGCACCGGCGACGAAATCCACACCTCCATGGAAGCCGGCCCGGTGGTTCGCAAGGCTGACATGAAGGCCGAGAAGTGGATCGGCGCCTACGAAAACTGGAACGTCGATATCGGTCTGAGCACCGGCCTGCAAGGTCGTGCGCAAATCGGTAAAGGCATGTGGGCGATGCCCGACCTGATGGCGGCGATGCTCGAACAGAAAATCGCTCACCCGCTGGCCGGCGCCAACACTGCCTGGGTTCCGTCGCCGACCGCCGCTGCGCTGCACGCGCTGCACTACCACAAGGTCGACGTGTTCGCCCGTCAGGCCGAGCTGGCCAAACGCGCCCGCGCTTCGGTCGATGACATCCTGACCATCCCGCTGGCGGTCAACCCGAACTGGACCCCGGAGCAGATCAAGAACGAACTGGACAACAACGCCCAGGGCATTCTCGGTTACGTGGTGCGCTGGATCGATCAGGGCGTGGGCTGCTCGAAAGTGCCGGACATCAACGACGTCGGCCTGATGGAAGACCGTGCAACGCTGCGTATCTCCAGCCAGCACATCGCCAACTGGCTGCGTCACGGTGTGGTAACCGAAGCGCAAGTGATGGAAAGCCTCAAGCGCATGGCGCCGGTGGTGGACCGTCAGAACGCCAACGACCCGCTGTACCGCCCGCTAGCCCCGAACTTCGACAGCAACATCGCCTTCCAGGCGGCAGTCGAACTGGTGATCGAGGGCACCAAACAGCCGAACGGTTACACCGAGCCGGTTCTGCACCGTCGTCGTCGCGAGTTCAAGGCTGCCAACGGCCTGTAACCTTCGCGGATGCCGGACATGAAAAAGCCCTGATCTTTTGGTCAGGGCTTTTTTGTTTGTGATAAACATCAATCGGACGAAGCCGTATAGCTGCCGGAGATTTTGACAATCGGAACACTGTCCGAAAACGTTACGTTCTCCAGCGTACCGTGATGTTTGAAGTCCCCACCGAACGGAGGACGCTCGACGATTACCGTGAGCTTGCCACTTTTCGGACCGAAATGTTCAGTACCTTCGGGATCACGATAGTCCAGCCGTTGACCGGGCTGCGCTGCGTAATCTATGGTGTGCGTACCGTCAGGCAGAGCAGAGCCGTATTGGACAAAGACACTTTCAGGCCATTCACCATTGAGCGTTGCATACGATAGATAGGCGATGCCGTCTTCCACTTCAAACTTGCGTGGCGGCTCATCCCCTACATAAACCAGAAAAGTACCTGTTACGGTCACTTTCGGCGATGCGGAATCCTGGGTACTCATGACAAACTCCTTTAACCGGGTTTTAGGCGCTGACTGATTGTCAGCCCTGGAGCGCTCAGTTAACGGAGTTTCGGAAGTGTATGGCTACTGTCAGAACTGACAGTTGACAATGATTTCAGATCAACGGCAATACCAAAACGAACATAGCCGATTCAGGGCTCGATCCCCAGTTCATGTCTGACGAGACCGAGCAACTTGGCGGTATCGATCGGTTTGAGCAGGAAATCCACCACACTCAAATGCATCGCCGCGATCGCGTCCTTCACGTCGGCATCGCCCGAAACAATGATGATCGGCATCGCCGCCCGTACCGATTCACGCACCTGACGAATCAGGTCCAGCCCATCGACATTGCCCATCCGCAGATCGGTGATCACCAGGCCGATGGAGGGCCTTTCCTCGAGCATCTTCAGCGCGGACTCACCGCTGGCCGCGGTCATGCAACGAATACCGTCCAACCCGAGAATCTCCGACAACAGCTCCCGGGCGTCCTTGTCGTCATCGACGATCAATACGCGCTGCGGTGGCAGATCGGGTTCGAGCATTACAGCGCTGAGCGCTTCGCGCTCGGCGTCGCTCAAAATATCGTGGTCGGACATGGCGTTCTCTACGTTTTCAATTCGATCCCCTGGCACAGTGGTCAGACATCGCTGGGCAGAGCTTCAATGTGCACTTCGTCGGATTTTTTTCCAAGGGGCGAACCGAAGAATTTCCGACTGATTTTGTAGGGCATATCCGAAAATTCCCCAACGGCATGCCCAACCTAGACTTACGTCCAATGGGCACCCCGCGCGATGGGGTCGACCATGGCTGCAACGATCCGACAACAACAATTCGAAAAAGACTGCGGTAATGGTTATGAGTAAAGCGGACGCCTTCACCCAGGCAGGGAAAACCGCGGTGTTGCAGAACATTCAGGGCACTTTGCAATTCCTCCAGCGCTTCCCCCCTTTCAATCAAATGGAACACGCCCACCTGGCCTACCTGGTGGAGCAATGCCAGCTGCGCTTCTACGGTCAGGGCGAAAGCATCATCAAACCCGCCGACGGGCCGGTCGAACACTTCTATATCGTCAAGCAGGGCCGAGTGGTCGGCGAGCGTCCGCACACGGCCAAGGGCGGCACCGAAACCACGTTTGAAATCACCACCGGCGAGTGTTTTCCCCTCGCTGCGCTGCTCGGCGAACGGGCGACCCGCACCGAACACCTGGCCGGCGAAGACACCTTCTGCCTGCAACTGAACAAACTGGCGTTCATCAAGCTGTTCGCCCTTTCCAGCACCTTCCGCGACTTCGCCCTGCGCGGAGTCAGCAGCCTGCTGGATCAGGTCAATCAGCAAGTCCAGCAGAAAGCCGTGGAAACCCTCGGCACCCAATACTCGCTGAACACCCGTCTCGGCGAATTGGCCATGCGCCATCCGGTGACCTGCAACCCCTCCACCCCACTGCGCGAAGCGGTGAAGCTGATGCACGAACAGCAGGTCGGCAGCATCGTCGCGGTGGACGAGCAAAAGGCACCGCTGGGGATTTTCACCCTGCGCGACCTGCGCCATGTCGTGGCGGAAGGAGTTGGCGACTTCAGCGAGCCGATCGAGCGTCACATGACCCGCTCGCCGTTCCATCTGTCGCCGGATCACAGCGCCTTCGACGCGGCGATTGCCATGACCGAGCGGCATATCGCCCACGTGTGTCTGGTCAAGGATCGACGCCTGTGCGGCGTGGTTTCCGAACGGGATCTGTTCTCGCTGCAACGGGTCGATCTGGTGCACCTGGCGCGGACCATTCGCAGCGCCCAACGGGTCGAACAGCTGGTGACCCTGCGCGGCGAGATCGGCCAACTGGTGGAGCGCATGCTGGCTCACGGTGCCTCGTCGACCCAGATCACCCACATCATCACCCTGCTCAACGATCACACCGTGTGCCGGATAATCGAACTGACCCTTGCCGAAAAAGGCGACCCCGGCGTACCGTTCAGTTGGCTGTGCTTCGGCAGCGAAGGCCGGCGCGAGCAGACTCTGCACACCGATCAGGACAACGGCATTCTGTTCGACGCGCGGGATGCGGCCCATGCGGCGGAGATTCGCGGCAAGCTGCTGCCCATCGCCCAGCAGATCAATACCAGCCTGGCGCAATGCGGTTTCACCCTGTGCAAGGGCAACGTCATGGCCGGCAATCCGCAGCTGTGCCTGTCCCGCGCCGAATGGGCCCGACGCTTTGCCGCGTTCATTCGCGAGGCGACGCCGGAGAACCTGTTGGGCTCCAGCATCTATTTCGACCTGCGCGTGGTCTGGGGTGATGAACAGGGCTGCGAGCAATTGCGCCGCGGGATTCTCGATCAGGTCGGCGACAATCGTCTGTTCCAGCGAATGATGGCCGAGAACGCCTTGCGCAACCGTCCGCCGGTTGGGCGATTCCGTGAGTTCGTGCTGACCCGCAAGAACGGCGAGAAAGCCACGCTTGACCTGAAAATCCAGGGCCTGACCCCCTTTGTCGACGGCGCACGTTTGCTCGCACTGGCCCATGGCATCGACGCCAACAACACCCTCGAACGCTTTCGCCAACTGGTGGATAAAGAAGTCATCGACCGGCTGGATGGCGCCGCGTACGAAGAGGCCTATCACTTCATCCAGCAGACGCGCATGCAGCAGCATCAACTGCAGACCCGGGAAAACCTGCCGTACTCGAACCGGGTCGATCCCGACAGCCTCAATCATCTGGACCGGCGCATCCTGCGTGAATCCCTGCGCCAGGCCCAGCGCCTGCAAAGCAGCCTGACCTTGCGGTATCAGCTATGAGCCTGTTTTCGTGGCTGCGCCCGGCCAGCCCCGTTGTGCCGCACGACCTGCAACAACGCCTGACGAAACTCCCGGCCATCGGCGAGCTGCGCGAGTGCAGTCTGCGCGAACAGCGTTGGGTGGTGCTGGATCTGGAAACCACCGGGCTGAACCTGAACAAGGACCGGGTGCTGTCGATCGGCGCGGTGGTGATCGAGGACGGAGCGATCGACTTCAGTCAGCAGTTCGAACGCACCCTGCAATGCCGCGAGCTGAAACTCGGCCCGAGCGTGTTGATTCACGGTCTGGCACCGAGCGCGATTGCCGCCGGCAGCGAGCCCACCGAAGCCCTGGTCGAGCTGCTGGAGTTTATCGGCGACAGTCCGGTGCTGGCGTTTCACGCCTCCTTCGACCAGCACATGCTCGGGCGCGCATTGAAGGAACATCTGGGGCACAAGTTGCAGACGGTGTTCCTCGATGTGGCGCAGATCGCCCCGCTGGTTTGCCCCCAGGCGCACATTCGCGAGGCGGGGCTGGACGAGTGGATCGACTGGTTCAAGCTCGAAGTGTTCGAACGTCACCATGCGAGCGCCGATGCTCTGGCCACGGCGGAACTGGCGCTGATCCTGTTCAGCCGGGCACGCCAGCAGCAGATCCACAGTCCGCTGAATCTGCAGCAACGCCTGAGTCAGTGGAAACGCCGCCAGCAGACGCATTCGTTCTGAATCCGGGTTGTCGCCCGACAACCCGACCGGTGGCCAATTGCTAACCATTCCCACCTCTGCCACAATCGCGAACAATTCTCGTTAGTTAACACTTCCCAGTCGGTGTCGTCGTGTCTTCAGCCCAAAGCCCTCACAGTGAGCTCGTCGGTGCGTTGTATCGCGACCACCGCGGCTGGCTGCTGGCTTGGCTGCGGCGCAACGTGGCTTGCCCGCAACGCGCCGAGGACCTGAGCCAGGACACCTTCGTCCGCCTGCTCGGCCGCGACGAGTTGCTGACACCCC
This sequence comes from Pseudomonas sp. B16(2017), assembly GCF_002113205.1. Classification (NCBI taxonomy): domain Bacteria; kingdom Pseudomonadati; phylum Pseudomonadota; class Gammaproteobacteria; order Pseudomonadales; family Pseudomonadaceae; genus Pseudomonas; species Pseudomonas sp. B16(2017). Next base: position 102,941 of record NZ_NEKA01000014.1, read on the forward strand.
GCGAACCCCGGGCGTTTCTGGTGGCGATCGCCAAAGGGTTGCTGTTCGACTACTTCCGCAGGGCCGCGCTGGAACAGGCGTATCTGACCGAACTGATGCTGATCCCCGAGGGCGAACAGCCCTCGGTCGAAGAACAGCAACTGATCCTCGAAGACCTCAAGGCCATCGACCGCATGCTCGGCAAGCTGTCGACCAAGGCCCGCGCCGCTTTCCTCTATAACCGCCTCGATGGCCTGACCCACGCCGAGATCGCCGACAAACTCGGCGTGTCGGTCCCGCGCGTACGCCAGTACCTGGCCCAGGGTATTCGACAGTGCTACATCGCGTTGTACGGTGAGCCAACATGAGCCCGGCCAGTTCTAGACCGGTCCCGGCCCATGTGCTGGACGCGGCGATTGCCTGGCAATTGACCCTCGATTCCAGCACGCCACTGGAGCGCGAAGAGTTCGCAAAGTGGCACGCGGCCAACGAAGAACACGCCCGCGCCTGGCGCCAGTTGGGCATGCTCGACCAGCGTTTCAGCGTGGCCAAGGGCCCGGCACGCAACGCGTTGCTGCAATCGCGCGAAGGTATCCGCCGCCGGGTGCGCAAGCTGGGCAGCGGGCTGGCCAGTGTCGTGGCGGTGGTCGGGCTGGCGTTGTTTGCCGGCGAACGTTATCTGCCGCTGGATTACTGGCTCGCCGATCAACGCACCGCCACCGGCGAACAGCGCACCGTGCGCCTGGCCGACGGCACCGTACTCAACCTCAATACCCACAGCGCGGTGGATGTCCGTTTCGATGAAAAACAACGCCTGATCGTGTTGCAGGAAGGCGAAATCCTTGTCGAAACCGGTCACGGCGATGCGCGGCCATTCATCGTCGAAACCGCCGAGGGCAGCATGCGCGCCCTGGGCACGCGGTTTCTGGTCAAGCGCGAAGACGCCGGCACGCGCCTGAGCGTTCTGCAGTCGGCGGTGGCGGCGCATCCGCAATCCGATCCGCAGGAACAGATCCTGCGCGAAGGCCAGCAAGTGCTGATCCGCCACAACGGTCTGGATTCGGTGGTGGCGCTCAACCCCGGCGCCGATGCCTGGACCCGCGGCATGCTGGTGGTGGACAACGCGCGCCTGGAAGACCTGGTGCATGAACTTGGCCGCTATCGTCGCGGCCATCTGGGCATTGCGCCGGAAGTCGCCGACCTGCGCATCACCGGCAGCTTCCCGCTGCACGACACCGACAAGGCGCTGAACGCCCTGCTGCCAACCCTGCCGGTGCAGATCGAGCAGCACACCCCATGGTGGGTAACCGTGGCCAAGGCTGATCCGAAGCCCTGACATTCAGCACTGCCTGCCCACGACTGGCCGCCTGCCACACCCCTGAAAACGGACTTTCTGCTGACTTGCGCAGCCATGTCGTTCGTTAATCGAAATTATTTTCATCCAGCCCTATCACTTTTCGAATCTCGTCCGGCACACAGGCAATTGAGAAATATTTCCATTCAGGAGCCGCCGTATGTCCCGTTCGCTAGACACCTTGTTGCGCCCCAGTTTGCTGGCGGTCGCCATTGCCCTCTGCACCCCGCTGGCCAGCAGCCAACTGATCGCCGCTGAACAGGCATCGAGCGTGCGCGCCTACAACCTGCCGGCGGCCCCGCTGTCGACCACCCTGAACCAAATCGCCAGCCAGGGCGGCCTGACGCTGTCGCTGAACCCGTCGCTGGCGGCGGGCAAGACCTCGGCGCCGGTCACCGGCCAATATGACGCGGCCGGCGCCCTGCGCGCGGCGCTGCGTGGCACCGGCCTGCAACTGGAACAGAGCGGCTCTGGCACCTACACCCTGGTCGCCGTGCCGGAAGGCGCGATGGCCCTGCCGGAAACCTCGGTGATCGGCGTGGAAAACTTCGAAAGCGCCTGGGGCCCGGTCGAAGGCTACACCGCCACGCGCACCGCCGCCGGCACCAAGACCGACACCGCGCTGGTCGAAGCGCCGCGTTCGATTTCGGTCGCCACGCGCCAGCAAATGGAAGACCGAGGCGTGCACAGCCTTGATGACGCCGTGCGCTACATGCCGGGCATCACCGCCAGCAGCTACGGCAGCGACACTCGCGCCGACTGGCTGCGCGTGCGCGGCTTCGAACCGACCCAGTTCCTCGACGGCCTGCCCCTGCCAAAAGGCGTGTACGCCAACCCGAAACAGGAAACCTGGAACCTCGACCGCCTCGCCCTGCTGCGCGGCCCGGCCTCGTCGGTGTACGGCCAGACCCCGCCGGGCGGCCTGCTCGACATGGTCAGCCGTCGTCCGAGCGATGTGCAGAGCAGCGAAATCCAGTTGCAGTACGGCAGCGACAACCACCGCCAGATCAACTTCGCCAGCACCGGCAAGATCGACGACGCCGGCCAGTTTCTCTACGGCCTCAGCGGTGTGGTACGTGACAGCGGCACGCAGATCGACCACGTCGACAACAAGCGCTACAACATCGCGCCGAGCCTGACCTGGAACATCGACGACGACACAAAATTCACCCTGCTGACCCAGTTCACCCGCGACGATACCGGCATCACCAGCCAGTTCCTGCCGGTGCAGGGCACCAAGATCGACATGCCGTTCGGCAAGGTTTCCCATCACAAGAACCTCGGCGATCCGGACTGGGAATACTACGACCGCACCTACTACGCGCTGGGCTATGCCTTCGAACATCGCCTGAACGATACCTGGCAGTTCAAGCAGAACCTGCGTTACACCAAGTCGGATCTGTCGTTCCAGGGCATCACCGTTGGCTCGTATCCGTTCACTCAAGTGGACAATGACGGCAACGTCGGCCGTACCACGACCATCGTCGACGAGGACATCAGCCAGTTCGCCGTGGACAACAACTTCCAGGCCGACTTCGCCACCGGCGACATCCGCCACACCCTGTTGCTGGGCCTGGATCACCAGCGCAGCAACACCAACTACACCTCGATTTTCGGCAGCGCACCGGAGATCAATGTGAACAACCCGATCCATGGTCAGCCGATCGTGCGCCCGGCGCGTTCCACCGCCTTCTATGACTACAACCAGAAGACCTACCAGACCGGCCTCTACGTCCAGGACCAAATGGCCCTGGACCAATGGCGCCTGACCCTGGGCGGTCGTGAAGACTGGGTGCATACCAGCACTCAATTCATCAACAAGGGTGACGCCACCAACACCCAGCGCGACAAGGCGTTCAGCGGTAACGCGGCGATCAGCTATGTCTTCGACTCCGGTTTCGTGCCGTACCTGTCCTACGCCGAATCATTCCAGCCGACCACTGGCGCCGACGCCTCGTCGACCGAATCGCTCAAACCCACCGAAGGCAAGCAGTGGGAACTGGGCATCAAGTACCAGCCACCGGGCAGCAAGACCCTGCTGACTGCGGCCGTGTATGACCTGACCCAGAAAAACGTCTCGGTCAGCTCGTTCGTCAACGGCGTATCGATCACCAGCCAGACCGGTGAAGTCAAAGTCAAAGGCCTGGAGCTGGAAGCCGTCTCCGACGTTACCGACAACCTGAAGGTCATCGCCGCGTACACCCTGGCCAAGTCCGAAGTGCAGAACGGCGCCGACAAGGGCAACCGCCTGCAACTGATGCCGAACCAGCAAGCGTCGCTGTGGGCCGATTACACCTGGCACAGCGGCGTGCTCGACGGCTTCGGCATCGGCGCCGGCGCGCGCTACACCGGCAACACCTACGGCGACAAAGCCAATACCTGGCTGGGCAAGGCAGACGCCTACACCGTGTTCGACGCCGCCGTGCATTACGACCTCGGTCGTCTGGACAACAGCCTCAAAGGCGCGTCGCTGGCACTCAACGCCACCAACCTGCTGGACAAGGATTACATTTCCACCTGCGACAGCTTCTACTGCTACTACGGCGACCAGCGCAGCGTCGTCGCCAGCGCCACTTACAAGTGGTAAGCGCCTGAGCTGAACAGGCCCTGCAACCAGGCCGTCCCTCGTGGACGGCTTGGGTGTTTTTGAAGGTCATGAAATGAAAAGTAAAACAATTCGCCGCTGGTCCTTCGTCCACACCTGGACCAGCCTGATCTGCACCGTGTTTTTGCTGCTGCTGGCCCTGACCGGCCTGCCGCTGATTTTCCATCACGAGATCGACCACCTGCTGGGCGATGCGCCCGAGTTGCGGGTGATGCCGGCGGACACGCCGCATCTGAACCTGGCGCAACTGGTCGAAGCGGCGGAGAAGCATCGGCCCGGCGAGGTCGTGCAGTACTTCGGTTTCGAAGACGACGAACCGAATGCCGTGCTGACGATCATGGCCAGGACCGCCGGCACCGAACCCAACTCCTCGCACACCTTCATGCTGGATGCGCGCACCGGCGAAGCACTGGAAATGCCGTCGGCCAACGGTGGGCTGATGCTGTTCATCCTGCGCCTGCACGTCGACATGTTCGCCGGTCTGCCGGGCAAGCTGCTGCTGGCGTTCATGGGTTTGCTGTTCGTGGTCGCGATCGTGTCCGGCACGGTGTTGTACCTGCCGTTCATGCGCCGCTTGAAGTTCGGCACCGTGCGCCAGGACAAATCCACCCGCCTGCGCTGGCTCGACCTGCATAACCTGATCGGCGTGGTGACCCTGACCTGGGCGCTGGTGGTCGGCGTGACCGGTGTCATCAGCGCCTGCGCCGATCTGCTGATCGCCGCGTGGCGGGCCGAAGCCCTGACGACCCTGATCGCGCCCTACCGCGATGCCCCGCCCCTGACGCAACTGGCCCCGGCCACCCATGTGCTGGAAATTGCCAGTGACGTCACACCGGGGATGAAACCGGACTTCATCGCCTTCCCCGGCACGCGCTTCTCCAGCGAGCACCATTACTCGGTGTTCATGAAGGGCGGCACCCACCTGACCTCGCACCTGCTGACCCCGGTGCTGATCGACGCCAGCACCCTGCAAGTCACGGCGGTGGCAGAGCGACCGTGGTACATGGACGCCATGGGCATGTCGCAGCCGCTGCACTTTGGTGACTACGGCGGCATGCCGATGAAAATCCTCTGGGCCACGCTGGACGTGCTGACCATCATCGTCCTCGCCAGCGGCGTGTACCTGTGGGTGGTGCGGCGCAAGGCCGCGAAACCGGTGTTGGAAACGGCGGAGGCCGCTGCATGAAGCCGCGTCAGTCGAATTTCTGGAAAGTCTTCAGCACGCCGCTGGTGATCGCGCTGCTGAGTGCGGCGGGCCTGTTCGCGGCGCTGCTGGGCGACGGGATCTGGGATGGCCTGAGCTGGGTGGGTCTGGGCATTCCGGCCACCATTGCTCTGCGCGGATTGCTGCAACGTCGCTGAGATTTGCATTGGCTGGACTGGCCTCTTCGTCGGATCGCCGCCCGGGGCAAGCCTGTTCCCACAGGGTTCGCGGTGTTCACGGGATCGGTGAACACCCGAGAACGTGTGGGAGCGGGCTTGCCCGCGAAGGCGTCTGCAAAGACGCTATCAAACTCTCGCCAGCCACGCCGGAACTTACTAGGCTACGCCTTTGCACTTTGAAGACTGCCGAGGAATGCCCATGTCCGCTCCCAGCATGACCCTGTTCCACAACACCCTGTCCCCGTTCGTGCGCAAAGTCATGGTGCTGTTGCACGAGACCGGCCAGCAGGATCGCGTCGCGCTGCAGGATTGCGTGCTCAGCCCTGTCAGCCCGGACGCCGCCCTCAACGAAGACAACCCGCTGGGCAAGATCCCGGCCCTGCGCCTGGCCGACGGCAATGTCATCCATGACAGCCGGGTGATCCTCGACTACCTCGACCACCAGCACGTCGGCAACCCGCTGATCCCCCGCGACGGCTCGGCCCGCTGGCGGCGCCTGACCCTGGCCTCGATGGCCGACGGGATCATGGACGCCTCGGTCATGGTGCGTTACGAGCAGGCCCTGCGCGCCCCGGAAAAACACTGGGACGAATGGCTCGAGGCCCAGCGCGAGAAGATCCGCCGCGCCCTCGCCCTGCTGGAACGCGACGCGATTGCCGAACTGACCTGCCACTTTGACGTCGCCGCGATCAGCGTGGCCTGTGCGCTGGGTTACTTGGATCTGCGCTTCCCGGATCTGGGCTGGCGTGAAGCCAATCCGCAACTGGCCAACTGGTTCTTTGAAGTGAGCCAGCGGCCGTCGATGATTGCGACGATGCCGAAGGTTTGATGTGCCGGGCGGGAGGCAGCGAGGCAAAGATCAGCGTCATCAACAACTCGGCCTCCCGCTGCTCCTCACGCAGCCCCACGAACCGGCTCATTGCACCGCTCCGATATCGAACTCCAGCGGTTTGGCCGGTTTCTGCCCGATCCCGTACCAGTCCAGATTGCGGGTCAGCACCATGAACACACCGAGCAGACCGAACAGCAGCAGCGAGCCCATCAGCAGCGCGTAATCCTCGGCGCTCAGCAGGCCGTAGAGCAAGCCGTACAACGCCGCCAGCCCCGCCGAAAAACTCAAGCCATGCCGCACGCTGCGCAGCACATGGCAGACGTAGAACCCGATCAACAGCACACAACCGCTGGCCGACAACAGATACGCCAAGGCAAAACCGATGTGCTCCGACAACGACAGCAGCAACAGATAAAAGAACGCCAGCGCCACACCCACCAGCGCGTATTGCACCGGGTGCACCGCCAGGCTTTTCAGCACTTCGAACAGGAAGAAACCGGCGAACGTCAGGACGATGAACAGCAGCGCATATTTGATCGCCCGGTCACTCTTCAGATACTGATCCACCGGATCGATGAAGCTCACGCCGAAACTGCGCCCGTTGAACGCCTCACAATCATTGCCCGACACGCAGCGGCTCATCGCTTCTTGCAAATTGGTGGAGAAAAACGAGGTCTGCCAGTCAGCGGTAAAACCCAGATCGTTGATCTCGCGTTTGGCCGGCAGGAAGTTACCGATGAAGCTTGGGTGCGGCCAGTTGGCGGCGAGGTTTACCCGGCTGGTTTTGCCCACCGGCAGCACCTGCAACGAACCGGTGCCTTGCAGGCGCAAGTCGAAACCGAAGGCCAGTTCCGTGGTCTTGCTGGTGTCCAGCGCCGGCAGCGTCACTCGCACACCCTCGCCCAGCCAGCCAACCTGAGTACCGGGCACGAAGTCCAGGCGTTGCGCGCCCAGTTCCAGCTTCAGCGCGTTTTCAATCCCGCGAATGTCACTGATACCGACCGCCAGGAACGGCGCTTCGAAGCTGTAATCGGCAAAATCCTCCTTGATCCCCAACTGCGCCGGCAGCGAGAAATGCCCACTGATGCGGTTGTCGGCATGGAACAGCCGCGCCTCGTAAATGCCCCGGGCACGCAGCTCGGTCTGCACCTGGCCGTCGAGCTCAAAACGCTCCGGGAGGAAATACAGGCGTCCACGTTCTTCGCCGATTTCCTGGTAACGCTCATCGCTTTTCTCTTTGGTTTTCCAGGTGCGCACCACTTTGCGATACGGCACAACCATCACCGGCCCGCTGAGTTGCTGGCTGAAGCTTGAGCTTCTGGCAATGTCTTCCAGCACACCGTCGCGCAGTTGCTGGCGATCGTCGATGATGCCGTCAATCATCAACAGCGGCACCAGCAATACCAGGATCAGCAGGGCAATGGCCCCGAGTTTGAATGTCAGATTTCGGTTCATCGGAACGCTCCCTTGTTGGAATGGAGCGAGTCTGCAAACGCTGTATGGATTTGTTATGGAGGTTGTGTGGGCTTTACGTGGAAATACCTGTAAAACGCTGTTCCACGGGAGCCGCCACCCGACTTTTCCGGCACCGGCGGACAAATGGAACAAAGGACTATTGGATTGCGTAACAACTCTTTCGATCTGATCAGGCACGTGGCCGCGTTATTGGTGCTGGTCAGCCACCACTTCGCCCTGAGCGGTTTGCAGGAGCCGGGCATTTCTGGCTACAACTCACTGGGTGGCATTGCGGTCATTGCCTTCTTTTCGATTTCCGGCTTGCTGATTACCCACAGTTTCCTCAATGCCAAGGGCCTCGCTGACTATCTGGGCAAACGTGTCGCGCGGATCTTTCCGGCGCTGATCGTTTGCGCCTTCCTCATGACGTTTGTGGCCGGCGCGCTGTTTGCCGAGGGCTATGTGACGAGCCCCGCCGTCCTGATCGACTTCCTGCGTATCTCGCTGTTCGGTCGGGCGAGCATCGAGCCAGTCACTGACGGGTTTATCTTCAGTGAATCCTTCAACGGCAGCCTCTGGACACTGAAAATCGAATTCGCTTTTTATCTGTTGGTCGCGGTGGTGCTGAGTCTGCACCGACGGGCGGCAGCAGCGGGTGCGATGCTTGCGCTGTTCTGCGTGGCGACCTTTGTACTGGGCAACGGCCCTGCCACAGCGCTGACTCAGAAGCTCGCGGTGTATGGATGTGCCGGTATCGCGTTTTTTGCCGGATCGCTGCTGGCCTTCTACAAGCAATTGCTGGGCGACAGACGCCGATTGGCAATCATGCTGCTGGCCTTTATCGGGATTGCTTCACTGGCAATCGGGACACCGGTGGCCGGCGTGGTCGTCACCCTGAGCATCTGCCTGGCCACCCTGAGTGTGGGCCTGCTCTACGTCGATCGCACCATCCGGGGTCGATTCGACCTGTCCTACGGCATCTACCTGTATGCGTTTCCCGTACAGCAGTTGGTGATCAACAAGACATCACTGACGTTCGTGCCCTCCATGCTGCTGTCGGCGCTGATCGTGATCGTGCTGGCCATCGCCTCCTGGCACTGGGTCGAGCGACCGGCGCTGCAATGGGCGCATCGCCGAAACAAGGCTCGAATCAACGAAGCGGCAACGCCGTCCTGAGCGGGCGAAGGATTACCGGGCTAATCACGGCAGGTGCAATTGCACCTGCACGCCCCCTGCGAGGTTCTCGATGCGCAGAGAACCACCGTGCAGCTTGATCACCTCCTCGACGAAGTTCAGCCCAAGCCCCGTGCTTTTGCGCCCGCTGTCAGGACGCGGCAATGAATAAAAGCGCTCGGTCAGACGCATCAGCGCGTAATCGGGGATGGGCGCGGCCTCGTTGAACAGGCGAAACACAATCTCGTCGCCAACCCGCTCTGCATCAAATCGCAGCAAGCCCTTGGGTGGCGTGAAATCCAGCGCGTTTTCCAGCAGATTGCCCAAGGCCTGGCGCAGCAGAAACGGCTCGCCGAGCAATGCCAGATCGGCGGGGATGGCCCGTTCGATTCTCAGTTGCCGCCCTTCAATCCGTGCGGCCTGTGCCTGCAAAACTTCATCGACCAACGCCGCGAGCGGTACGGCGACACGTTCTTCCAGGTCCTGACGCTGCTCCACCTGAGCCAGATCGAGCAGGCGCTCGATCAACTGCTGCATCCGGGCACTTTCACTGTCGATGTTGCCGACAAAGCGTAATCGCTGATCCGCCGGCATCTCGCCCTGCAACAACTCGGCGGCACCGCGAATCGCCGCCAGCGGGCTCTTCAATTCATGGGTCAGGGTGTGCACATAACGTTCGACGTAGGCCTTGCCTTCGAGCTGGGTACGCATCTGTTCCACGGCGGTCGCCAACTGCTCCAGCTCGCCGCCGCGATAGTGCGGCACCGCCACCCGACGGCCCTCGCTCACGGCCTGGGCGTACACGGTCAAGCGGTGCAGCGCGCGGCTCAGCCACCACGACAGCACGGCGCCCAGCAGCAGGCCGAGGCCGATCAATCCGGCGCCGTAACCGAGCAAGCGCCGTTCGGTGCGATCGACATAGGGTTGCAGTGAACTGTTGGGTTTGGCCACGGTGACCACTCCGATGATCGCGCCGTTGTCGCGGATCGGCGCACCGACGTGCATCACTGAAGAATTCGGATCATTCGGGTCACTGCGGCTGGAGCGTGCGCCGTATTCGCCGCGCAGGGTCAGGTAGACGTCGTTCCAGCGCGAGTAGTCCTGGCCGACGGCCAGACCGCTGGAGTCCAGCACCACGATGCCCTTGGCGTCAGTGACGTAGATGCGGTGGTTGACCTGGTTTTTCGCCAGGCCCCAGATCGTCGCCTTCGGCTGGCGCTCGCCATAGGCACGGAGCAATTCGGGCCAGCGATTCTGGTTGAGGGTCCCGGCCTTGAAATCGTCCCGCAGGATTTCCGCCATCAGGTTGGCGGTGTCGACCAGGGTTTCTTCGGTGGACTGGCGCACGCCGGGGCGGATTTCTTCCATCACGGTGTTGAGCACGAAATACCCGGTCAGGCCGATAAACAGCACGTACACCAGGAAAATCCGCAGCCCCAGCGACATCAGCTGTGCCCCGGACTGTAGCTGTAGCCGAGGCCGCGATGGGTCTGGATCGGCTCGGCCTCGGCGCGCACCAGACGCAATTTGGCGCGCACGCTTTTGATATGGCTGTCGATGCTGCGCTCGTAACCGGCATCCGCCGCCACCCCCAGCGCATCGAGCAATTGCTCGCGGCTGAACACCCGCTCGGGTTGTTCGAGCAGGCATTGCAACAAACGGAATTCGTGGCGGGTCAGGCTCAGAGGCTGGCCGCGATAGCTGATCTGCACGCGTTCGGGATCGATGCGAAACAGCGCCGAGGACGCTTCGATGACCGGACGTGGCGCCATGCGCTTGAGAATCGCCCGGACCCGCGCCGCCACTTCCCGTGGGCTGAACGGTTTGACCACATAATCATCGGCACCGATTTCCAGGCCCACCACCCGGTCGATCTCGGCGTTGCGCGCGCTGAGGAACAGCACCGGTACCTCGCTGAAGCGACGCAATTGCTTGCAGGTTTCGAAGCCGCTGATGTCCGGCAGGCCGATGTCGAGGATGATCAGATCCGCCGGGGTCTGGCGCTGATGCTCCAGCGCTGCCGCGCCCAGGCTCAGCCAGGTCGTGGTGAAGCCCTCGCCCTGCAAGGCAAAAATCAGCGTGTCGGCAATCGCCGCTTCGTCTTCGACAATCAGGATATGAGGCATGGCGTCCGAGCCTGTGGGTTAAGTGCGCGAACGGTGCCCCAAGCCCGGCGTTACGTCAATGAGACCACTTGTTTCAGCAATCAGGTTTGTCGGCGGTGAAGCGCCGAGCCGGGTTCACCGCCGCGCCGAACTCGCGCAGGGCCTTGGCACCGATCAGCAACGGGTAGTTGAAGTTGCTGCGGTCGGTCAGGTTGACCTCCACGGTACGCTTGACGTCGCCCAGGCACAGCTCCAGATCGACCACCGGGCGCTTGGCCACTTCGGTGCTTTCGCCCTCGTCTTCTTCATCCGAGCGACTCTTGATCTTGCTGATCCGCGCGACCTTGTGTTCGTACACCTTGTTGCTGGCGTCCTTGGTGGCCAAGCGGAAACGCACCCAGTCTTCGCCGTCACGGGTGAAGGTCTCGATGTCCTTGGCCGAGAGCGAGGCGGTCAGCGCGCCGGTGTCCATCTTGGCCTTGAGCACTTCACCGCCGATTTCCGGCAGCGCGATGTATTCGTAACGACCGTACAGGGTCGGTTCGGCGGCGAGCACCGGCAGGGCGACGAGGGAAAGCAGTGCAAGGAGGGATTTCACGTAAGGGGCTTCCTTGGGAAATGGGGGCGTCAGACGCGAGATTTTAGACCGTTGTTCGCATGAACGTTCCCGGCAGGTTATCGCGCCACAGGTGAAACATTCGTCACCGGCGGATTTGGCCTGCCGGCCGAAGCCACTTATCATGGCGCGCCCATCCGTTTTCCAAGAGTTGCTTATGCGCCGCCTGCTCACCGGCTGTCTCGTCACCCTGCTGCTGTTGTCCAACACCCTGGTATTGTTCGGCCCGCTGATGGTGTTCGCCGTGCTCAAGCTGATCCTGCCGGGGCGCTTTCGCGACTATGCCTCGTGGGCGGTGATGTGGATCGCCGAAACCTGGGCGGAAATCGACAAGCTGATCTTCCGCCTGTGCATTCCCACGCAATGGGATATTCGCGGCGGCGAAGACCTGCGCAGCGACACTTCCTACCTGGTGATCAGCAACCATCAGTCCTGGGTCGATATCCCGGCGCTGATCCAGACTCTCAACCGGCGCACGCCGTTCTTCAAGTTCTTCCTCAAGAAAGAGCTGATCTGGGTGCCGTTCCTGGGCCTGGCCTGGTGGGCGCTGGATTACCCGTTCATGAAGCGCTACACCAAGGCGTTCCTGGCGAAGAACCCGGAGCTGGCCGGCAAGGATCTGGAAATCACCAAGGCCGCCTGCGAGCTGTTCAAGCGCCAGCCGGTGACGGTGGTGAATTATCTGGAAGGTACGCGTTACACCGCTGCGAAAAGCACTCAGCAGCAGTCACCGTTCAGCCACCTGCTCAAGCCCAAGGCCGGCGGCGTGGCGTTCGTACTGGCGGCAATGGGCGAACAGCTGGACGCGATTCTCGATGTGACCGTGGTTTATCCACAGCAGAAGATTCCGGGGTTCTGGGACCTGATCAGCGGCAACGTGCCACGCGTGATCGTCGACATCCAGACCCGCGAACTGGACCCGACCCTGTGGCAGGGCGATTACGAAAACGATCCGGCGTTTCGCGAGAAGGTCCAGAACTGGGTCAACCAGCTCTGGACCCTCAAGGATCAGCGCATCGCCGAACTCAAGGGCGAGCGCCGCTGAGTCAACCGTTGGTGCCGGTGCCCCAGATGCTGCCCAGGCTTTGCAGCAGCGAACCGCCGACACCCTGCTGACCGAGGTATTGCAATAGGATCGGGGCAAACTGGCCGACCATCCCGCTGTCCATGCCCAACGCACCGAAGGCGTTGTTCAGGTCATTGGTGTCCTTGACGTTGCCCAGCGCATTTTCCAGCCCGGCGGACTTGCCGGACGAGCCGAGCAAGCCGCTCAACGCCGCCAGATTGCCGCTGCCGCCCGACAGTTTGTCGATGCCCGGCACTTCCTTGGCCAGCTCGGAATAATCCGTGTTGCTGAGCTGGTTTTTCGCCAACCCCAGCATGGCACTGGTGCCGCCGACCGCTTGCTGCGGCGTGACGTTCAGCGCGCTCAGGGCACTCAACAGACCGGCGGTTTCCGACGTCGGCGCCGCAGCGGCAGCCTTGTCCCCACCCTGCATGCCCGATACCGCACCGGCCACGTCACTCAAACTGAAACCGGCAAACACCGGCCCTGCCGCCAGGGTCAGGAGCGATGCCAGGGCAAAACCGCGTGAAATCTTCATTCAGACATCCTCTTGTGGCGTGAAGACCGCTTGGATACAGGCGATCAAACTGCCGGTTTGACCGAGCAGGCGGCAGCATGTTCCGGCGTGCACTGGATATTCACATCCTGTTTGTGAAGGAAGCGTGAGGCATGGTTACCCACTTCTGCAATCCGTTATTTCTCCCCTTTATAAAAAGTAATTATTTGATGCCGAAGGGATTTAAAAACCTGTCAGATATGACAGTTAACAGCTCCTCGGGACTGGAATACATTGGTGTTGCATTAATGAATCGGAACAGTGAAGGGCAGGCGCCAGCCATTTAAATGGGAGATACGGCGATGGAAAAGCAATGCGTACAGCGCAATGAACTGCTTGATCCGGGCATCCCGTCGATCATCTTCTGCATCAGTCCGGACGATCCGATCATCAAACACATCAAAGCGGGGCAGAAGGTGACTTATGACCTTGTGCGTGGTGATAACGGCCAGTTTTATGCAGTCGACATCAGACTGGCTCAAGAAGAGGAAATACCCAATCCCATCCAAGCTTCTGCTTTTTTACTGTGAAGTTTTAACCAATCAATAGAAACAGGAAGCACGAACATGGCAGGCGAAAGAGAGCCGGGTATAGTCAAATGGTTCAATGATGAAAAAGGATTTGGCTTCATAACCCCAGAAGGTGGAGGCGATGACCTTTTTGTTCATCACAAAGCCATTGATATAGATGGATTCAGAACTTTGAAAGAAGGACAGAAAGTCACTTTCATCGCTGAAAAAGGGCAGAAAGGAATGCAGGCGGCACATGTGAAACCCGAATAAGGTATTTGCCGCACCGCCCCCTTGTCTATCAAAAAAAACGGCGCTCAAGAGCGCCGTTTTTCATTTGGATATGTTTACGCCGCACTAAACAACTTGTGCGTATCAATCACAAACTTCTTCGGCACGCCTGCATCGAACTCGCCGTAACCTTCCGGCGCCTGGTCGAGGCTGATGACCTGCACGCCCACCACTTCGGCAATGTTGATGCGGTCCCACATGATTGCCTGCATCAGTTGGCGGTTGTACTTCATTACCAGTGGTCTGCCCCGTGTGGAAGCTGTGGGACTGGTCCAGGATTGCCTGCGCCGCCCGACCAGGAAAGATGCCAGGGCAAAACCGCGTGAAATCTTCATTCGGACATCCTCTTGTGGCGTGAAGACCGCCCGGATACAGACGATCAAACAGCCGGTTTGACCGGGGGGACTTCCTGCATGTTCCAGACTGCAAAGATCATTTTCCGTCTATAAACATTCAGCTAGCCGTGCGCTTAGATCAGTAACCTCTGAATTATGAAGCAACTATTTCAAATAGAACTTAAAGACTGACATATATGACAGTTGTCGCGAAAACAACGGACAGAGAGTATGGCTACTCCAATAACCGTGTCGGAGTACAACTGATGTTAAAAAAACCATTTGCTGCCGCGCTGCTGAGTATCGCCCTCGCAAGCACCGCTTATGCTGATTGCCCGAACGCCACTTCGATTACAAAAAAGTCCAACGGCGATTTCGTTGTGACTACCCCGGAGGGTACGTTTCCGGTGACGGTCGATCCAGCCACCGCCTCTCAGTTTGATGTTCAAAAAATGTTTTTTACAGCAGCCCGTCTCAAGGACAAAGAGCAAGCCACTGCCAGAGCAGCCTGCCAGTACGAGGATGGAAAGAAACCTTCACTGCTCGGAGCGTCATTGGTCATCAAGACCGGGAACCCGATCCAACCAGCTGGCTCGAACTGGCAGGGTGATGATTGCGTGACCAAAGACAGCGACGTGACGAAGTGCGCGTTCAAGTGATGTGAAAATTATTTACCGCAATGAATCTATACAACGGGAAAGGGCAACCCGACGGGCTGCCCTTTTTCATCTGCGCAACTTACGCCGCACTGAACAACTTATGCGGATCAATCACAAACTTCTTCGGCACACCCGCATCGAACTCGCCGTAACCTTCCGGCGCCTGGTCGAGGCTGATGACCTGCACGCCCACCACTTCGGCGATGTTGATGCGGTCCCACATGATCGCCTGCATCAGTTGGCGGTTGTACTTCATCACCGGGGTCTGGCCGGTGTGGAAGCTGTGGGATTTGGCCCAGCCCAGACCAAAGCGGATGCTCAGGCTGCCCATTTTCGCGGCAGCGTCCACAGCACCCGGATCTTCGGTCACGTACAGGCCCGGAATACCGATCTTGCCAGCTACGCGCACCACGCCCATCAGCGAGTTGAGCACAGTGGCCGGGGCTTCGGATTTGACGCCGTCGTGACCATGACCACGGGCTTCGAAGCCGACGCAGTCCACCGCGCAATCCACTTCAGGCTCGCCCAGCAGCGCGGCGATCTGTTCGTGCAGCGGGGTGTCTTTCGACAGGTCGACGATTTCAAAACCCTGAGCCTTGGCGTGGGCCAGGCGGACGGTGTTGACGTCGCCGACGATCACCACCGCAGCGCCGAGCAAACGGGCGGAGGCGGCAGCGGCGAGGCCGACCGGGCCTGCGCCCGCGATGTAAACGGTGCTGCCCGGACCGACGCCCGCGGTAACGGCGCCGTGGTAACCGGTCGGCAGAATGTCGGAGAGGCAGGTCAGGTCACGGATTTTCTCCATGGCCTTGTCGCGGTCCGGCAGTTTCAGCAGGTTGAAGTCGGCATACGGCACCAGCACGTATTCGGCCTGGCCGCCGGTCCAGTCGCCCATGTCGACGTAACCGTAGGCACCGCCGGCGCGGGCCGGGTTGACGGTCAGGCAGACGCCGGTGTGTTGCTCCTTGCAGGAGCGGCAGCGCCCGCAAGCCACGTTGAACGGAACGGAGACCAGATCGCCGATTTTCAGGCTTTCGACGTCGCTGCCCTTCTCGATCACTTCACCGGTGATCTCGTGTCCCAGCACCAGACCGACCTGAGCGGTGGTACGGCCGCGCACCATGTGCTGGTCGGAGCCGCAAATGTTGGTTGAAACCACACGCAGGATGACACCGTGCTCGATCTTCCTGCCGCGCGGATCCTGCATTTTCGGATAGTCGATTTTCTGTACTTCGACCTTGCCAGCGCCGAGATACACCACACCACGATTGCCAGACATGCTTTCACCTCGCTGTTGTTTTTATGGAACCGCGCCGCCCAGGCAGGCAGCGCGTAAATGCTCGGGTTATTGCTTGTTGGTTTTGCGTTGTCAGTTATGACCCCTTCGCGGGCAAGCCCGCTCCCACATTGGCTCTCTTGGGTGCATGCCATCTTGCTCACACCAAAAATCCCGTGTGGGAGCGAGCCTGCTCGCGATGGCGATCTAAAGAACGACGGTTCTGTTGGCGTTCAAAAAAACCCTTCTTTCAATGTGATACCCAACAGCCCGGGCCAGGGTCAGGCCTTCGATGTCGCGGCCCTTGGCGATCAGGTCTTCGGGGTAATGACTGTGATCCACCGCCTCGACGCCCTGGGCGATGATTGGCCCCTCGTCGAGGTCATTGTTGATGTAGTGCGCGGTTGCGCCCACCAGCTTCACGCCCTTGTTGTAGGCCTGGTGATACGGCTTGGCACCCTTGAAGCCCGGCAGCAGCGAGTGGTGAATGTTGATCGCCTTGCCATCGAGCTTGCGGCACAGCTCCGGCGACAGCACCTGCATGTAACGGGCGAGGATCACCAGTTCGGCGCCGGCCTCCTCGATCACCTGCCACACCTGCCGCTCCTGGGCCGGTTTGTCGTTGGGATCGAGGGGGAAATGGTAGTAGGGAATCTGGTGCCAGTCGGCCAGCGGCTTGAGGTCCGGGTGGTTCGACACCACCGCCGCCACGTCCATCGACAACTGGCCGATGCGCTGGCGGTAGAGCAAGTCGTTGAGGCAGTGATCGGCCTTGGAGACCATGATCACCACTTTTGGCCGGTAGTTCGGCGCAGTCAGCTCGAAGATCATGCCGAACGCCTGACCGCGTTCGGCGAGGCCGGCGCGGAAGGATTGCTCGTCGAAACCGTCGGGCTGACGGAACTCCACCCGAATGAAGAACCGGCCCGAGAGCCGATCATCGAACGAATGGTGTTCAGTGACATAACAGCCCTGCTCGAACAGAAAACGCGTCACCGCGTCCACGGTGCCGAGAACGCTGGGGCAGTCGGCGGTCAGAATCCATGTATCCGGGGCGCGGCTCATCGTTTTCTCCTGATCAGGCCTGAACGCTCAGGCCGTATTCGGCGGACGCATCCTGCAACCACAACCACCAGTAATCCGAGAAGCTGCGACGGATCAGCAGTTCCCAGGTGTCTTCGGCGGTGTGGCGGATCATCAGCTGCGACTTGGCGAACACCGTGCCGACCGCCTTGCCGACCGGGAAGTTGTTCGGGTGCACGTCGTAGCTGGTGGATTTCATCAGCACCTGACGCACGTTCGGGCCGCTCAATTCGAGCACTTGCTGGCCGCCGCTGACGTTGACGATGGCGATGTGCAGATCGCCCAGCGCTTCGCGCAGTTTCTGCTCGGCGGCGAACTCTTCACCGCTCGGCACGATCAGCAGCCACTCATCCGGTCCCATCCATTGCAGGCTGGTTTCGCCTTTGACGATGACGCTCAGGGCGCCCGGCAACTCGATGCCCAGGGCCTTGTGCACGCCGGCAGCGAACGCGGCATCGTGGCCGTCGCCACGAATGGTCAGGTGACCGAGGAGTTTTTTCTCGCGCACGGTCACACCGGCGGTCTTGCGGCCCTTGCCGACCAGGCTGGCGAGGTCGGCGTGGTGCAGCGACGACTCGGCCTTGGCCCCGGTGGTCGGGCGTTGTTGGTAAACGTTGGCTGCGGTCATAAAACACCTTCCTGAATTCTGTTGATTACGGCCCTTGTGGTGGCTGTACCGCCGCCTTCGCGAGCAAGGCGAACGTCGCACCGCCGCTCCCACA
Organism: Pseudomonas sp. B16(2017); assembly: GCF_002113205.1. Taxonomy (NCBI): domain Bacteria; kingdom Pseudomonadati; phylum Pseudomonadota; class Gammaproteobacteria; order Pseudomonadales; family Pseudomonadaceae; genus Pseudomonas; species Pseudomonas sp. B16(2017). Next base: position 120,940 of record NZ_NEKA01000014.1, read on the forward strand.
TTCGACCGCATTCCCCTGTGGGAGCGGGCTTGCTCGCGAATGGGCCGACTCGGTGTCATTGCCCACTCACAAGTCCTGAAGCCACTAGATGTTCTGGCGATCGCCTTTCGGATCGAAGAACACCGAAGAAACGATTTCCGCCTCGATCACGCTGCCATCCGCCAGCGGTGCGAACACCCGCTCGCCCATGCGCTTGAGACCGCCCTTCACCACGCCCATGGCAAACGAATAGCCGAGGGAGTTGTGCGCGTAACTGGAGGTCACGTGGCCGACCATGGTCATCGGGATCGACTGCTTGGTGTTGAACACCAGCTGTGCACCTTCCGGCAGCCAGACGTTCGGATCGATCGGCTTCAGGCCCACCAGCTGTTTACGCTGGTCACGCACGCAGTCTTCACGGTTCATGCCGCGCTGGCCGATCCACGAGAACGGTTTGGTGCGGCCGACGCACCAGCCCATGTTCAGGTCGTCCGGGGTCATCGAGCCGTCGGTGTCCTGGCCGACGATGATGAAGCCCTTCTCGGCCCGCAGAACGTGCATGGTCTCGGTGCCGTACGGCGTCAGGTTGTACTGTTTGCCCGCCTCGACGATTTTTTCCAGCACGCCCATCGCGTAATCGGCCTGAACGTTGACTTCGTACGACAGCTCACCGGTAAACGAGATACGGAACACCCGCGCCGGCACACCGCCGACCAGACCTTCTTTCCAGGTCATGAACGGAAACGCTTCGTTGGCCAGGTCGATGTCGGTCACGGCGCTGAGCAGCTTGCGGCTGTTCGGGCCGGACAGGGTCATGGTCGCCCAGTGGTCGGTGACGGAGGTGAAGTAGACCTTCATCTCTGGCCATTCGGTCTGGTGGTACAGCTCCAGCCACTGCAGGACGCGAGCCGCGCCGCCGGTGGTGGTGGTCATGACGAAATGGTTGTCGGCCAGACACGCCGTCACCCCGTCGTCGAAGACCATGCCGTCTTCCTTGCACATCAGGCCGTAACGGGCCTTGCCCACGTCGAGCTTGGTCCAGGCGTTGGTGTACACGCGGTTGAGGAACTCGCGGGCGTCCGGGCCCTGGATGTCGATCTTGCCCAGGGTCGAAGCGTCCAGCAGACCGACGCTGTCACGCACAGCCTTGCATTCGCGTTTGACGGCCGCATGCATGTCTTCGCCGTTTTTCGGGAAGTACCAAGGACGTTTCCACTGGCCGACGTCTTCGAACTCGGCGCCGTTTTTCAGGTGCCATTGATGCAGTGCGGTGTAACGCACAGGTTCAAAGATGTGCCCGCAGTGACGGCCGGCTACCGCGCCAAACGTCACCGGCGTGTAGTTCGGACGGAACATCGTGGTGCCCATCTGCGGGATGGTCACGTTCAGCGAGCGGGCGGCAATCGCCAGGCCGTTGACGTTGCCGAGCTTGCCCTGATCGGTGCCGAAGCCCAGCGCCGTGTAGCGTTTGACGTGCTCGACCGACTCGAAACCTTCGCGGGTCGCCAGTTCGATGGCGGCGGCGGTCACGTCGTTCTGCAGGTCGACGAATTGCTTCGGTGCCCGCGAAGTGCCCTTCTCGTGCGGCACCTGGAACAGCGCCAGGGTTGGTTCTTCGAGACGGCTCAGGGCTTTCGGCAACACGGCTTCAACGGCCTGGAAACCGGCTTCGGACGCAGCGCGCACGCCGCCTTCAAAACCGTCAGCCAGAGAATCGCCGAGGCCGTAGACACCATTGATGCCACCGACGCACACACGTTTCTGCGGTGCTTCGCCCGGTACGAAACCGAGGATGTCTTCGCGCCAGATCGGCTTGCCGCCCAGGTGCGACGCCAGGTGAACCACCGGGCTGTAACCGCCGGAGCTGGCGATCAGGTCGCAGTCGAGCCATTCGCCCGGGCTGGTGACCTTGTGGCCTTTGACATCGATCGCCGCCACGCGGGCAGCGGTCACGTGCTTGCTGCCACGGGCTTCGATCACGGCGCTGCCGGTGAGGATGCGAATGCCTTTGGCCCGCGCCTCTTCAACCAGTGCGCCACGCGGATTGCTGCGGGCGTCGGCGATGGCGACCACTTGCAGGCTGGCATCGAGCCAATCCAGCGCCACGCGGTAGGCGTGATCGTTGTTGGTCGACAGCACCAGTTTTTTGCCCGGAGCCACGCCGTAACGGCGCACGTAAGTCGACACCGCGCCGGCGAGCATGTTGCCCGGCACATCGTTGTTGCCGTAGACCAGCGGACGCTCGTGAGCGCCGGTCGCCAGCACCACACGCTTGGCGCGGACGCGGTGGATGCGCTGACGCACCTGGCCGATCGGCGCGCGGTCACCGAGGTGATCGGTGAGGCGTTCATGAATGGTCAGGAAGTTGTGGTCGTGGTAGCCGTTGACCGTGGCGCGCGGCAACAGCAGCACGTCCGGAGTACTCTTCAATTCCGCGATGACGCCGGCCACCCATTCCATCGCCGGTTTGCCGTCGAGGCTTTCGCGGGAATCGAGCAGGCTGCCGCCAAACTCTTCCTGCTCATCGGCGATGATCACTCGCGCACCGCTGCGCGCAGCCGCCAGTGCAGCGGCCAGACCGGCCGGGCCGGCGCCGACGATCAGCACGTCGCAGTGCTGGTTCATGTAGTCGTAGGTGTCCGGATCGACTTCGGTCGGCGAACGACCAAGACCTGCGGCCTTGCGAATGTATTTCTCGTAAGTCATCCAGAACGATTGCGGGTACATGAAGGTTTTGTAGTAGAAACCCGGCGGCATCAGCTTGCCGCCGACCTTGCCAAGAATCCCCATCATGTCGTTGTTGACGCTCGGCCAGCCGTTGGTGCTGGTGGCGACCAGGCCCTGGTACAACGCCTGTTGCGTGGCGCGCACGTTAGGGATCTGGGTGGCTTCGGTAGCACCGATCTGCAGCACAGCGTTCGGCTCTTCGGCACCGGCGGCAAAGATGCCGCGCGGACGCGAATACTTGAAGCTGCGGCCAATGATGTCGACGCCGTTGGCCAGCAGGGCGGCGGCCAGCGAGTCGCCTTCAAAACCTTTGTAGGTCTGGCCGTTGAAGGTGAAGCTCAGCACTTTGTTGCGGTCGATCCGTCCACCGTTGGACAGGCGATTGGTCTGGCTCATACCTTCTCTCCCAGCGCCGTCGTGGCTGTTTTCGCAGTGTCAGCCTTGTCGGTGAATTGCGGCTTGGTGCCGATCTTGTAGGTTTCGAGAATTTCGTAGGTCACGGTGTCGCGGGTGACGTTGAAGTACTGGCGGCAACCGGCGACGTGATCCCACAACTCGTGGTGCAGACCGCGCGGGTTGTCGCGGAAGAACATGTAATCGCCCCACTCCTCGTCGGTGCAGCTGTTCGGATCCAGGGGACGCGGGATATGCGCCTGACCGGATGCATGGAATTCCTCTTCGGAGCGCAGTTCGCCGCAGTGAGGACAGAAGATATGCAACATGGGGATTTCTCCTGTTAGTGGGCGACAGCCGCAGCGCCGTGTTCGTCGATCAACGCACCGTTGTGGAAACGGTCGATGGAGAAAGGTGCGGCCAGCGGGTGCATTTCACCCTTGGCCAGGCTTGCGGCAAACACGTTGCCCGAGCCAGGTGTGGCCTTGAAGCCACCGGTGCCCCAACCGCAGTTGAAGAACATGTTCGGGACCGGGGTTTTCGAAATGATCGGGCAGGCGTCCGGCGTGGTGTCGACGATGCCGCCCCACTGACGGTTCATGCGCACCCGCGACAGCACCGGGAACATCTCGACGATGGCCTGGATGGTGTGCTCGATCACCGGGTACGAACCGCGCTGGCCGTAGCCGTTGTAGCCGTCGATACCGGCGCCGATCACCAGGTCGCCCTTGTCGGACTGGCTGATGTAACCGTGCACGGCGTTGGACATGATCACGCTGTCGATGATCGGTTTGATCGGCTCGGACACCAGTGCCTGCAACGGGTGGGACTCGATCGGCAGACGGAAACCGGCGAGCTTGGCCATGTGCCCGGAGTTACCGGCGGTGACCACGCCGACGCGCTTGGCGCCGATGAAGCCCTTGTTGGTTTCAACACCGATGCACACGCCGTTTTCCTTGCGGAAACCGATCACTTCGGTCTGCTGGATCAAGTCCACGCCGAGGGCGTCGGCGGCACGGGCAAAGCCCCAGGCCACGGCATCGTGACGGGCCACGCCGCCGCGACGCTGAACGGTCGCGCCCATCACCGGGTAGCGGGTGTTTTTCGAGCAGTCGAGGTACGGAATTTCGTCCGCGACCTGCTTGGCGTTGAGCAGTTCGCCGTCGACGCCGTTGAGGCGGTTGGCGCTGACCCGACGCTCGGAATCACGGATGTCCTGCAGCGTGTGGCACAGGTTGTAGACGCCGCGCTGGGAGAACATCACGTTGTAGTTCAGGTCCTGAGACAGGCCTTCCCACAGTTTCATCGCGTGTTCGTACAGGTGCGCCGACTCGTCCCACAGGTAGTTGGAGCGAACGATGGTGGTGTTGCGCGCGGTGTTACCGCCGCCCAGCCAGCCCTTCTCGACCACGGCCACGTTGGTGATGCCGTGCTCTTTCGCCAGATAGTAGGCCGTCGCCAGACCGTGCCCGCCGCCGCCGACGATGACCACGTCGTAGACCTTTTTCGGGGTCGGCGTGCGCCACATGCGCTGCCAGTTTTCATGGTGGCTGAGGGAGTGTTTGAAGAGGCCGAAGCCCGAATAGCGTTGCATAGTCATGTACTCCAGAACGCTCAGCGATAAACCGGGAAGTCAGCGCACAGGGCCGAAACCTGCTGGGCGACGTTGGCCTCGACATCGGCATCGCCGAGGTTGTCGAGGATGTCGCAGATCCAGCCGGCCAGCGTCACGCACTGGGTCACCTTGAAGCCGCGAGTGGTCACCGCCGGGGTACCGATGCGCAGGCCGGAGGTCACGAACGGCGACTGCGGGTCGTTCGGTACGGCGTTCTTGTTGACGGTGATGTGCGCGCGACCGAGGGCGGCGTCGGCGTCCTTACCGGTGAGGCCCTGACGGATCAGGCTGACCAGGAACAGGTGGTTGTCGGTGCCGCCGGACACTACATCGTAGCCACGTTTGATAAATACGCTCGCCATCGCCTGGGCGTTGTCGATCACTTGTTGCTGATAGGCCTTGAAGCCTGGCTCCAGCGCTTCTTTGAAGCACACGGCTTTACCGGCGATGACGTGCATCAACGGGCCGCCCTGGGCGCCGGGGAATACCGCCGCGTTGAGCTTCTTCTCGATTTCTTCGTTGGACTTGGCCAGGATCAGGCCGCCACGCGGACCGCGCAGGGTCTTGTGAGTCGTGGTGGTGACCACGTCGGCGTACGGCAGCGGGTTCGGGTACAGACCGGCAGCCACCAGACCGGCGACGTGGGCCATGTCGACGAACAGCAGCGCACCGACCTTGTCGGCGATCTGACGGAAGCGCGGGAAGTCGAGGGTTTTCGAGTAGGCCGAGAAACCGGCGACGATCATTTTCGGTTTGCACTCGACGGCCAGACGCTCGACTTCGTCGTAATCGATCAGACCGGTCTTGGTGTCGATGCCGTACTGCACGGCGTTGTACAGCTTGCCCGAGGACGAGACCTTGGCGCCGTGGGTCAGGTGACCGCCGTGGGCCAGGCTCATGCCGAGAATGGTGTCGCCCGCTTGCAGCAGCGCCAGGTACACGGCGCTGTTGGCCGAGGAACCGGAGTGCGGCTGGACGTTGGCGTAATCGGCGCCGAACAGTTGCTTGGCGCGTTCGATGGCCAGGGCTTCGACCTTGTCGACGTGCTCGCAGCCACCGTAGTAGCGCTTGCCCGGATAGCCTTCGGCGTATTTGTTGGTCAGGCCGCTGCCTTGCGCTTGCATCACGCGTTTGCTGGTGTAGTTCTCCGACGCGATCAGCTCGATGTGATCTTCCTGACGTTGCTCCTCGGCATTCATCGCCGCCAGCAGTGCATCGTCGTAACCCTGGATCTGGTCTTGCTTGCTGAACATCGCGTCTCTCCCAGCGGCATCTGTGCGCCATTCGTCTCGGTAAGGCACGGCGTTCAGCCAATGCCCTTTGATGCGATGGTATGGCCGGCGCAGGGAGGTCAAATGCCTACGGACGCCACGCAAAGGTGCGTTTACGACATGGCGGCGGCGACGGACTCAAACAAGCAGCTGGCGCAAGGCCAGAAGAACCATGAAATGCGCGGGATAGAGCGCATACGCCCAGCGCCGCATGGGTGGCGCGTGGAGGCAAGTGGCGTGTCGCAACAGGAACATTCCGAGCAGTGGCGCGATCAGGCAGGTCGCAATCCCGAGGATGGCGACGAAGTTGCCGAACTGCGCGGATTCGTAGAGCACCCGCCATTGATTAGCGGCCAGACACAGCAGGCCCGGCAACAGGCTGAAAAACCAGGGTTTGCGAAACACCAGCAACATCGCCAGCGGCAGCAGGACACCGAACAAACCGAACATCAGTCGCTCCGGGAACAGCGCGGCCACCAGCAAAGCACTGACGCCCAGCAGTCGCGAAATCAGCGCTCGATCCTGCCAGCCCCGCGCCACCAGCAGGCCCAGCGCCAGCGTCGGCATCACGTTCAACGTGTCGGGCTCTGGAATGTACAAACGGTAGGGAATCTCGCTGAGCAGACTGAACAGCAACAACCAGCCCAGATAACGCCATTCGGTCTTGCGCGCGCCGTCCCGTGCCAGGTTCGCCGCCATCGCCAGACAGAACCACGGGAAGGCCAGCCGTCCCGGCCCATACAGCCAATCGGCGCTGATCCCGACATATCGCAGGTGATCGAGCAGCATGCTCAGCAACGCCAGCCACTTGAGCAGATCGAGTGCGCCGTCACGCTGGCTCAGGTGCATAATCGGCTCGCATCCCTGTAATGTTCTGACAGCGACATCCCGTGTGCTCCCCGGATGATCTTCGGTAAAGTGCGCACCATCATTGACCAACGGAGCGCCACAAGCGCGCCGACCACGGAAGCCGGCCATGACCGACAAGAGCCAACAATTCGCCAGCGACAACTATTCCGGTATCTGCCCTGAAGCCTGGGCTGCCATGGAACAGGCCAACCACGGCCACCAGCGCGCCTATGGCGACGATGAATGGACAGCCCGCGCCTCGGATGATTTCCGCAAGCTGTTCGAGACCGACTGCGAAGTGTTCTTCGCCTTCAACGGCACCGCCGCCAACTCCCTCGCGCTGTCATCGCTGTGCCAGAGTTACCACAGCGTGATCTGCTCGGAAACCGCCCACGTCGAAACCGACGAATGCGGCGCACCGGAATTCTTCTCGAACGGCTCGAAATTGCTGATCGCCGGTACTGAAAACGGCAAGATCACCCCGGCCTCGATCCGCGAAGTCGCCCTCAAGCGCCAGGACATCCACTACCCGAAACCGCGCGTCGTGACCCTGACCCAGGCCACCGAAGTCGGCAGCGTCTACACCCCGGAAGAAGTCCGCGCCATCAGCGACACCTGCAAGGAGCTGGGCCTGAACCTGCACATGGACGGCGCGCGTTTCTCCAACGCCTGCGCCTTCCTCGGCTGCTCGCCGGCAGACCTGACCTGGAAGGCCGGCGTCGACGTGCTGTGCTTCGGCGGCACGAAAAACGGCATGGCGGTGGGTGAGGCAATCCTGTTCTTCAACCACAAACTGGCCGAAGACTTCGACTACCGCTGCAAACAGGCCGGGCAACTGGCCTCGAAAATGCGCTTCCTGTCGGCGCCGTGGGTCGGCATCCTGGAAAACGACGCCTGGCTCAAATACGCCCGCCACGCCAACCACTGCGCGCAACTGCTGGCCGAACTGGTCAGCGACATCCCGGGCGTGGAACTGATGTTCCCGGTCCAGGCCAACGGCGTGTTCCTGCAACTCTCGGAACCGGCGATTGCCGCCCTGACCGCCAGGAACTGGCGCTTCTACACCTTCATCGGCAAGGGCGGCGCCCGCTTCATGTGCTCGTGGGACACCGAAGAAGAACGCGTACGCGAACTGGCGCGCGACATCCGCGAAGTCATGTCGGCCTGATTTATCCCTTCCTCCCCCTTCTCCTGATCGTTCCCACGCTCTGCGTGGGAACGATCAGGCTCCCTCCCGTTTCAGCTCCATCGTCTACATTGTCTGTCGAGCCATCGCTCACATAACAATAAGCAGGAGCTTGCGCATGTCGCTAAAAGGCAAAACCTTGTTCATCACCGGCGCCAGCCGTGGCATCGGGCGTGAGATTGCGCTGCGGGCAGCAAAGGACGGGGCCAATATCGTGATCGCGGCCAAGAGCGCCGAGCCGCACGCCAAGTTGCCCGGCACCATCCATAGCGTCGCCGCGGAAGTCGAAGCGGCCGGCGGCAAGGCACTGGCGCTGCAACTGGATGTGCGTGATGAAGACGCAGTGCGACAAGCGCTGGCCCAGGCCAACGAACACTTCGGCGGAATCGACGCACTGGTGAATAACGCCGGGGCGATCAAACTGACCGGTGTGCAGCACATCGAGCTGAAGCGTTTCGACCTGATGCATCAGATCAACACCCGCGCGGTGTTGCTGTGCAGCCAGGCCGCCCTGCCCTATCTGAAGAAGTCCTCCGGGCACATTCTCAACCTGTCACCGCCGCTGAATCTGGCCAGCAAATGGTTCGCGCAATACAGCCCTTACACCGTGACCAAGTACGGCATGAGCATGCTGACGGTGGGCATGAGCGAGGAATTCGCCAACTACGGGATCAGTGTGAATTCGCTGTGGCCGCAGACCATGATCGCCACGGCGGCCATCGAATTTCAGCTGGGCAATCGCGAGTCGTTCAAGCATGCGCGCACGCCAGCGATCATGGCGGATGCGGCGCATGTGATTTTGAGCAGCAGCGGGCGGCGGATTACCGGGCGGTTGTTGATTGATGAGGATATTTTGCGGGAGAGCGGCGTGACCGAGTTCGATCATTACCGCTTTGAGCCGGGGAGTGATGCGAAGTTGATGACAGACCTGTTTATCGACTGAGCATTTTCAGAAACGACCTACGCCAGGGCCTACATAAACCAAACAGGCCTCGCCATAGACTGCCGACTCCATTTTCGAGGAGCGCAGACTATGGCGAACCCTGCCTACATGACCATCACCGGCAAGACCCAAGGCCTTATTTCAGCCGGATGTTCGACGCCGGAATCGGTCGGCAACAAATACCAGACGGCCCATACCGATGAAATCATGGTGTTCGCCCTGAGCCATGAAATGCGCCGCGACGCCAATCTGGGAAAACCCGTCCACCGGCCGGTCATCATCACCAAAGCGGTCGACAAATCTTCCCCATTGCTGGCTCAGGCGCATTCGAACAGCGAAAAACTGGACTGCACGATCAGCCTCTACCGCACTTCGCCCCAAGGGCAGCAGGAAAAATTCTATTCGATCACCCTCGACGGGGCGGTTCTCGCTGAACTGTCGCAGGATGTGCCGCACGTGATTCTGCAAAATGATGCCCAGCCTCAAGAACAACTGGCCATTCGTTACCGCGGCATCAGTTGGGTACACCACATTGCAGGCACCACTGGCTATACCTCGTGGGGCGAAGCGGGTTGAGTTCACGGCAGCATGATCTGTGCGATGTGCAGGACGCCGCCGGCAACCTGCTTGGACAGGCACTGACCATCGGAAACCGTCATCTGGCATTTGGCATTGCACGTGTGCAATTCCATCAACAAGTCGCGTACTTCGCCAAGCAAATTACCGAGGAGGTAGCGGACGGACGCCTCACGCCGCAGCAAGGGATCAATGCGCTTGCGCAGGAACAACGAAACCTGTTGATCCAGTCCCGAGCCCTGCAGCAGAACAGACACGGCACGCTCACCGGCGCGGCCAGGACACCACGCTTGTCGATGCTTCCACATGCCGCAGCAAACCCCGATCCGCAACGTTTACTACGGGCCGTTCGCCAGCAGAATCTGAGAGTGAAGCGCCTGAACTCAGCCCCGCTCTCATCTGTGCATCCAGTCAACGACTTGCGATTTTTCCCCCGCGAACACTGGCCCCAGGAATTGCCGGCACCGGAGGAGCCTGGGTTCTACATCGTGCCCAAAAGCCTGCCCGCCGAGAAACTGCAGGCGCAACTGTTTCCGTCGCCCAATCCGAATGTCATCGCCAAATTCAAAAGCCTCAATCAGCTGGACGACGTGGTGAAAGCCGGAACGCTGATTGTCCTGAGCGACCCGAACAATCAGCAATGCACCTATGAAGAATCATTGCTGATGGAAACCGCGCACATCGTCAGCATGGCGCTGGAGCCGCTGACGCTGGAAGAAGCTGATTTCATGGCGCAACACCACGGCGTTATTCAGAGTGCACTTTCAGTTGAATCGAAAGTGATAGGCGTCACCACGGCCATGGCGGCCAATTATCTGGATGGAATAAAAAACGCGCTTCAAGAAATCGAAAACTTGCATACCAAAACCCTCAACGCGAATGGCAGCCTGAACTCAAAAGCGTTTAAAAAACAACGTACACAGCTGCTTAACAAGCTGGATAGCCGACTCACCGACTTCACCAAAATAACTATTGGCCTGCCTGATCACCCGAACCTCAAAGCAGCCCTCGGCATTGATCATCCGCACCTGGTGCATCGATGGAGAAAGGCTGGCGGCATCGGCCAGAACCCGGGATATGCCACTCATATTCAAGCCGTCACCAAGGCATCGCGATATGTCAAATATGGAGGTTGGATTGGCACCGCTGTGGGAGGTAGCGCATCGGCAGTGAAGGTTCAGGATGTTTGCTCAAATGGCAGCATTGAAGCGTGTGAAAAGGTGAAGTTCACGGAGACCGGTAGCTTTTTGGGTGGAGTGGGTGGCGGAATGGTTGCCGGCGCGCTCGTGAGCTTAACGGCCTCAACGATCTGCGTAGGAGTTGGTCTCCCGACTGGCGGGCTCGGTACTGCCCTTTGTGCTGCTCTATTGGTAGGAGTCGGAAATTACGCGGGCGGGACTTTGGGCGAAAAAGGCGGCGAGCAGGTCGCGGAGAAAGTATACGAGGCTGCTAAATGATTCTTTGCATTACAGAGAAAATATTGTTGTTGATCGGCATTGTAGATTTCATCGGTATATTTACGCTGATAGGCGTGATGTTGTATGTCGCCAAAACAAAAACCGAAACCATATTAAGCCACCTAACAAACAGTTCAATTTCGAGCAAAATAACAATGCTTTGGCACGGAGGACCTTGGGGCAGAATTTACATGATGGGAGAAGTGTTCGCCATCATGAGAAGTCCTGCGATTTATATTCATACCGGAAAGCTTTGCGCGAAAGACTTTGAAAACTTCCCACGAAAACTTAGAAAAAAATTAATTACCTTATACAGACTCGTATTCATTTTTTACGCAATCATGATATGCCTGGGGTTAGTCGCATACATAGAAGATATGCAAGACATCGCAATAAACCCAATAGTAATTATGACAATAGTGAGCTTCACAGGTCTGTTATTAGTAAATGGAATTTTGCTTTATGTCGCCAAAAGAAGACTAGAAATAATCCTTACCAGCCTTAAACACAGCTCGATCACCTCGTCTCTGTTCATGCTATGGCAAGCGGGCTTGGGGGGGCGAATTTATATGTTGGGAGAGATTTCTGGCATCCTAAAAAACCCTTCACGGTATATTTCCCAAGGCAAAGTAAGCGCAAGAGACGTTAAGAATTTCCCACCGAAACTCAAACGCGACTTGCTTAAACTGAATAAATGCCAGCAAATATTTGGCTTTACGTTCGTGGGCTTTGCCTTGCTCGCCATGTCCGGACTGATTTGAAATCGCATTTTCCAGGCGATTTCCTCAAAGAGGAGATCGCCCTAAGTGCAAACCTACTCAAAACTCGATACGAACATCCCCCTTCGGCACACTGCAGCAAGAAAGAATGTACCCCTCCGCCTCGTCGTCCTCGGTGATCCCGCCGTTGTGATCCATCTCCACCTCGCCGCCCAGCTTGAGTACCTTGCACGTCCCGCAGATCCCCATGCCGCAGGCTTTCGGGATCATCAGGCCGACCTTCGCAGCCGCCGCATGCACGGTCTCGCCCGGCGCAACGCGGATGCTCTTGTCTGAAGAAGTGAATTCCACCAGGTGCAGATCCGCCGCCGGGACTTCCGGTGCTTCCGCTGCCTGCTCGGCCTGCTCCACCGCATCCGCGCGGGCTTCCGGCGGCGTGGCGCCGAAGGATTCCTCGTGATAGCGCTTCATGTCATAGCCGGCGTTTTCCAGCAGGCGCTTGACCGCGGTCATGTACGGCGTCGGGCCGCAGCAGAAGACTTCGCGCTCGAGGAAGTCCGGCACCATCAGTTCCAGCATCTTGTGGTTGAGGTAGCCGCGATAGCCGGCCCACGGCTCGCCCAGCCCATGCTTTTCGCAGATCAGGTGCAGGCTGAAGTTGTCGATCCGCGACGCCATGTGTTCCAGCTCGCGGTGGTAAATGATGTCTTTCGGTGAGCGGGCGCTGTGGATAAACGTCATGTCGACGTTGCCGTTGGTGTCGTAGAACCAGCGCGCCATCGACATCACTGGGGTGATACCGACGCCACCGCTCAGGTACAGCACTTTCGGGCTCGGGAAATCGATGGCGTTGAACAGTCCGACCGGCCCGTGCACCGCCAGCTCCTGGCCCTCATGCAGCGTGTCGTGCAGCCAGTTGGAGACCTTGCCCCCCGGCACGCGTTTGATGGTCACCGAAAAGCTGTACGGCACCGATGGCGAGCTGGAGATGGTGTACGAACGCATGATCGGCTGGCCTTCGATCTCCAGCTCCAGGGTCACGAACTGCCCGGGCTTGAAGAAGAACAGGATCGGCTGGTCGGCCATGAAGCAGAAGGTGCGCACATCCCAGGTTTCCTGGATGACTTTGACGCAACGGACGATGTGTCGGCCATTGGCCCAGGTCTGGGTAGTGACCGGATTCAGGAAGCTGTTCGACATGCTGTTCTCCACGGCCGACTGTCGGCCTTCATGTGGCGATTCTGCGTATAGCGCGAACGCCCCGTTTACCTATCCGCGACATTCACATACTTATCGCGACCAGCCCCCAACCACCGGGGGTTGCGCGTCGGGAACAGATTGCACCATGTCGCCCATGGATAAGGTTCACGCCTGCGCCGGCCCCACACTCGCCCCCAACACAAACAGATTCTTTACACCTTGCGTAGCACCCCTTAGCCGCACACCCGATCAGCCACTTTCGCGGCCACGCAGATGGCCTTGAGGATTACATCGATGGACACCGCAAAAATCAGCCTGGGCGACCCGCTGGAACCCGCACGCAAGGCCACCGCACAAATGCTGCAGGAACGTGAGCGCACCTATTCGCTGCCGCAGCCGTTCTACAGTGACGAGCGCCTGTTCGATATCGACATGCAGGAGATCTTCCAGAAGGAGTGGTTGATCGCCGGCATGACCTGCGAAATCCCGGCCAAGGGCAACTACATCACCCTGCAGATTGGCAAGAACCCGATCATCGTCATTCGTGGCGCCGAGGGCGTGGTGCATGCGTTCCACAACGTCTGCCGCCACCGTGGCTCGCGCCTGTGCACCAGCGACAAGGGCAAGGTCGCCAAACTGGTCTGCCATTACCACCAGTGGACGTATGAGCTGGACGGCCGCCTGCTGTTCGCCGGCACCGAGATGGGCGCCGACTTCGACATGAAGCAGTACGGCCTCAAACCGGTGAACGTGAAGACTGCCGGCGGCTACATCTTCATCAGCCTGGCGGAGAACCCGCCGGCCATCGATGACTTCCTGTCGACGCTGAACCACTACATGGAACCGTACGACATGGAAAACACCAAGGTGGCGGTGCAAACCACCTTGATGGAAAAGGCCAACTGGAAACTGGTGCTGGAAAACAACCGCGAGTGCTACCACTGCAACGGCTCCCACCCTGAATTGCTGAAAACCCTGCTGGAATGGGACGACGTCACCGACCCGCGCGCCGATCAGGCGTTCAAGGATCACGTCGCCGCCTCCGCCGCTGCCTGGGAAGCCGAGAAAATCCCTTACGCCCACGCCAGTTTCGGCCTGCGCAACCGCATCGTGCGCATGCCGCTGCTCAAGGGCACCGTATCGATGACCATGGACGGCAAACAGGGCTGCGCCAAGCTGATGGGCCGGATCAAGAACCCCGATCTGGGCTCGATGCGCATCCTGCACCTGCCGCACTCGTGGAACCACTGCATGGGCGACCACATCATCGTGTTCACCGTGTGGCCGATCAGCGCCCAGGAAACCATGGTCACCACCAAGTGGCTGGTGCACAAGGATGCCGTCGAAGGCGTGGACTACGACGTCGAACGCATGCGCCAGGTGTGGGATGCGACCAACGATCAGGACCGTCGTCTGGCCGAAGAGAACCAGCGCGGGATCAACTCCACGGCGTACCAGCCGGGCCCGTACTCCAAGACCTATGAGTTCGGCGTGGTCAACTTCGTGGACTGGTACAGCGAGCGGATGCTGAGCAACCTCGGCGCCGAGCCTGCGCCGTACCTCAAAGGCGTGCCGGTACAGGGCTAAAAAGCATCGCTGGCAAGCCAGCTCCCACAGTTTTCATGGTGCTCACAACATTTGTGTACACCGAAGAACCCTGTGGGAGCGGCGGTGCGACGATTCGACTTGCTCGCGATAGCGTCCTTACAGACACCGCCTCACTTCGATGACCACCTCACACTGCCATCCTCACCAATAAACTCCTCGAAAATCTCCTCCCCCACCAACCTGATCTTCGCGTACCCATTCAACACCCGCAGCGGATAGTCCGGATCGTTGGCATCCTGCGTCTCCGAAAACAGCACCCGCGAATGCCCGTTCAGCTCGCTGGTGGTGCCGTAGGGAATCGCTCCATGCCCGGCACAGCGCGCGTGCAGCCCACCCTGCGGCGCATAGACGATGCCATTGTGCAGATGCCCCCAGTACCAATAATCCGGCTCGCGCCCCAGTGCATCGCACACCGGTTGATACAGCGCGGTCTTGTTGTGCCCGGTGATGTCCAAGCCCTGATGGTGGCTGAGCACCATGAGTTTCTTGCGTTTGGGCAGGCTTTTCATCCACTCGATCTGCGGTTTGTTGAGTGTGCCGTCCATGTACAGGTTCATGACATCCGAGGCGTACGCCGTGTCCAGACCGACAATCAGCCAGTCGTCATTGATCAGGGCAAAGTAGCTGGTGCCCTGCTGCCCCGGAAAACGCGCGGCCAGTTCCTTGAAATAACCATGGGCGCCGCTGTACATCTCGTGATTGGAGTTGAGGGTGAACGAACCGTGGGTGCCCATCGGCCAGCCGGCCATGTCGGTGTCTTCCTGGGAGTGGGTGCCGGCGTAATAGACATCCCCCAGGTGAATGGTGAAATCGGCATTGGCCAGTTGCATCTGGTTGGCTACCGACACCGCCGGCGCATGGCTGTTGAACGGCCCGGTGCCCCAGTCGCCGGCAATCGCCAGCGTCACCTCGCGCTCCATGGTCACCAGCGCCGGATCGGTGCCGAAGGTCGCGTGATGGCGCAGGTTCTCGATCCACTTCAGCAGCGCCTCGCTCCACAGCAGATCCAGCAGCTCCCATTTGCGGCAGCCCAGCAGCGTGCCGTCCTTGAGCACCTTGGTCTGCAGTTGATCGGGCGATTGCGGCAACGGCGTCGCATTGCCGATGCGCAGGATCGACAGGCCGTGGGACAACTCCCAAGGCACCGCCGGTTCGTCGTCCGGCAGCTCGCCGTGCTTGAGCACGTATTGCGCCTGATCGTGACCGCGCTGGAGCAACTTGATGATGGCTTGAAACTCCTGCGGCTCCAGCTCGCTGATGAGCTTCATCCAGGCCATTTCGATGCGCGTGAACAACCCGTGCAGGCGCAGCTTGACCTTGTCGTATTCGTGTTTCAGATGACCGACCGCTGACATGGCGTAATCCTCTATCCGTAGGGGTTCACAGGGTTTTCATGAATTCGATCAGCGCACGCTTGTCGTCGTCCGACAGCGTCGTGCCGTACAGGTGACCGCTGTTGTGGTTGCCCTCCAGGCGCGTGTCGTAGGTGAAATCCGCCGAGGCCTTGGCCTGGGCGCCACTGGTCACGAAGCCGACGTTGACCGGGTCGTAGACATCGGAGCCGGTGATGAACACCTGCGGACGTTTTTCCGGCGGTTGCAGCAAGTCCCACAGGGTCGGCACCGAACCGTTGTGCAGGTACGGCGCGCGCAGCCAGATGCCGTCGGTGGGCGTGTTGCTGTAGCTCTGGGTCTTGCGATAGGCGCCGAAATCGAACGGCGGTTTCTTGAAGGTGTGGAACGCGGCCACCAGCCCGGTGGTGAACGAGTTCAGCCGGTGCGGATCGGTGCCGAGCTGGTCGATATTGGTGGTCACCTGCCCGGTGTCGACGCGACCGAAATCGTGACAACCCGCGCAGTTAGCCTCCCACACCGGTTTGCCCTGAGCGACCCTGGCCTGATCCAATGCCCACGGCCACGCCGGCGCCTTGTGCCCGAGCAGCCAGTTGGTCACCCGGTTGAAACTCGGCGGCAGCACCGATTCCGGCGTCGCGCCCACGGCCATCGCGGCGGCGTAGTTGCGCTCGTGGATCTTGTTGTTATTGCCGTCCCAGTGCAGGTACATCGATTCCCGGGGTTTCTGGTTCCACACTTGCGGCAGGTCGACGGTGCCGATGGTCGAGTCATCCGGGAAACCGAACACCACCATTTTCGTCGGGTTGAAGGTGTCGGTTCTCCCCGGTCCCTGTTGCGGGCGCAGCTTCTGCCAGGCGTAGGCCTGCTTCTGTTTGAGCAACGCGCTCTTGGCCATCGGGATGATCAGGTAGCGGTTGTAGAGCTTCTCGAAAAAGCCGAGCTGGAACTTGCTGTTGATCGCCGCCATCACCGCGTCGGTGGTGAATTTCGGATCGCTGGCGCAATCGTAGGCGAACCACTGGAAGGCTTGCAGTTGCAGGGTGTTGGCCGGTGCGCTCGGCACATTCACCGCGACGTCGCTGGCATTCGCCCGGTAGGAACCGGTGTGGCACAGCGCGCAGTTCGGCTCGACGGTCGGGTAGCCGATCTGTCGCTTGGCCATACCGATCGGCAGGTCCTTGCCGTTCTCGAACAGGAAACCGAAGACTTCCCAGCCACCGGGTTTCGGCAGCTTTTCCGGGCACATCTGCGGCAGCACCGAGAACAGGTAATACGGAATCCGCGCTTCGATGCCCAGGCCAATCGCGGCGTATTTGTAGTGATCTTCGTCGGAGGCGTAGTCCTGCTCCGGCACCACGCGCAGCATCTGATACCAGGTCTGGTAACCGATGAACGCCAGCAGCGCCACCACGACCAGCGTGCCGACCTTGAACCCGTGGCTCTGCCAGCGCCGCGCCCACGCCGCCCGCCATTCGCGCCAGCCGTCACAGAGCAGCGCAAGCGGCCGGTTTTCAGGGGGGGGGCCGAGGTACAGCAGAATGCCGAGGATCAGGAAAAAGCTCAGATCGCCCATCAGCATCGGCACGAACACCGAGCCCTGGCTGCTGGTGTTGATCAGGTAGATCCAGAACACCACGGCGATCAGCCGCGTCAGCACGCACAGCCAGGAGTGCACCACATAGCGCGGCGCGTTGAAGCCCGACGGCATGTAGAACACGCTGATACCCACCAGCAGCATCCCGGCGTTTTCCAGCCACGGGTCGGAGAGTTGCGGCGGCAGGCCGACCACCGATGTCAGCAACCCCGGCGCGAACAGCGCCGGGATCGCGAACACCATGTTCATCGCAATGCCGAGCCAGATGAAGCGTTGAAACCAGCGGATGTAGCTGTCCATGTCATCCATTTCCTTGTGCAGACCCGAGAGATGTATTGCCTGACCTACCGCCTTCGCGAGCAGCCCGCTCCCACATTGGGCTGGGGTGTCTGCTGATTTTGTGTCTGGCACAAAACCCTGTGGGAGCGGGCTTGCCCGCGAAGCGGTCGACTCGGTCTGAGATCAACCGAGGGCCGTTTTCTCCAGGTGTTCAAGGATGATCGGATACACATCGACCACCGCGTTCTTGCCGAACATGCAGTCGATGTGGCCGTAACCCGGCACCACATGCCGGCTGTAGCGTTCCGGCCCGTGCTTCTCGCAAACCCGCTGATAGGTCTTGAGCGTGCTTTCCGGCAGATAACACTGGTTGTCGGCACCGCTGATAAAGCAGATCGGCATGGTCAGCCGATCAAAGTGCGGCATGTACACGTCGTGCCCTTTGAAATCCACCAGATGCCCTTTGCGCACGATCAGCGCCAGGTGCTCGAAGGTCTCGATGTTCGACTCGCCGAACAGCTCGTGCAGGTTGTCGTGCAGCGTCTCGTTGAGGGTGTCGTGGCGATACAGCGAGGCGTACATGAAGGTGATGCGGTGGCACACCGGATTGGTGCAATAGCCTTGAGCTTCGATCCGCGCGTAGCCGTTGAGCGCCTTGTCGTAGAGCCGGTTGAACCAGTTCTCCTTGCTGTCGGCGTAGGCGGTCATGGATTTGATGCCGATCGCGTCGAGCACTCCCGGCAAGTGCAGACCGGCCTTCAACCCCGTTGCGGTTGCGACCACCGTGTCGGCGGCAATCTGCGAGCAGACCACCGAACGCACGCCCTGCAAGCCGGCGAGCAATGACATGAAGAACGTGGTCGCGCCATAGCAATGCACCACGCACTGCACGTCCTTGGCTTTGGTTTCCTGCTGGATCTGCGCGATGGCGGCCTTGAAGTCGTACTGGGCGATCTGGTCGCCGTTCCATTCTTTCTTGCTCGCCGGCAGCAGGATGCTCACCCGGAAATCCAGCAGCCACACGTCGTAGTCGTGCTTGCAGAGAAACTCCAAAAGGTTGGTCTGGATCGTATCGGTGGAAAAGATATTCGAGCCCACACCCAGGCCATGCACCAACATCACCGGGCCTTTGCTGCCGGCCTGATAACGGGTCAGGCGCAACTGCACGCCATCTTCGGTGGAGAAGAAATGCACGGCCGGCGTCGGCGCATCCAGTGGTCGTTTCAGCCGTGGCGGCGCGTCGGGGTTGAAGTATTTGTCACCGGCGAACACCCCGCCGTAACTCTCCCAGAGAATCCCGGCGAAGAACTTGCCGAACCGCGCCAGCCCTTCGATGCGCTCACGCTCGTTGCGCGCATTGAGGACTTTCATGGTGGTCATCTGCTTGGCGAAATCGGTCGGTTTGATGTGCATCACCCCGGAGCCGATCACCTCGCCGGTCTTGTCCGGCCCGCGATACAGCGTGACGTAGAGGGTGCTGGTGTCGTGCCAGATATTCAGCACGCCGTTGTCTTCCGGCACGGTCTTGAAGGCACTGAAGAAGTAGTCGTTGCCGTCCTCGGCGGACAGTTTCATGTCGTACTTCATGTGGCGCGTATCGACCTGCTGCTCGAACTGCTCGAACAGGTTGAACACACCGTTGCTGGCGGTCAGCGGTTCTGGCGACAGCGCCGGAGCGATCACCGTGCCGACGATGGTCGCGGCGTGTTCCGGCTCCTTGATCATCCGGTTGAGGTCGTTGGCGGTGATGGTCAGGGTGAAGTCGATCGGCGAGTTGTCCGCCTCGCCGCGTTTGGCAGCCGCCTCGTAAACCTTCAGGTCGGTGCTTTGCGCGGCGGTGAAGGCGCGGGAGAAGTAGCCTTTCATGGTTTCAGTGAACTGCACGCCAAGGGTCGGCGGCGCGGTCTGTTTGCGCGGCGCCGACGGCAGCGTGTAGTCGATCGTCCAGCCTCGGTCTGCCGCCAGCAGGCCCATGTTGCGCTCGCTCACGGCGGAGATGGTCAGCAGCGGATTGACCGCCAGTGACGTCGGGATCACCGCGCCGTCGGTCACGTACAGGTTGGCGTAGACATCGGTGCCACTGGCACCGCTGAACACCTGGCCCTTGTGGTTGACCACGCCTTGCGCGGCGTCTTCACCCATCACGCAACCGCCCAGCGGATGCACCGAGACGATGCTGTGCTTGAGCAGCTTGGTCCAGATCGGATTCTCGACCCAGATCCCGCCCAGGGCCTTGGTGCTCTGGTACAGGCGTTGGTTGCCGATCTTGAAGTTTTCCTGCTCGCCGACGCCCGGCCAGTCGATGCGCAGTTGATCCTTGCTGTCGAGAACCATGCGTCCCTGGCCGCTGTCGTGGCTCATGATCAGGTAGGTCTGCATGTTGTGCAGCGCGCCGTGGTACGGGCCGCGCAGGAAGCTTTCGGCTTCGCGCTCCTTGTACTTCACCTTGCCACTGAAGCTGTCGTCGGTGGGCTTGCCGATCATCTCGGCGAACCCGGCCATCGCCGGCACCATCGGCCGGCCTAGAGCGCCGGGGATCGAGCCTTCCTCGATGACCATGCGACTGCTGCGGTCACCCTCGGTGCGCATGTCGATGATCGAGGTGATGCATGGGCCGACCGGTTGCAGTTCCTTGGCCGAATGCGCGCCGAAACCGATGCCGTTGATGGTCTGCTCGCAGTTGTGGCCGAAGCCGAGGATGTCGCCGTTGCCGCTCATGTTCTCGCCGAGCTGGCCGGACATCACCAGACCTTTGTCCCGTGAGCGCAGCAGAATTTCGGTAGAGCCGAGGGTGCCGGCGGAGACCACGACGATGTCGGCTTTCACAAACAGCGTCGGCGCGTCGAATTTCTCGCGACCGCTGTCCAGATACTGGAAGTGCACGATCCAGCCATTGCCGTCGCGCTCCAGATGCCGCACCTGGGCCTGGCAGAAAATCTCTGCGCCGTGGTTAGTGGCGTCCGGCAGGTAGTTCATCAGCGTGGTGTTCTTGGCCTTGTTGTTACAGCCCGAAACGCAGTCGCCACAGTGGTTGCACGGCAGTTGCTCGACGCCGACGTGGTTGAGGTTGTTCGGCAGTTTGTCGAAGGTCACGTTGATCGGCGGCTTGTAGAAGTGCGCGCCTTGCTTGAGGAAATCTGCGGATTTTTTGTTCGCATCGAGCTTCGGCAGGTTCGGCGCGGTGCTCGGGTAGGGATTGGGTTTGAGCATCTCCCGGGCTTTTTCGTAACCCGCCTTGAGCAAGCCGTCGTGGTCCTCGCGCACAGCCAATGGCCAACGCGGATCCTGGAATACCTCATCGGTCGGCTCGAGGGAAACGTTGGCATTGATCAGCGACGTGCCACCGAGGCCACAACCGACCACCACGTTCTGCTGCGCGTTGACGTGCAGATCGAACAGCCCGGTGCGCGAGCCGATGTGGCCGTCCGGGTCGTGCACCTGCAATTCTTCGGTCGCGGCGATCATGGTGTTGGGGTATTCGCCGGGCTGGATCTCCCGACCGCGTTCCAGCAGACAGACCCTTTTACCGGCCCGGGACAGGCGCGACGCGGCAATGCCGCCGCCGTACCCGGAGCCGATGACGATCACGTCGTAGTGTTCCTTGATTTCGCTGATGGGCGTTGCGATCCGTGTCATGAGGTGGTTCCTCTCTCAGGCAGATGGGGCAACTCTGCGGTTGCCTGCAATCGATGGGCGAACGGGCACCTGGCCTTCGGGTAATCCCGACGGCAGTACAGCGGTTTGGGCAGGAATCAGGCGCTACAGACGGGCGTGCTGATTGGCGGCACGACGCAACGTGCGCTTGCGCGGCGAAGGTGCCGGCAGAGCACGAAGCATGCAGGGATTGAGGGGTAAGCGGTGGGGCCGGGTATCCATCACGCGTTCTCCCTGAACCAGATGTGGATAAGTGACAGCTGTCCTTGTGCCATTGCAGTGAAGACAGGCACCGGATCGAAGTCAAGGAAGCCTCTTAGAACTGTATGAAATCTGATCAATCGCCTTTTGGACTAAGCCCGCCGGGGGTTGCAGGGTTTGGCGAACAAGTTATCCACATAGCCACCCACAGCTATTGGGGACAACTGTGGATGACCTGGAAAAATAATCGAGTTTTGTGAAGAAAAACCGTGACTTATCCAGAAGCAGGGTTTCCATAAGCGATTGAGTGTTTTTTGATCAAGTCGCTACATGGCACGGATTACGTGGCTTGCAGAGGACGGCGAACACCTTATCCACAGAAGCGCCAACAGAGTTCGGGGGTAACTTGGCGGGTGCTGTGGAAAAGCGCTGGAGGCGTTGATAAATCGGGGTTTGCGTTGGGTTTGGTGGATTAAAAGGGTGGATTGATCGTTTTTTGATCAGGTCGTTGTAAGCCACGGTTTATAGGGCTCTCAGCGGATAGCGAACATCTTATCCACAGAAGCGCCAACAGAGATTGGGGGCAAGTCCGGGAGTTGTTCTGGAGAAAAACTCAGAAAAAACCGCTAGTTAGACTGGTTGTTTTTTGATCTGGGGGCTGGAGAGCTTGATTGGCGTGGGGTGCAGGGAGGGGCGAACACGTTATCCACAGATCCGCCAACAGGGATTGTGGGTAAAGCGCCCTCTCCCAAAGGGAGAGGGTCAGCAAAGGTCTCAGCGGACAACACCTTCTTCGATCAGCAGTTTGAGAATGGCTTCAGCACCGGCCTGCGCCGTCACGCCTTTCAGGACTTGCCCACCACCGCCACTGGCCTTGGCCGTCGCCGCCTTCATCCGGTCCGCCCCGCTCTTGGCCTTGATCACCTTCAACCGTTTCGGCCGGGGCTTGGCCGGTTGCAGGGTCGCCACCGCGAGCAGTTCGTCATCCACCACTTCCACGTCCTCAGCCTGTAGAACCCCACGCCGCGCCGGACCGTAAGCACTCTGCCGAGGCTTGGGTGCAGCGTTATCCACAGTCGCCAGAAACGGCAGGCGAACCTTCAACCGGCGCCGCTGCCCGCGAGGCAACGCTTGCAGCACCAGCGCTGAACCGTCGTTGATCGACTCGACCTGCGCCAGACCCACCACCAATGGCCAACCCAGCCCTTCGGCCAGCAGAAACGGCAGCATCCCCGAACCTTCTCCGGTTTCCGCCTGACTGCCGGTCAGTACGACTTGCGCGCCAGCATCACGCAGATACTCGGTCAATGCCGGCAACGCATCGGCGCCGGCCGGTTGTTCCAGCACGTGCAACTGTTCCAGTCCCATGCCCAGATAGGCGCGCAGCGCCGGTTCCGCGATGTCGCCGGCGTGCAGCACTTGCAGGTTATCCCCCGCCAGTTGCAGGCCGAGCTCCACCGCACGGGCGTCCTGATCGGCGCGGCGCGGGCGGCCGGAAGTCGGGTGGGCGCCGATTGAAACCAGACTGATGATCTTTGTGCTCATAACCGTTCCTTAAGCCGCATCGCGCTTGGCTTCGTTGCGGTAAGCCTCTACCGCCGCGATCAAGGCCTGAAGAATTTCCGCGCTCTCGCCGATCACCGACAGGTCGGCACGCTTGATCATGTCGCAACCCGGATCGAGGTTGATCGCCACCACTTTGTCGCAGGCACCGATGCCCTGCAGGTGCTGGATCGCCCCGGAAATCCCCACGGCCACGTAAACCCGCGCCGTAACCCAGGTGCCGGACGCGCCGACCTGACGGTCGCGGGCCATGAAGCCGTCGTCCACTGCCACCCGCGAGGCGCCTTCGGTGGCGCCGAGAGCGGCGGCGGTCCTGTGGAAAAGCTCCCAGTCCTTGACCCCGTTGCCGCCGGAGAAGATGAACTCGGCCTCGGCCATCGGAATAGCTGCCGGATCCACCGCCACCGCGCCCAGATCCTCGATCCGCGACAAGCTGCGCGCGACGGGTGTGGATAACTCCACCGGCAGCGCTTCGTGACGGGTTTCGCTGACCGGTTCGGCACATTCGGCGGACGCCAGAATCAACCGCGCCACCGGGCGGGCCAGATCCTGCAGACCGGCACCGGCGCGGCCGATGCACTCCTGATCCTTGACCTGCCACACCCGTGTCGCCGGGCGTTCACCCAGTGCAGCGGCAAAGCGCCGCCCGAGTTCGCCGCCACCGCTGCGGCTGTCCGGCAGCAGCCAGTGACGCGGGTTGAACTGGTTATCCACAGCCCGCAGGCCCTGGATCCGTTGCTCCGGTGCATAACCGCTGAATTCTTCGCCTTCCAGCACCAGCAAGCGGTCAACGCCTGCGGTGGCGAAAGCGTTCTCCTTGTGCTCGCCGAACACCACGGCCAGCACCGCGCCGTCGCTGCCGGCCAGCTGATGAGCCAGACCGAGCAGGTCACGGTCGTGGCTGCTCAAGCGGCCGCCGACCATGTCCGGCACCACGCTGATATAGAACGCCGGGGCCGGCACCTGATGCAGCGGCAATTGCACTTCGACCGCGGCCGAGCGTTTGACCGCCCCGCCCTGTTGAGCGCCGCTGCGGTCGATGCGCTTGATGCCGTTCGGTCCGATAAAGCCGATGCCATGCAGGTTCTTGCGGATGATCCCGTTGGGGCCCATCCAGCTGTGTTGCGCCGGTTGCATGGCCGCGTGCAGCGGGTGCAGGCGGTTGCGTGCGATCCATTCGGCGCGGGGGTCGCGGCGGATAATGTCGCTCATCAGTGGGCCTCCGCGGGTTCACGTTTGGCCGGGGTGGCAGGCTTGTTCGGCGCGGCGTCTTCGAGCAGCGCGTCGGCCACCAGTTCGGCGATGTCCTTGATCAGCGGACGCGGTTCGACCACGCCTTCGAGCATCGCCGTACACTGTGGACAACCCACGGCCACCAGCTCGGCGCCGGTCTCGCGAATGTCTTCCATGCGCATGTCGGGGATCCGCTGCTTGCCCGGAATGTCAGTGATCGGCGCCCCGCCACCGCCGCCGCAGCAGCGTGAACGGAAGCCGGAACGTTGCATTTCCTTGATCTCGATGCCGAGGGCGCGCAGCACTTCGCGCGGCGCTTCGTACTCGCCGTTGTAGCGGCCGAGGTAGCACGGATCGTGATAGGTCACGCTGTTGCCTTTGTGCTGACCGAGGTTCAGCGCGCCGGCCTGAATGATTTCCGCCAGATAAGTGCTGTGGTGCTGCACGAGGTAGTTGCCATCGAACGCGCTGTACTCGTTTTTCAACACGTGGAAGCTGTGCGGATCGCAGGTGACGATGCGGTTGAAGCTGTATTTGGCCAGGGTCTGGATATTGCGTTTGGCGAGCAACTGGAAAGTCGCTTCATCACCCAGACGTCGAGCCACGTCGCCGCTGTCGCGTTCCTCCAGACCGAGCACCGCGAAGTCGACCTTGGCCGCTTTCAGCACTTTGACGAACGCCCGCAGAGTGCGCTGGTTGCGCATGTCGAAGGCACCGTCGCCAACCCAGAACAGCACGTCGGTGGACTTCTTCTCGCTGAGCAGGTTGAGGTTCAGGTCGGCCGCCCAGTTCATCCGCCCGCCCGGGGCAAAACCGCCAGGGTTGTCGGTGGCAATCAGGTTTTCCAGGACTTCGGCGCCCTTGTTCGGGGTCGCGCCTTTTTCCAGGGTCAGGTGGCGGCGCATGTCGACGATGGCATCGACGTGCTCGATCATCATCGGGCATTCCTCGACGCAGGCGCGGCAGGTGGTGCACGACCACAGGGTTTCGGCATCGACCAGACCGTTGACGATCGGTTGATGCGGATTGCCGCTGTGTTCGCCCACCGGTTTGCCCGGATAAGGGCTGCCGGCGAACTTGGCATCGGTGCCGCCGGCGAGGCCGACGACCATGTCCTGAATCAGCTTTTTCGGGTTCAACGGCTGGCCGGCGGCGAATGCCGGGCACGCCGCTTCGCACTTGCCGCACTGCACGCAGGCGTCGAAACCGAGCAACTGGTTCCAGGTAAAATCCTTGGGTTTTTCCACGCCCAGCGGCGCGGTCGGATCATTCAGGTCCAGCGGTTTCAAACCGGTGGAACGGCCGCCACCAAAACGTTCGGCGCGGCGGTGCCAGGCCAGGTGCAACGCACCGGCGAAGGCGTGTTTCATCGGGCCGCCCCAGGTCATGCCGAAGAACAGCTCGGACACGCCCCACAGCACACCGATCCCGAGAATTGCTGCGAGCACCCAGCCGCCGAAGTTCTCCGGCAGGATCCCGGCCACGGGCAAGGTCACCAGGAAAAACGACGCCGAGAACGCCAGCAGGCTTTTCGGCAGGCGCATCCACGGGCCTTTCGACAGCCGCGCCGGCGGGTTGAGCCGGCGCCGATAAACGAAGACTGCCCCGACGAACATCACCGCCGTCATCAGCAGCAACGCGTAGCCGAGAATGCGGTTATGCAGGCCGAAACCGTGCACCAGAATCGCCAGCACGATCGACGCCACCGCACCGCCCGCCGTGGCGACGTGGGTGTTGGCGATGTATTTGTCCCGCGCCACCACGTGGTGCAGATCGACCATGTAACGCTTGGGCATGGCGAACAGGCCGCCGATCAGATCGACCTTCGAGGCCCGGCCCCGGCGCCACATGGCCACCCGCCGCAACGCCCCCAGCACCGCGAGGGCCAGGGCTGCGAACAACAGGATTGGAAGAAGGGTGTTCAACATGGTGAAGCTCCCACCAGTACAGCCTGGAGAAACACGTTCGGCGTGTTCCTGTGGGAGCGAGCTTGCTCGCGAAAGCGCCGGGTCAGTCGATGCAGCGGTGACTGACAGAATGCATTCGCGGGCAAGCCCGCTCCCACAGGGTCTTGTGCAAGCTTTTAGAAATCCTTGCAGAGGCGCAGGGCGTCGTAGATCGCAGCATGGGTATTACGCTGCGCCACGCAGTCACCGATGCGGAACAGCAAGTAACCGTCGCCGGTGCTGCTCAACGAAGGTTGCGGCTGGATCGCGAACAGCGCCTCGACGTCGATCTGGCCCTTGTTGCGCGAGCCGTCCTTGAGGGCGTAGTAGATTTCCTCGTCCGGGCGCACGCCGTTCTCGACGACCACCTGATCCACCACCCGCTCCTCTTTGGCGCCGGTGTATTCGTTCTCCAGCACGGCGACGAGTTTGTCACCTTCGCGGTAGACCTTTTCCAGCATCATGTCGCCGGTCATGATCACTTCTTTCGGGTACATGCTGCGGTAGTAGGTCGGGAACGACGTACCACCGATGGCCACGCCCGGCTTGATGTCGTCGGTGACGATCTCGACCTGGCTGCCCTTGTCGGCGAGAAAGTCGGCCACCGACATCCCGGTGAACTCGCAAATGGTGTCGTAGACCAGCACGTTCTTGCCCGGCGCCACTTTGCCGTCGAGCACGTCCCAGCTGCTGACCACCAGCCCTTCGGCGGCGCCCCAGTGTTCGTTCTGTTCCAGGTACGGATGACCGCCGACAGCCAGCACCACGATGTCCGGACGCAGGTCCATGATGGTGTCGGCGTCCGCCGCAGTGCCCAGACGCAGGTCGACTTTCAGCCGCGCCAGCTCCAGTTGGAACCAGCGAGTGATGCCGGCAATCTGGTCACGCTGCGGCGCTTTCGAGGCGGTGGTGATCTGGCCGCCGATGAATTCTTTCTTCTCGAACAGGGTCACGTCGTGGCCACGCTCGGCCGCCACACGGGCAGCTTCCATCCCCGCCGGACCGGCACCGACGATCACCACCTTGCGTTTCGGCCCGGTGGATTTCTCGATGATGTGCGGCACGCCCATGTATTCACGGGAGGTCGCGGCGTTCTGGATGCACAGCACGTCCAGACCTTGATACTGACGGTCGATGCAGTAGTTGGCGCCGACGCACTGCTTGATCTGGTCGATCTGGCCCATCTTGATCTTGGCGATCAGGTGCGGGTCGGCGATGTGGGCGCGGGTCATGCCGACCATGTCGACGTAACCGCCCTCCAGAATCCGCGTGGCCTGGTTCGGGTCCTTGATGTTCTGCGCGTGGAGCACCGGAACCTTGACCACTTCCTTGATCCCGGCCGCCAGGTGCAGGAACGGCTCCGGCGGATAACTCATGTTCGGAATCACGTTGGCCAGGGTGTTGTGGGTGTCGCAACCCGAGCCGACGACGCCGATGAAATCGAGCATGCCGGTGTCGTCGTAATACTTGGCGATCTGCTTCATGTCTTCGTGGGACAGACCGTCCGGGTGGAACTCGTCACCGCAGATTCGCATGCCGACGCAGAAATCGTCACCGACCTCGGCGCGTACGGCTTTCAGGACTTCCAGACCGAATTTCATCCGGCCTTCGAAAGTGCCGCCCCATTCGTCGGTCCGCTTGTTGACGCGCGGGCTCCAGAACTGGTCGATCATGTGCTGGTGCACGGCCGACAGTTCGACGCCGTCCAGACCGCCGGCCTTGGCGCGGCGCGCGGCTTGCGCGTAGTTGCCGATCACCCGCCAGATCTCTTCCGGCTCGATGGTCTTGCAGGTGGCGCGGTGCACCGGTTCGCGGATGCCCGACGGCGACATCAGGGTCGGCCAGTGGAAACCGTCCCAACGGGAGCGACGGCCCATGTGGGTAATCTGGATCATGATCTTGGCGCCATGCTTGTGCATGGCGTCGGCGAGATTCTGGAAGTGCGGGATGATCCGGTCGGTGGACAGGTTCACCGAACTCCACCATTGCTGCGGGCTGTCGATCGCCACCACGGACGAACCGCCACAGATCGCCAGGCCGATGCCGCCCTTGGCTTTCTCTTCGTAATACTTGACGTACCGCTCGGTGGTCATGCCGCCGTCGGTCGCGTAGACCTCGGCGTGCGCGGTGCTGAGCACGCGGTTGCGGATGGTCAGTTTGCCAATTTGAATTGGCTGGAACATTGCTTCGAAAGCCATGGCGGGTTCCTCGACTTACAACGGCTTGACGGTGAACAGGCCGTCGTCGTGGCCTTCTTCGGAGCCACCGTAAACCTGCTCGGCCACGGTGCGGATCTGGCTGCCGCGCGCGGCGAGGATCTGGTCCATGGCACCGGCAAACCAGCCAGTGAACATGTAGTCGACCTTGCGCCCGACCTTGCCGTAGACGTAGACGAATGCGGAGTGTTCGAGCTTGACGCTGGCGGTGCCTTTGTCGAGGTCGATGTCCTGGATCTTGAACAGGCCCCAGCCGCGCTGCGACAGGCGCTTCATGTAGTGTTCGAACACCGCGACGCCTTCCAGGCCGTGGCACTCGGCTTCTTTTTCACACCAATGCCAGGCGGACTTGTAGCCAGCCTTGTAGAGGATTTCGGCATAGGCGTCAGCGCCCAGCACTTCCTCGATGCCCATGTGGTTGTTGACGAAGAAATGGCGCGGCACGTACAGCATCGGCAGGGCGTCGGAGGTCCAGACACCGGTCTCGCTGTCGACTTCGATTGGCAATTGCGGGGCGATCTTGGCCATGGAAACTTAACTCCAGAAAAATTTTGGTGTTGCCCCCGGCGCGGACGGCCGGGGGAAAGTATTCGGGAAGCGGCGGCTTATTCGCCCCAGACGTCTTTGAGGACGTTCACCCAGTTTTCGCCCATGATCTTGCGTACCACGCGCTCGGAGTGGCCGCGCTTGAGCAGGGTTTCGGTCAGGTTCGGGAACTCGCCGACGGTGCGGATGCCCAGCGGGTTGATGATCTTGCCGAAGTTGGTCAGACGGCGGGCGTAGCCCTTGTCGTGGGTCAGGTATTCGAAGAAGTCCTGGCCGTGACCCTGGGTGAAGTCGGTGCCGATGCCGATGGCGTCTTCGCCGACCAGGTTCATGGTGTATTCGATGGCTTCGGCGTAGTCGTCGATGGTCGAATCGATGCCCTTGGCCAGGAACGGCGCGAACATGGTCACGCCGACGAAACCGCCGTGGTCAGCAATAAACTTAAGCTCTTCATCGGATTTGTTGCGCGGGTGCTCTTTCAGCCCCGACGGCAGGCAGTGGGAATAGCAGACCGGTTTTTTCGATTCGAGGATGACTTCCTCGGAGGTCTTGGAGCCGACGTGGGACAGGTCGCACATGACACCGACACGGTTCATCTCGGCGACGATTTCGCGACCGAAACCCGACAGGCCGCCGTCACGTTCGTAGCAACCGGTGCCCACCAGATTCTGGGTGTTGTAGCACATCTGCACGATGCCGACGCCGAGCTGCTTGAACACCTCGACATAGCCGATCTGGTCTTCGAACGCGTGGGCGTTCTGGAAGCCGAAGAGGATGCCGGTCTTGCCCTGCTCCTTGGCCTTGCGGATGTCGGCGGTGGTGCGGACGGGGATCACCAGGTCGCTGTTTTCGCGAATCAGTTTCTGGCTGGCAGCGATGTTGTTGACCGTGGCCTGAAAGCCCTCCCACACCGACACAGTGCAGTTGGCCGCCGTCAGACCGCCCTTGCGCAT
This sequence comes from Pseudomonas sp. B16(2017), assembly GCF_002113205.1. NCBI lineage: Bacteria > Pseudomonadati > Pseudomonadota > Gammaproteobacteria > Pseudomonadales > Pseudomonadaceae > Pseudomonas > Pseudomonas sp. B16(2017). The sequence goes on from NZ_NEKA01000014.1 coordinate 151,003, forward strand.
GTCTTCGAACAGCTCGCGGTTCCATTTGGCAATGATCAGACCGTCGATAACGATGCTGTCGGCGTGTAATTCGGCTGGGCTCATCAGGCGTCCCCTTATTGGCGATTCATGCGCCGAATCGTCTGCCGGCGCTTTGGGGCCAGCATATGCCTCGGTGCGCGACCAGCCGGGTGCAAAAACGACAGGGGAATTGCCGAAAGCGTCAATCCGCGACAAAGGGTCGCCAACCGGTCCGACCGGCCACCTGTTCAAGCCCGCGAGCTTGAGCCAGAATCTGCCGCATCCCGGAAACACCACTGGATTAGAGCGGCGACATCAATGAAATCGATCTTCCTGGCCCTGGCCCTGATTGCGACCGGCGTACACGCCGCCGAAGAGTCCGACAACAACCCGTGCGACGCGGTGGAAAACGACATCCAGACCCTGGAATGCTCGGCCTACAGTCGCACCACCGCCGAAGACCTGCTCAAGGACAACTACGCCAGCCTCAACGAACGCATGCAGACCGCCTACGGCAAGAACCCGGCGCAACTGGCGGACATCACCGCCAAACTCAAGACCGCCCAGCAACAATGGCTGAAAACCCGCGACGCCGACTGCGCCGTCGAAGCCTTCCCGGCGACGGACGGCAGCAAGGCGTTCAAGATTGCGCAGAATGATTGCGTGGCGCGGATGAGTGACGAGCGGTCGGAGTTTTTGGAGTCGATTGGGCAGGAGTGAGTCGAAGATGGAAAGCATGATTCCCCACGAAGTCGTTAGCCGCATCGTTGACGGCGCCCTCCCGGTTCGCGCTTGGCGCGAACATCTCAACCTGACTCAGGAAGAAGTGGCGAAACGCATGGGTATTTCGCAGCCAGCCTTTGCCCAACAGGAAACCGTTGCAAAGCCGCGCAAGGCCACTCGCGAGAAGATTGCAGCGGCGTTTGGTATCACCGCCAACCAGCTTGAGCTGTAAGCTGCACCTCTTCAGCCAATCAAGGGATTCACATGAATATCTGCGGTATCGAAATCAAAGGCAGTGAAGCGATCATCGCCGTGGCGTCCCTCGATGGTTCGGGGCTGAGCCATGTGGCTCTGAGCATCAAGAAAATCGCCCTGGACGATGACGACGAGGCGGCCAACGTGAAGCTGTTCGCCGCTCAAGTGGCGTCGTTCGTGCGCGAGAACTCCATCGATCGCATCGCGATCAAGAAGCGCAGCAAGAAGGGCGAGTTTGCCGGTGGGCCGACCACGTTCAAGATCGAGGGTGTGTTTCAGTTGCTGGACGGTTGCGAGGTGACGCTGCTGTCGCCGCAGACGATCAATGCGCAGGCCAAGAAGCACAACTTTGAGCTGCCGGGCACGCTGAACAAGTATCAGCATGAAGCCTACAAGGCAGCGTGTTCGGCTTTGGTGAAGAAGTAACTAGCGCGCTTTACGTGCGCTCAGCCAGTCGCCGAAGGACTTGTCTTCCAGCGCATAACCACCACGGCTCGACTTCCACACCAGTTCCTTGTCGCGCAGGGCATCGATGCAGGCCTGAATGGTCTGGGTGCCCGGCACCACGTCGCTGCCCATGTTTTCCAGTGCCTTGCCGACTGCCATGAGTGTGCTGTCGGTGAAAGGGGCAAAAGGCTCGTTGTTCTGTGAGCGCTCCACCATCACCTCCAGCACGGCGCGCTGAGGGATGGTAAGAGCGTTCCAGGCGCTCTCGAACTCGGTCCACACGCCTGCGCGCAACAATTCGGCACGGCTCTGCAGCAACTGCCCCAGATTGCTGGCCTCGCCCAGCTCCAGCGCGACTTCGCCGATAATGGTGCGCAACATTTCCGGGCGCCGCCCCACCAACTCGAAGGCGTCGTCGATATCGGCAGCGCTGAACTGGTTGGTCTCGGCCAGATGGGCGTTGAGGTGCGAGGTGTACGCCTGGGTGAACTCTTTTCCCAACAATGGAAAGGGCGTGATGCTCGAGCCGAAAAACGGTTGGCTCTTGCCCAGCACCAGATGGGCGAGTTTGTCGCGATTGGAACCAGTGAACACCAGATGCAACCCGCTGCCCTCGCCTTCACGCCCCTGATTGAGCTGGTCCCGTGCGGCCTTCAGGGCAAACATTGCGTTAATGCCCGCTGCTGTGGTGAGTGCGTGCTGAGCCTCGTCGATCACCAGCACTACGGTTTTTTCGGCGGCGCTGTGGAGCAGTTCCAGCGCTTGCGTCAGGGTCGCGCCAGTCGGCAGTTGCGGCTTGGTGAAATCCCAGGACAAGGTGCGCAGAAAGCTGAGTTTTTCGATGCCGATATTCTTCGCCAGTTTGCGGATGCCCTTTTCAAAGGGAACCAAAGCACCTGCAATGGCACTGGCGATCAGGTCAGCAGGGTCTTTTTCCTTGTCGGCCCACAGGTCGACGTAAACCGTCAGCCAGCCTCGGGCCTGGCATTCCGGGATCAGGTCCTCGCGCAGAAAGGTGCTTTTGCCGGTGCGGCGCGGCGCTGCCAGAAAAAGACCGGAGGTGAAATCCTGCAGACCTGCACCCACCAGACCATCGGCAACGCTGCGGGCCAGAGCGGGGCGGCGGAAAACGAAGCCGTTGTTTCGGGACATGGTTTTACACTCAATTATTTCAAACGACTGTAATTTATACCTGAAAGTATAATTAACTATAATCGTCCGTCAAACGGCCTCCCGTCGCCGATCCTCCCGCGGACACCGAGCAAACTTCGCCCGGTAGCTGCGGGTGAAATACGACGGGGATTCAAACCCGCAGGCGATGCTCACTTCCAGCACGCTCATGTCGGTCTGGCGCAACAACTGCCGGGCCTTTTCCAGTCTTAAGCGCAGATAGAAATTGCTCGGTGTGTCGTTCAGGTGCAAGCGAAACAGGCGCTCCAGTTGCCGCCGCGTCACCTTGATCGATTCCGCCAGTTCCAAAGTCGTCAGCGGCGGTTCGCTGTGCTGTTCCATCTCGCCGATGACATGCACCAGTTTCTTGTTGCTGATGCCATAGCGCGTGGCGACTTCCATGCGCTGGTGGTCCTTGCGCGGACGAATCCGCCCCAATACAAACTGCTCGCTGACCTGGATCGCCAGCTGCGGGCCGTGGGCCTGGGCGATCAGGTCGAGCATCAGGTCGATGGACGCGGTGCCGCCGGCGGATGTGATGCGCCGACGGTCAATCTCGAACAGCTCCTGGGTGACGCTGAGCTGTGGATAAGATTCCTTGAAGGCGTCGATGGCCTCCCAGTGCAGAGTCAGGCGATGACCATCGAGCAGGCCGGCCTCGGCAAGGACGAAGCTGCCGGTGTCGATGGCGCCGAGGGTCACGCCTTCGTTGTCCAGCCGTCGCAGCCAGTGCTCCAGCGCCGGGGTGGCGAACTTCAGCGGTTCGAACCCGGCGACCACCAGCAGCGTCGCCCCTTTCTTCAGCGGCTCCAGCGCCGCATCGGCGTTGACCGACATCCCGTTGCTCGCCAGCACCGCCCCGCCATCGGCGCTCAACACGTGCCAGCGGTACAGCTCGCCGCGAAAGCGGTTAGCCACCCGCAGCGGTTCGATCGCAGAGATGAACCCGATGGCGGAAAAACCCGGCATCAACAGAAAGTAGAAATCCTGGGACATGGCGCGCACTCGGTCAGCGGGTAGCGTGCAACGTTGATACGCCAGTTGTCGGCGGCATTCAAGAGCACAGGTCGCTGCAGTGCAAGAGCTGGTCGCCGCAGTGCGTTTTTACAGGGGCATTGCTGCGTAATTTGAGCATCACCGGCGCATCAGACACCGGAACCCACAATAACGACCTGCCGAGGAACCCGACATGAAACGACTGATCAGCAGCTGTGTTCTCGCACTCAGCGGTACCGCGTTTTTAAGCGCCAGCGTCATGGCAGCCGATTCCGCATCGTGTCAGAACGTGCGCATGGGCGTGGTGAACTGGACCGACGTGATCGCCACCAGCGCCATGGCCCAGGTTCTGCTCGACGGCCTCGGCTACAGCACCAAACAGACCAGCGCCTCCCAGCAGATCGTCTTCGCCGGCATCCGCGACCAGCGTCTGGACCTGTTCCTCGGCTACTGGAACCCGCTGATGACCCAGACCATCACCCCGTTCGTCGACGCCAACCAGGTCAAGGTGCTTGAAGCGCCGAGCCTCAAGGACGCCCGCGCCACCCTCGCCGTGCCGACCTATCTGGCGGACAAGGGCCTGAAAACCTTCGCCGACATCGCCAAGTTCGAGAAAGAGCTGGGCGGCAAGATCTACGGCATCGAGCCTGGCTCGGGCGCCAACACCCAGATCAAGGCGATGATCGCCAAGAACCAGTTCGGCCTCGGCAAGTTCCAGCTCGTGGAGTCGAGCGAGGCCGGCATGCTCGCCGCCGTCGATCGCGCCGTGCGCCGCAAGGAAGCCGTGGTGTTCTTCGGATGGGCGCCGCACCCGATGAACGTCAACGTGCAGATGACCTATCTGACCGGCAGCGACGACGCCCTCGGCCCGAACGAAGGCATGGCCACCGTGTGGACCGTCACCGCGCCGAAATACGCCGAACAATGCCCGAACGTCAGCCGCCTGCTGAGCAACCTGACGTTCACCGCCGAAGACGAGAGCCGGATGATGCAGCCGCTGCTTGATCACAAGGACGCTTTCGAATCGGCCAGGCAGTGGCTCAAGGATCACCCGCAGGACAAACAGCGCTGGCTCGAAGGCGTTACCACTTTCGATGGCAAACCGGCGGCTGAAAACCTCCAGCTCACCAGCAAGTAAACCGCAACGAATGAACCACTTCGCAGCCCGCCACGGGCTGCGAACAGACCCATCACGCCTGAAGGAAAACGCACCATGAATCACGACGTCATCATCACCTGCGCACTCACCGGTGCTGGCGACACGACCGCCAAAAGCCCACACGTGCCGGTCACCCCGAAACAGATCGCCGCTGCCGCAGTAGAAGCGGCCAAAGCCGGCGCCACGGTCGTGCACTGCCACGTCCGTGACCCGCAGACCGGCAAGTTCAGCCGTGACGTGGCGCTGTACCGCGAAGTCATGGAGCGCATCCGCGAAGCCGACGTCGACATCATCGTCAACCTCACCGCCGGCATGGGCGGTGACCTGGAAATCGGCCCTGGCGAGAGCCCGATGGAGTTCGGTGCGAATACCGATCTGGTCGGCCCGCTGACCCGTCTGGCCCACGTCGAAGAACTGCTGCCGGAAATCTGCACCCTGGATTGCGGCACCCTGAACTTCGGCGACGGCGACACCATTTACGTCTCGACCCCGGCCCAACTGCGGGCTGGCGCCAAACGCATCACCGAGCTGGGCGTGAAGGCGGAGCTGGAGATTTTCGACACTGGCCACCTGTGGTTCGCCAAACAGATGATCAAGGAAGGCCTGCTCGACAACCCGCTGTTCCAGCTGTGCCTGGGCATCCCGTGGGGCGCGCCGGCCGACACCACCACCATGAAAGCCATGGTCGACAACCTGCCCGCCGACGCGGTGTGGGCCGGGTTCGGCATCGGCCGGATGCAGATGCCGATGGCGGCGCAAGCGGTACTGCTCGGCGGCAACGTGCGGGTCGGCCTGGAAGACAACCTGTGGCTGGACAAAGGCGTGCTGGCGACCAACGGCCAACTGGTCGAACGTGCCAGCGAGATCCTCAGCCGCCTCGGCGCCCGCGTGCTGACCCCGGCTGAAGGTCGCAAGAAGATGGGCCTGACCCAGCGCGGCTGATTCGAATTCACCTCTGACCCTGTGGGAGCGGGCTTGCTCGCGAAGAGGCCGGTACATCCGAAGCATCTTCATCAGCAGTGCCGCCGCATTCGCGAGCAAGCCCGCTCCCACAGGGAATCACCGAATTTTCCTAGGAAATCACCATGAGCTTTATCACCGAAATCAAAACCTTCGCAGCACTGGGCAGCGGCGTCATCGGCAGCGGCTGGGTCGCCCGCGCCCTCGCCCACGGCCTCGACGTGGTGGCCTGGGACCCGGCGCCGGGTGCCGAAGCGACGCTGCGCAAACGCGTGGCCAATGCCTGGGGCGCGCTGGAGAAAAACGGTCTGGCGCCGGGCGCTTCGCAGGATCGCCTGCGCTTTGTGGCGACCATTGAAGAGTGCGTGCGCGATGCGGATTTCATCCAGGAAAGCGCCCCGGAACGCCTCGAACTGAAACTGGATCTGCACAGCAAAATCAGCGCGGTGGCCAAGCCGAATGCGTTGATCGGTTCCAGCACTTCCGGCCTGTTGCCAAGCGAGTTCTACGAGAGCTCGACCCACCCGGAACGCTGCGTGGTCGGTCACCCGTTCAACCCGGTTTACCTGCTGCCGCTGGTGGAAGTCGTCGGCGGCAAGAACACCGCGCCGGAAGCCGTGCAGGCCGCGATGAAAGTCTACGAATCCCTCGGCATGCGCCCGCTGCATGTGCGCAAGGAAGTCCCGGGCTTCATCGCCGACCGCCTGCTCGAAGCGCTGTGGCGCGAGGCGCTGCATCTGGTCAACGACGGGGTGGCAACCACCGGTGAAATCGACGACGCGATCCGCTTTGGTGCCGGTCTGCGCTGGTCGTTCATGGGCACGTTCTTGACCTACACCCTGGCCGGGGGCGATGCCGGTATGCGCCACTTCATGTCGCAGTTCGGCCCGGCGTTGCAGTTGCCGTGGACATACCTGCCGGCGCCGGAGCTGACCGACAAGTTGATCGACGATGTGGTGGACGGCACCAGCGATCAACTGGGCCGGCACAGTATTTCGGCACTGGAGCGCTATCGTGATGATTGCCTGCTGGCGGTGCTTGAGGCGGTGAAGACCACCAAAGAGAAGCATGGGATGAGTTTCAGCGAGTAACCAGCCAGCAGGACTGGCCCCATCGCGAGCAGGCTCGCTCCCACATTTGGAATGCAGTCACCTGTGGGAGCGAGCCTGCTCGCGATGACGATAGCCCAATCACCCATTGCTCTGGATCAGCCACCATGCCCACCCTCACCACCTACCAAACCCGCATCATCCCCGACTGGGTCGACTACAACGGCCACCTGCGCGACGCCTTCTACCTGCTGATTTTCAGCTACGCCACCGACGCCCTGATGGATCGCCTCGGCATGGACAGCAACAACCGCGAAGCCAGCGGTCACTCGCTGTTCACCCTCGAACTGCACCTCAATTACCTGCACGAAGTGAAGCTCGATGCCGAAGTCGAAGTGCGCACGCAGATCATCGGCCACGACCAGAAACGCCTGCACCTCTATCACAGCCTGCATCTGGCCGGCGGTGACAAGGAGCTGGCCGGCAACGAACAGATGCTGCTGCACGTCGACCTGGCCGGGCCGCGTTCCGCGCCGTTTACCCCGGACACCCTGGGCCGCCTGCAAGCCATCGTCGCCGAGCAGGCCGATCTGCCCACTCCCGCTTACATCGGCCGGGTCATCGCCCTGCCCCCAGGCCGGTAAACCATCCATCACAAGGAGCCGCCATGCAAACCGCCGTTGCCGTTGCCGATTTCCGTACTTATCCGTTGATCAGCGCGCTGAACGGCGTGCAGAACCTGGCGGATCGCGTCCTGATTGAATGGGCCGACGGGCGCGTCAGCCCCTTCCACCACGTGTGGCTGCGGGACAACTGTCCGTGTCCGCACTGCGTCTACAGCGTCACCCGTGAGCAGGTGTTCGAGATCATCGATGCGGCTCCCGACCTGATGCCATCCGCGGTGCACATCGACACCGATGGCTGCCTGCGTATCGACTGGCAGGACGGCCACCTCAGCCGCTTTGATGCCGGCTGGTTGCGCGCCCATGCCTACGATAATGAATCGCGCACCGAACGCCTCGCCGCCAGGCCGAAACCCTTCCTGTGGCGCAGCGATTTGCAGTTGCCGGTGTTCGACTATGCAGCCCTGATGAACGACAACGCCGCACTGCTGCAATGGTTGCTGGCGGTACGCGACATCGGCCTGACCCAAGTGCGAGGCGTACCCACCGAACCCGGTTCGCTGAAGCTGATCGCCCAGCGCATTTCGTTCATCCGCGAGAGCAACTTCGGCGTGCTGTTCAACGTGCAATCCAAGGCCGACGCCGACAGCAACGCCTACACCGCTTTCAACCTGCCATTACACACCGACCTGCCGACCCGCGAGCTGCAACCGGGCCTGCAATTTCTGCATTGCCTGGTGAACGACGCCGAGGGTGGCGAGAGCATTTTCGTCGACGGTTTTGCGATTGCCGAAGCCTTGCGTCAGGAAGACCCCGCGTCGTTTCAGGCGCTGTGCGAGATCCCGGTGGAGTTTCGCAACAAGGACCGCCACAGCGACTATCGCTGCCTCGCACCGATCATCGCCCTGGATGCGTTGGGCCGGGTCGCGGAAATCCGCATGGCCAACTTTTTGCGCGGGGCGTTCGACACGTCCGTGGAGCAGATGCCCCTGCTGTATCGCGCTTATCGGCGCTTCATCGCCATGACCCGCGAGCCACGCTTTCGGGTGATGCAGCGGCTCAATCCGGGCGAGCTGTGGTGCTTCGACAACGGCCGCACCCTGCACGCGCGCAATGCGTTCGACCCGGCCACCGGGGCCCGGCATTTTCAGGGCTGCTACATCGATCGGGATGAGTTGCTGTCGCGGATTCTGGTGTTGCAACGCTAGACCGCGTCAGCCTTATTCGCGAGCAAGCCCGCTCCCACATTTCACCGCGTTCCCATGAATGAACGCGGTCACCTGTGGGAGCGGGCTTGCTCCGGGCGGCGTTCCGACGAAAGCGTCAGATCCGGCAACACACCTCTCCCGGATTCGCAGGCAAAAAAACCCCCGATACAAGCCGTGACAGGATCGGGGCGAGGGTACTGTTGAGGAGCTGCCGTGGCGAGGGTGACCAAACCTTCGTGAAGCGAGCTGAGGCCAGTGTGCCCACTCCCCTTGACGGCGAGTTAGCCGAAAACGACCTGTTCATAGCCGTCGCGGCCACTGCGACAAATCGCCCTTGCCGTGCCTGGGCAGGCCTACCAGAATCGAGCCACGACCTCCGTTGCCGAAGAAGGATTCGCGTCATGATGTATGCCGATTTGATCGATCAGGAAGACCTGTTGGGCCAACTCAAGTCGTTGGGTTTTCAAGTGCCGAGCGGTTCAACTGCCGAGCAGGCCTGTGAGTATGCGGTGCGCGGTCTGGATAACGTTCGCGCCTTTGAACTGCGCAAGATGGTCAAGGACATGTACACCAGCGGCGCCAGCATCCAGCCTGCAGTGCGTCAGGCCATCGACAAACAATTGTTGCCGGCATTGGCGCAATACCAACAAACCCATAGCGCCTGAAAAATTCATTCGCGAGCAGGCTCGCTCCCACATTGGAATGCATTCCCGTGTGGGAGCGAGCCTGCTCGCGAAAAACGATGACCCGGTCTACAGCCTTACACTGGCGAATGTGGATTCGTTGCGTGCCTGACTCAGCGCCGACATCGGCCCGGACAGCGGCGACATCACGATGGCCTGCGGCAGCGGCATCATCGCCACCTGCTGGGTGGTGTTGGAGCCGACGCGCTCGTCACGCGGCGGAATGCCGAAGTATTCGCGGTAGCACTTGGAGAAGTGCGGCGTCGACACAAACCCGCAGACCGACGCCACTTCGATGATCGACATCGGCGTCTGCTTGAGCAGTTGCCGCGCGCGGATCAGGCGCAGCTTGAGGTAGTAGCGCGACGGCGAGCAGTGCAGGTATTTCTGGAACAGACGCTCGAGCTGGCGACGGGACACGGCGACGTACACCGCCAGTTCGTCAAGGTCGATCGGCTCTTCCAGGTTGGCTTCCATCAGCGCGACGATTTCCTGCAGTTTCGGCTGGTTGGTGCCGAGCATGTGCTTGAGCGGCACACGCTGGTGATCCTGCTCGTTGCGGATGCGCTCGTAGACGAACATCTCGGAGATCGCGGCTGACAGTTCACGACCGTGATCGCGGCTGATCAGGTGCAGCATCATGTCCAGCGGCGCGGTGCCGCCGGAGCTGGTGAAACGGTTGCGGTCGAGGGTGAACAGACGGGTGCTCATCGCAACGCGCGGGAAAGCTTCCTGCATCGCCGCCAGACATTCCCAGTGCACGCTGCAATCGAAACCGTCGAGCAGGCCGGCGCAAGCCAGGGCCCAACTGCCGGTGCACACGGCACCGAGGCGGCGGGACTGGCGCGCCTGGCTTTGCAGCCACGACACGTGTTCACGGGTAACGGTGCGTTGAATGCCGATCCCGCCGCACACGATGACGGTGTCGAGGGCCGGGGCTTTGTGCATGGAAGCGTCGGGGGTGATCTGCAGACCGTCACTGGCCCAGACCTGGCCGCCGTCGACGGTGAGGGTGGTCCAGCGATACAGCTCGCGACCGGACAACTGGTTGGCCATGCGCAGCGGTTCGACTGCGGAAGCCAGGGAAATCAGCGTGAAATTGTCCAGCAGCAGAAAGCCGATGGATTGAGGCGCACGGTTCTGGGGTTGAGCCCCGGAGTTGAACGACGTCATCGCGGTATCTCCTCACACAAAGCGGGTGATGGCCTCAGGCGGAGGCTCTTGTTATTGCCATCGTTCTCTTGCGTGAGACGGGCTTTGTTATGACAGAGCAATTGCCATGCCTAAAATTGAATGGCTGTTCAATAACTCCTGAAAACGACGTCGCGACGCGTCTATACAAGCGCTCCGCCGGAGGGTAATTCGAAGTGCCATCAGCGGCCGCGGAAGCCCTGCCCCGGAGCGTGTGAGCAAATCGGTAGCACTTGTGGGAACTGGCCTGCGCGCGATTGTCCTACAGTGTCACCGCAGGCACGGGTGACGGACGGTAGCGCCTGCGAATCAGGCGCTGGAGGCAGGAAAGACTCTTATCCGATAGCGACGCGCCAAAAGGTGGCGCGTTTGATATCCGGTGCTCACTTGGTGCGCAGTTTTGACTGGTCCGGCCTCATCGCTGGCGAGCCAGCTCCCACAATTGAGCGGGTTCCTCTGCCGGAATGCGATCGAATGTGGGAGCGGGCTTGCTCGCGAAGGCCACACCTCGGATTTACTGACTCAACATTCAACCGCGCTGACCGCCAACCCGCCTCGCGAAGTCTCTTTATATTTGTCATGCATATCCGCGCCAGTATCGCGCATGGTCCGGATCACCCGGTCCAGCGAGATGAAGTGCTGACCGTCCCCGCGCAAGGCCATCTGCGCGGCATTGATCGCCTTCACCGCCGCAATCGCATTGCGCTCGATGCACGGCACTTGCACCAGGCCGCCCACCGGATCGCAGGTCAGACCCAGGTTGTGTTCCAGTCCGATTTCCGCCGCGTTGCACAATTGCTCCGGACTTGCGCCGAGAATTTCCGCCAGCCCTGCCGCCGCCATCGCACAGGCCGATCCAACCTCTCCCTGGCAACCCACTTCAGCACCGGAGATCGAGGCGTTCTTCTTGCACAGAATCCCCACCGCCGCCGCCCCGAGGAAGTAGTCGACCACGTTGGCGTCGGTCACCGCCTCGCTGAATTTCATGAAGTAGTGCAACACCGCCGGAATGATCCCCGCCGCGCCGTTGGTGGGTGCCGTGACCATGCGCCCGCCGGCGGCGTTTTCCTCGTTCACCGCCAGGGCGAACAGGTTGACCCACTCCATCGCGCTGAGGGTCGAGCCGATCACGTTGGGCTTGTTCAGTTCCTGAAGGCTGCGGTGCAACTTCGCCGCGCGGCGGCGCACGTTGAGGCCGCCCGGCAGGATGCCTTCGTGCTTGAGGCCCTGCTCGACGCAATCCTGCATCGCCCGCCAGAGCTTCATCAGGCCGGCGCGGATTTCTTCTTCGCTGCGCCAGACCTTCTCGTTGGCCATCATCAATTCGGCCACGCGCAGGTTATGGGTCTTGCACAGCTCCAGCAGCTCCACCGCGCTGGAAAAGTCGTAAGGCAACTCGGTGCGATCCAGATCCACCACGCCGCTGGAGGCCTGCGCCTCGTCCACCACAAAACCGCCGCCGACCGAATAGTAGGTGTCGCGATGCAACTCGCCGTGATCGCCTTCGGCAACCAGGGTCATGGCGTTGGGATGGAACGGCAGGTTCTCGTCGATCAGGCGCATGTCCCGGCCCCATATAAAGGGCACCGACAAACGACCGTCGAGCAACAGCGTATGGGTTTCGCGCAGGGCCTGGATCCACGGGCCGATCTGCGACGGGTCGATCGCGTCCGGCCACTCGCCCATCAGCCCCATGATCACCGCGTTGTCGCTGCCGTGACCGACCCCGGTGGCCGACAGCGAACCGAACAGCTGCACCTCGATGCGGCGCACCTGCTCCAGTAGATGTTTGTCGCGCAACGACTCGACGAACAGGGCGGCGGCGCGCATGGGCCCGACGGTGTGGGAACTGGAAGGGCCAATGCCGATTTTGAACAGGTCGAAAACGCTGATAGCCATTGCTGCAGAGCTCCTGAAAGTGCCGGTCCGGGGCGTGAAACGCCCGCTGGCGGAGCTGCTACGCTCAAGCTGCGATCCGCCGGAATGCCCGCATCATCGGGCTTTTCCCGGGTCGTTCGGCGTCTGACACCGACGTACTCATGCCCACTAACGCCGTGCCGGTTTCAGCCCGTGTTTTCGCCGTTTTTATGCGGTTCAGATGGCCAGAAAGGGCAGAAAAAAGCTGTAAACGACGTCACTGACACTGGATGCGACCATCCCTGTACTGGATACGACGCACCCTGTAGGCGTCAGATTTTCACTGGTACATGATCGTATCGACTCGATTGCAAGGCGCTGCGGTAGAGCTGTCTCCAGAACGCCATCCAACCGCAACCCATAAGTGCGGTGGTCCAATCGGAACACTGCCAAAAAAAACACCAAGGAGTCCATTCATGAAAGGTTCCCCGTCGTTGTTGTTGGCCGCCATGCTGAGTCTGCCGTTACTGGCTCAAGCCGCAGAACCGGCGCAGTGCAGTACCGTGAACTTCTCCGATGTCGGCTGGACCGACATCACCGCAACCACCGCCACCACCTCCGTCGTGCTTCAGGCCCTCGGCTACAAGACCAAGACCACCATGATTTCCGTACCCGTGACCTACAAGTCGCTGGCCGACGGCAAGAACATGGACGTGTTCCTCGGCAACTGGATGCCGACCATGGAAAACGACATCAAGGCCTACCGCGACGCCGGCACCGTGGAAACCGTGCGCACCAACCTCAAGGGCGCCAAGTACACCCTCGCCGTTCCCCAGGCTTTGTATGACAAAGGCCTGCACGACTTCGCCGACATCGCCAAATTCAAGAAAGAACTCGACGGCAAGATCTACGGGATCGAGCCGGGCAACGACGGCAACCGCCTGATCCAGAGCATGATCGACAAGGACGCCTTCGGCCTCAAGACCGCCGGCTTCAAGGTCGTCGAGTCCAGCGAAGCGGGCATGCTGTCGCAGGTCGACCGCGCGCAGAAACGCGACACCGCCGTGGTGTTCCTCGGCTGGGCGCCGCACCCGATGAACAAGCGCTTCAAGATTCAGTACCTGACCGGCGGCGATGACTTCTTCGGCCCGGATTTCGGCGCCGCCACCGTGGCGACCAACACCCGCAAGGGCTACGCCGAGGAATGCAGCAACGTTGGCCAGCTGCTGAAAAACCTGGAGTTCACCGTCGACATGGAAAGCGAACTGATGGGCAACATCCTGGACGACAAGATGAAGCCTGACGCGGCCGCCAAGGCCTGGCTGAAAAAGAATCCACAGGTGCTCGATACCTGGCTCGCTGGCGTGACCACCATTGACGGTAAACCTGGCCTGGAGGCCGTGAAAGCCAAGATTGCCCAGCCTTGAATTGAGGAGCATCGCTTATGCCGGGCGGCGTACGCCGTCCGGGCTGTTTATTTCCTTGCATGCGGACGTTCACTACCATGCTGATTGATCAGAAAATCCCTTTAGGCCAGTACATCGCGGGCTTCGTTGAATGGTTGACGCAACACGGCGCCAACACCTTCGACGCGATCGCCGTGACACTGGAAACGATGATCCACGGCGTGACGTTTGCGCTGACCTGGTTCAACCCGCTGGTGCTGATCGGCCTCATCGCCCTGCTGGCCCACTTCATTCAACGCAAATGGGGCCTGACCGCGTTCGTGGTCGCCTCCTTCCTGCTGATCCTCAACCTGGGGTACTGGCAGGAAACCATGGAAACCCTCGCCCAGGTCATGTTCGCGACCCTGGTCTGCGTGGTCATCGGCGTGCCGCTGGGCATCGTCGCCGCGCACAAACCGATGTTCTACACTTTGATGAGGCCGGTACTCGATCTGATGCAGACCGTACCGACCTTCGTTTACCTCATTCCTACCCTGACCCTCTTCGGGCTGGGCGTGGTGCCGGGCCTGATCTCGACGGTGGTGTTCGCCATCGCCGCGCCGATCCGCCTGACCTACCTGGGCATCCGTGATGTCCCGCAAGAACTGATGGACGCCGGCAAGGCCTTCGGCTGCTCGCGTCGCCAACTGCTTTCACGGATCGAACTGCCTCACGCCATGCCGAGCATCGCGGCCGGCATCACCCAGTGCATCATGCTGTCGCTGTCGATGGTGGTGATCGCGGCACTGGTGGGCGCCGACGGACTCGGCAAACCGGTGGTCAACGCACTGAACACTGCTGATATCGCCCTGGGCTTCGAAGCGGGCCTGGCGATCGTACTGCTGGCGATCATGCTCGACCGTATCTGCAAACAACCCGACGCCAAAGTAGGGGGTGACGCATGAGCATAATTCGCTTCGATAACGTTGACGTGATCTTCACCAAGGATCCGCGCGAAGCACTGAAACTTCTCGATCAGGGCCTGACCCGCAGTGAGATCCTGAAAAAGACCGGGCAGATCGTCGGCGTTGAAAAGGCCAGCCTGGACATCAACAAAGGCGAGATCTGCGTGCTGATGGGCCTGTCCGGTTCCGGCAAGTCGAGCCTGTTGCGCTGCATCAACGGCCTCAACACCGTGAGCCGCGGCAAGCTGTTCGTCGAACACGAGGGCAAGCAGATCGACATCGCCTCCTGCACCCCGGCCGAGCTGAAAATGATGCGCACCAAACGCATCGCCATGGTGTTCCAGAAATTCGCCCTGATGCCCTGGCTGACGGTGCGCGAGAACATCAGTTTCGGTCTGGAAATGCAGGGCCGTCCGGAGAAGGAACGGCGCAAACTGGTCGATGACAAACTCGAACTGGTGGGCCTGACCCAATGGCGCAACAAGAAGCCCGACGAACTGTCCGGCGGCATGCAGCAGCGTGTCGGCCTGGCCCGCGCGCTGGCGATGGACGCCGACATTCTGTTGATGGACGAACCGTTCTCGGCCCTCGACCCGCTGATCCGTCAGGGCCTGCAGGATGAACTGCTGGAACTGCAACGCAAGCTGAGCAAGACCATCGTATTCGTGAGCCACGATCTCGACGAAGCGCTGAAACTCGGTAGCCGCATCGCGATCATGAAGGACGGCCGGATCATCCAGTACAGCGTGCCGGAAGAGATCGTGCTCAACCCTGCGGACGATTACGTGCGCACCTTCGTCGCCCACACCAATCCGCTGAACGTGCTGTGCGGTCGCAGCCTGATGCGCACCCTCGACAACTGCAAACGCATCAACGGTTCGGTGTGCCTGGATCCGGGCGGCGATTCGTGGCTGGACCTGGCCGAGGGCAACACCATCAAGGGTGCGCGGCAGAACGGTTCGGTGCTGAACCTGCAGAACTGGGCACCAGGGCAAGCCGTGGAAGGTCTGGAGCGCAAGCCGACGCTGGTGGACTCGAACATCGGCATGCGCGACGCGTTGCAGATCCGTTACCAGACCGGCAACAAACTGGTGCTGCACGACAACAACCATGTGGTGGGGATTCTTGGGGACAGCGAGCTGTATCACGCGCTGCTCGGCAAGAACCTGGGGTAAAGAGAGCAGACACAAAAACGCCGCGAGAGGATCGCGGCGTTTTTGTTTTCATCAATCCCACGCATCGCGTGGGATTGATCACTTCACAACTCAGCTATAAACCCGGCCGAGGAGCTGCCGATGGCTTTCAAACTGATCGAGCACATCACGCGTGATCTGATCCTGTGTGAAGCCCATCAGGTCGTAGTCCTGGCTGCCGTTGTGCAGGTACACCTCGGCGCGGTAGAAACGCTGGCGCGCTTCATCGGACTGGACCGACTCGCTCGGGGTCGCCAGGTAGCCGTCCAGGCTCACTTCGTAGACAAAAGGGTTGCCCTCTTCCATCTCGACCCGCACGCCCATGCAGCGCTTGGATTTGCCCAGCAGCGTCTGCACTTCCAGACCCTGTGCACGCATTTGCGCCGCGGCATCTTCCAGCGCCGGGCTGACGTGTTTGTCCATGAAGCGCTGAACCACCGACTGACTCGGTTGCAGGTCCAGCTGGGTCAGGCGCTCGCTGAAACCACGACGACCGCGTTCAGCCAGTTGCGCCTGCTCCTGTTCGATCTGCATGTCCTGGCGCATCGCCTTGTGCAGGCCGAACATGAAGCACACCAGCACCACCGAGAACGGCAGACCGGCCAGCACCACCATGGTCTGCATGGCTTCGAAGTTACCGGCGAACAGCAGGCCGATGGTCACCAGGGTGATCACGACCGACCAGAAGATTCGCAGCCAGTGCGGAGCGTCTTCGTCGACGTTGCCGCCCTTGCAGGACAGGTTCGCCATCATCACCGCGCCGGAGTCCGCCGGGGTCAGGAACAGCACGAAACCAACGAAGATCGACACGCCGATCACGACTTTCGACGCCGGGTAGTGTTCCAGCAACTGATAGATCGCCATGGACGGCTGTTCCAGCGCCGTCTTGCCGAGTTCCACCGCGCCCTGGTTCATTACCAGATCCAGCGCCGAGTTACCGAAAATCGACAGCCACGCCAGGGTGAAACCCAGCGGAATCAGCAGCACGCCCGCCACCAGCTCACGCACGGTACGACCACGGGAAATACGCGCGATGAACATGCCGACAAATGGGGCCCAGGAAATCCACCAGGCCCAGTAGAACAGCGTCCACAGACCCAGCCAGCGGTCGGACTTCTCGCTGTCGCCTTCATAGACGTACAGGTCGAAAGTCTTCAGTACCACGCCGTTAAGGTAGTCCCCGATGTTCTGCACGAAGCCGTTGAGCAAGTGCAGGGTCGGGCCGAACAGCAGGACGAAAATCAGCAGGCCGCTGAACAGGATGATGTTGAGGTTGGACAGACGACGGATGCCGTTTTCTACACCGGACACGGCGGCGATGGTGGCCACGGTGCTCATCACGATGATCACGATCAGCAGGTTGGTGTTGCTGTGTTCCATGCCGAACAGGTTTTCCAGACCCGAAGACACTTGCAGCGAGCCGATCCCCAGGTTGGTCACCAGACCCAGCAGGGTCACGAACATGCCGAAACCGTCTACCGCATGACCGGCAGCGCCCTTGACCCAACGCTCGCCCACCAGCGGGTACAGTGCCGAACGCAGGGCCAGCGGCTGGTTATGACGGTAAGCGAAATAGGCCACGGCCAGACCGACCAGTGCGTAGATCGCCCAGCCGTGCAGGCCCCAGTGCAGGAAAGTCAGCTGAACAGCCTGACGTGCCGCCATGTTGGTAGCGGACGCGCCTTCCGGCGGATTGAAGTAGTGATCCAGCGGCTCGGAGGCGCCAAAGTACAACAGCGAAATACCGATACCCGACGAGAACAGCATCCCCGCCCAGGCGCCGTAACTGAAATCCGGGGTGTCGTCCTTGCTGCCCAGTTTGAGTTTGCCGTACGAGGAAAACGCCAGGCCCACCACAAATACCAGGTAAGCGGCGATCACCACCATGTAGTACCAGCCGAAGCTGCGGGACAACCAGGCCTGAGCCACTCCCAGCATTCTGCCGGCCTCTTGCGGGGCGATGATCAGAATGGCGGTCAACAACAGAATCAGCGCGGTAGAGGTGTAAAACACCCAACCGTTGACCGTCACCTTCTCGGGCGGGGTCTTTATAAGCGAGGCAGAACTCATGGCACAAATGCTCCAGGCAGTGCGAGAGAAGAACACAAGGCAACACGGAACCCGACCAATCGGTTAGTTGGCAGCCGACCGGCGGGTGATATAAAGACACCCCGAAAAAAGCCCGAACCTGCAGAGATGGCACCGCGAATCGCCGTCGTGGCCGAGGCATGGACGTTCATCCGAAACCTGGCCTTGAGCGTCTTGCCCATTCAACACGTCCATCGAACGTCGAACCGCGCCTTGCCCCGCGCAGGTTTCGAGCCTTTTCGGATGTCGGTTTTATCGCCACTTACACGTAAGAAAATTCTGTAGGCAGCGACGATTTGTCGCAGATCTTATTCTTTGTTGATTGAACGTTCAATCAAAACAAAATAGACTGGCCCTCAATCCGATAGGCGTCATTCGCCCGTCGGAAGGCCTAAGGAGATGTGCAAGATGCCCAAGGTCGGTATGCAACCCATCCGCCGCCAACAACTGATCGAAGCCACTTTGCAGGCGGTTGATCAGGTCGGAATGGGGGACGCCAGCATTGCGCTGATCGCCCGTTTGGCCGGTGTCTCGAATGGCATCATCAGTCATTACTTTCAGGACAAGAACGGCCTGATTGCCGCCACGATGCGGTATCTGATGAGCGTCCTCAGCGAGAACGTCACCGCGCGCCGTCAGGCGCTGGCAGACAGCAGCCCCCGGGCGCATCTGCAGGTGATCATCGAAGGCAACTTCGACGCCAGCCAGGTCAATGGCCCGGCAATGAAAACCTGGCTGGCCTTCTGGGCCACCAGCATGCACCAGCCGTCTTTGCACAGGTTGCAGCGGATCAACGATCACCGTCTGTATTCCAACCTGTGCTGCGAGTTCCGCCGTGTGTTGCCGCTCGAAGATGCGCGCACCGCCGCCCGTGGACTGGCAGCTCTGATCGACGGCTTGTGGTTGCGCGGCGCGCTGTCGGGAGACGCTTTCGACACTGCGCAGGCGCAACAGATCGCTTACGAATACATGGATTTCCAATTGGCCAAGCAGGTGAGCTAGAGCACAGAGAAAACGCTCGGCCCCTGAACTGTCACCGACCCGCGATGCCACAGCTATATGGCTCACCCGGTGACCAACGCCAACCACTAATGCACTTGCGAGGACACTATGGCCCGTTTCGAACTGCAAAAACTCTACATCGATGGCGCGTACTCCGACGCCGGCAGCGATGCCACCTTCGAAGCCATCAACCCGGCTAACGGTGAAGTCCTCGCACTGGTGCAACGTGCGACCAAGGAAGACGTCGAGCGTGCTGTGGTCAGCGCCGAAAAGGGCCAGAAAATCTGGGCCGCGATGACCGCCATGGAGCGTTCGCGCATCCTGCGTCGCGCCGTCGACATCCTGCGCGAGCGCAACGATGAACTGGCAGCCCTGGAAACCCTGGACACCGGTAAAGCCTTCTCCGAAACCAAGTATGTCGACATCGTCACCGGCGCCGACGTGCTGGAATACTACGCAGGCCTGGTACCCGCCATCGAAGGCGAGCAGATCCCGCTGCGTGACACTTCCTTCGTCTACACCCGTCGCGAGCCGCTGGGCGTTGTCGCCGGTATCGGCGCATGGAACTACCCGATCCAGATCGCCCTGTGGAAATCCGCGCCAGCCCTGGCGGCCGGTAACGCGATGATCTTCAAGCCAAGCGAAGTCACCTCGCTGACCACCCTGAAACTGGCCGAGATCTACACCGAAGCCGGCGTTCCGAACGGTGTGTTCAACGTGCTGACCGGCAGCGGCCGTGAAGTCGGCACCTGGCTGACCGAGCACCCGCGCATCGAGAAGATCTCCTTCACCGGCGGCACCGACACTGGCAAGAAGGTCATGGCCAGCGCTTCGGCTTCGTCGCTCAAAGACGTGACCATGGAACTGGGCGGCAAGTCCCCGCTGATCATCTGCGACGACGCCGACCTGGATCGCGCCGCCGACACCGCCATGATGGCCAACTTCTACAGCTCCGGTCAGGTCTGCACCAACGGCACCCGCGTGTTCGTGCCGAGCCACCTGAAAGCCGCTTTCGAAGCCAAGATCGTCGAGCGCGTTGCGCGCATCCGCATCGGCAACCCGGAAGACGAAAACACCAACTTCGGCCCGCTGGTCAGCTTCCCGCACATGGAAAGCGTGCTGGGCTACATCGCCAAGGGTAAAGAAGAAGGCGCCCGCGTTCTGTGCGGCGGCGAGCGTCTGACCGACGGCGAATTCGCCAAGGGCGCGTTCGTGGCTCCAACCGTGTTCACCGACTGCACCGACGACATGACCATCGTCCGTGAAGAAATCTTCGGCCCGGTGATGGCGATCCTGAGCTACGAAACCGAAGAAGAAGTGATCCGTCGCGCCAACGACACCGACTTCGGCCTGGCCGCCGGCATCGTCACCCGCGACCTGAACCGCGCGCACCGCGTGATTCATCAACTGGAAGCCGGTATCTGCTGGATCAACGCCTGGGGCGAGTCCGACGCAAAAATGCCGGTTGGCGGTTACAAACAGTCGGGCGTCGGCCGTGAGAACGGCATCAGCTCGCTGAACAACTTCACTCGCATCAAATCGGTACAGGTCGAGCTGGGCGATTACGTCTCGGTGTTCTAAGACCCGCCATTGTGTGCTGCCCGCGAAGCCGCCTTCGCGGGCAAGCCCGCTCCCACAAGGGAAGCGCTGGCTGTCTGACCTGACCAACTTCAAAGAGGGTGCATCCAATGTCCCAAGAATTCGATTACATCATCGTCGGTGCCGGCTCTGCCGGTAACACCCTGGCGACCCGTCTGACTGAAGACGAAGGCGTCACCGTCCTGCTGCTCGAAGCCGGCGGCCCGGACTACCGTCTCGACTTCCGCACGCAGATGCCGGCAGCCCTGGCATTCCCGCTGCAAGGTCGTCGCTACAACTGGGCCTATGAAACCGATCCGGAGCCACACATGGACGGCCGCCGGATGGAATGCGGTCGCGGCAAGGGCCTCGGCGGTTCCTCGCTGATCAACGGCATGTGCTACATCCGCGGCAACGCAATGGACTACGACGGCTGGGCGAAACTGCCAGGTCTGGAAGACTGGTCGTACCTCGATTGCCTGCCGTATTTCCGCAAAGCGGAAACCCGCGACATCGGCCCGAACGACTACCACGGTGGCGACGGCCCGGTCAGCGTGACCACGCCGAAAGCGGGCAACAACCCGCTGTTCCACGCCATGGTTGAAGCCGGCGTGCAGGCCGGTTACCCGCGCACCGAAGACTTGAACGGCTACCAGCAGGAAGGCTTCGGCCCGATGGACCGCACCGTGACGCCGAACGGCCGTCGTGCTTCCACCGCCCGTGGTTACCTGGACGTGGCCAAGAAGCGTTCGACCCTGACCATCGTCACTCACGCCCTCACCGACAAGGTTCTGTTCGAAGGCAAGCGTGCCGTTGGCGTGCGTTACCTGGTCGGCGCGGCTGAAGAGCGCGTTGAAGCCCGCGCCCGCAAGGAAGTCATCGTCTGCTCCGGCGCGATCGCCTCGCCGCAACTGCTGCAACGCTCCGGCGTCGGCCCGGCGAAACTGCTGGAAAGCCTCGACATCCCGGTGGTACACGATCTGCCGGGCGTCGGTGAAAACCTGCAGGATCACCTTGAGCTGTACCTGCAATACGCCTGCACCCAACCCGTTTCGCTGTACCCGTCGCTGCTCTGGTACAACCAGCCGGCCATCGGTGCCGAGTGGCTGTTCAACGGCACCGGCATTGGCGCCAGCAACCAGTTCGAAGCCGGCGGTTTCATCCGCACCCGTCCGGAATTCGAGTGGCCGAACATCCAGTACCACTTCCTGCCAGTGGCGATTAACTACAACGGCAGCAACGGTGTGAAAGAGCACGGCTTCCAGGCGCACATGGGTTCCATGCGTTCGCCGAGCCGCGGTCGCATCCAGGTCAAATCCAAGGATCCGCGCCAGCACCCGAGCATCCTGTTCAACTACATGGCCACCGAGCAGGACTGGCAGGAATTCCGCGACGGCATCCGCCTGACCCGTGAAATCATGCAACAGCCTGCACTGGACGCGTTCCGTGGCCGTGAAATCAGCCCGGGCATCGAAGTGCAAACCGATGAGCAGCTGGACAAGTTCATCCGCGAGCACGCCGAAACCGCGTTCCACCCGTCCTGCTCGTGCAAGATGGGCACCGACGACATGGCGGTAGTGGACGGCGAAGGCCGCGTGCATGGCATGCAGGGGCTGCGTGTGGTCGATGCGTCGATCATGCCGATCATCACCACCGGCAACCTGAACGCTCCGACGATCATGATCGCCGAGAAAATCGCCGACAAGATCCGTGGCCGCCAGCCGCTGCCGCGCAGCAAGGCGCCGTACTACGTCGCTGGCGATGCGCCGGTGAAAGGCAAGCCGATGCGTGATGTGAGTGCTGTTGCTCAGTAATTCAGCTACACCGCATCAAGGCTAATCGCTGGCAAGCCAGGCTCCCACAGGGTTTTGCGTCGTTCACAAATATTGTGTTCAACAGAAAACCTGTGGGAGCCTGGCTTGCCAGCGATGAGGCCCTATCATTCAGCACAAATCTCCCCGCTACACAGTAAATCCCCCTACCCCCCCTCTTCACTTGATCCTACCCCCTCGCAGGCCTACTCTAGTCCTCGCCCAATCGTTTCACCCCCTCCCCGCCGAATTCGCGTCACCGCTGCTCCCATAACAAGGAGGTTCCCCTGATGTTCGATTTCCACCCCCAGCTCAAGCAGCGCTTCGCTGCCTTGCGCACGGGCGCCGAATTTTTTTCCCTGCGGTATGTGCGCGAATCCGGGCAGTACCTGTCGGTGCGCAAGAACGTCGCCGAACCGCCGAGCCTGAGCCGCGACGAAGGCGCGATGCTGACTGTCCGGGTCAATGGCGTCGAGGCCTACGCAGCGACCAATGACCTGTCGCAACAAGGCCTGCAAGCCGCTCTCGAGCGTGCCGAGCAACAGGCCCGGCGGCTCAAGCCCCATGCCCTGCTCGACCTGAGCCAGCAGCCGGTTTCCAGCGACCGCGCCGATTACTTTTCACCCAATCTCGAACAACCCTTCCCGTCCCTGAGCGAATGCTTCGAGCTGCTCGGCGCGGAATCCGCCTCGGTGCCAAGGGATGAGCGCCTGGTGAATTGGCAAGTGAGCATCGGCATCACCCACGTCGAACAGATCTACCTGAGCAGCGCCGGCGCCGAATTGCGCCAGGCCCAACGCTTCGTCTACCCGAGCCTGGACGTCACCGCCTACGACGGCAACGACAGCCAGACCCGCAGCCTCGGCCGCGAGAACTTCGGCCAGCAGGGCGGCGCCGACGTAATCAACCGTTGCGGCCTGATCGGTGCCGGCCCGCAAGTCGCCGATCAGGCGCTGCAATTGCTGCTCGCGCCGAACACCCCGCAAGGCCCGCGCGACCTGCTGCTGATGCCCGACCAGATGATGCTGCAGATCCACGAATCCATCGGCCACCCGCTGGAGCTCGACCGGATTCTCGGCGACGAGCGCAATTACGCCGGCACCAGTTTCGTCAAAGCCGCGGATTTCGGCAGCCTGCAATACGGCTCGAAACTGCTCAATGTGACGTTCGATCCGGACATTCCCGAAGAACTGGCGAGTTACGGTCACGATGACGACGGTTCCAAAGCCAGCAAACAATTCCTGATTCGTGAAGGCCTGCTGGTCCGTCCGTTGGGCGGTGCCCTGTCACAGTTCCGTGCGGGTCTGAACGGCGTCGCCAACAGCCGCGCCTGCAGTTGGAACCGACCGCCGATCGACCGCATGGCCAACCTCAACATCGAGCCGGGCGACCAGTCGCTGGAGCAACTGATCGGCGGTATCGAAAACGGCATTCTGATGAGCACCAACCGCTCATGGTCGATTGACGATGCACGCAACAAATTCCAGTTCGGCTGCGAATGGGGCCAGTTGATTGAAAACGGCGAACTCAAGGGCGTGGTGAAAAACCCGAACTACCGGGGTATTTCCGCGCACTTCTGGAAGAGTCTGCGCGCCGTCGGCAACGCCGCCACCACCCAGGTGCTGGGCACGCCGAACTGCGGCAAGGGCGAACCGAACCAGGTGATCCGCGTCGGCCACGCTTCACCGGCCTGCGTGTTCAGCAATGTTGATGTGTTTGGGGGAGACGCCTGATGAGTATTTCCAAGAGCCAGTCCGAGGCGTTCAAGCTGCTGGTCAACTGGCTGCGCGATGCCGTGCGCGAGCCGGAACAGTTCACCCTGAGTTACGACGCCGAATCGTCGGCCTTCGTCCGTTTCAACCACGCCAAGGTGCGTCAGGCCGGGCAAGTTCAGCAAGCCGGTATCGGTCTGAAACTGATCGACGACGGTCGCCATGCTGACCTGCAGATCACCTTGTCCGGCGATCAGGAAGCCGACCTGCAACGCCTTGCCGAAGGCCTGCAACAGCTGCGTGAAACCCTGCCGCTGCTGCCGCAGGATCCGTACCTGTTGCTCAACCACAACGGCTGGCAGAGCCAGAGTGTGCAGGAGCATCCGCTGCCGGACACCGAGCAGGTCGTGGCGCAAATCGCCCAGGCGGCCGAAGGTCTGGATCTGGTCGGCTTCTATGCCGCCGGCCCGATCAGCCGTGGTTTTGCCAGTTCTTCCGGGGCGTTCGGCTGGCATCAGGCCAACAGCTTCAACTTCGACTTCAGCCTGTTCCACGAGAACGGCGAAGCGGTGAAGGCCAGCTACGCCGGACATGACTGGAACAGCGAAGACTTCGCCCGCCGCTTCCAGCAGGCCCGCGAGCAACTCGAGTTTCTCGGTCGACCGCTGCGCACCTTGCCGCCCGGCCAGTACCGCGCCTATCTGGCACCGGCGGCGCTGGAAGAAATCATGGGCATGTTGTGCTGGGGCGGTTTCTCGGCGCAGTCGATTGCCAGCAAGAGCAGCCCGTTGCAGAAGCTGTATGCCGGCGATCAGGCGTTCAGCCCGCTGGTGTCCCTCGATGAAAAAGTCAGTGGTTCGCTAAGCCCGGCGTTTTCCGGCGAAGGTTACCCGCGCAGCGATCTGCGGCTGATCATCGAAGGTCAGGCCGGCGAGCAACTGGTCGGTTCGCGCAGCGCCGCCGAATACGGCCTGACCGCCAACGGCGCCGGCGGCGGTGAATCGCCCAGCGCGCTGAACATGGCCGCCGGCGACTTGTCCCAGGCCGAGATCCTCAAGCAGTTGGGTACCGGGTTGTATATCAGCAACCTTTGGTACCTGAACTTCTCGGACCAACCGGCGGCGCGCCTGACCGGCATGACCCGATTTGCCACGTTCTGGGTGGAAAACGGCGAGATTCAGGCGCCGGTCAGCACCATGCGTTTCGACGACAGCGCCTACAGCCTGCTGGGTTCGCAGCTGGAAGCGTTGACCGCCGAACGTGAGTTGCTGCTGTCGGCGAGCACCTATAGCCAGCGCAGTACCTCGTCGGCGTTGTTGCCCGGGGCGCTGGTGAGCCGTTTGACCCTGACCCTGTAACCCCCGGATCGGCGGAACACCGCAGATCTACTGTGGGAGCGGGCTTGCTCCGGGCGGCGATCCGACGAAGAGGCCACTTCATTCAACATTGATGTCGACTGATTTACCGCTTTCGCGAGCAAGCCCGCTCCCACATTGACCGTGCTCGACCATGGATATGCATTAACCCCAACCACAAGAGGTTCCATGCCCAACCGCCCGCCTCTCGACGCCATCACCGCCCGCTGGTTGCCATGGGTCGTCGCCATCGCTTTCTTCATGCAGTCCCTCGACGGGACCATCCTCAACACCGCCTTGCCGGCCATGGCCCGGGACCTGGCCGAAGACCCGCTGCGCATGCAGGGCGTGATCATCGCCTACATGCTCACCGTGGCCCTGCTGATCCCGGCCTCGGGCTGGATCGCCGACCGCTTCGGCACCAAGAAGATCTTCTTCGGCGCAATCCTGCTGTTCAGCCTCGGCTCGCTGCTCTGCGCCTTGTCGAGCAGCCTGAGCATGCTGATCGGCGCGCGCGTGATCCAGGGCCTCGGCGGTGCCCTGATGCTGCCGGTCGGACGTTTGGTGGTGCTGCGCGCCTACCCGCGCTCGGAACTGGTGCGGATCATGGGCTTCATCACCATTCCCGGCCTGCTCGGCCCGCTGATCGGCCCGACCATGGGCGGCTGGATGGTGGAATACCTGACGTGGCACTGGATCTTCCTGATCAACCTGCCGGTCGGCGTCATCGGTTGCTATGCGGTGTGGAAGTTCATCCCCGACCTGCGCGGTACCGAGCGCACGCGTTTCGATAGCCTGGGGTTCCTGCTGTTCGGCGCGGCGATGGTGCTGATCACCATCGCCATGGAAGGCCTCGGCGAACTGCACCTGCCGCACCTGCGAGTGATGCTGTTGCTGTTCGGCGGCATGGCCTGTCTGGCGGCGTACTGGCTGCGCGCCGGGCACATTGAAAACCCGCTGTTCGCGCCGTCGCTGTTCAAGACCCGCACCTTCGCGGTCGGCATCCTCGGCAACCTGTTCGCCCGCCTGGGCAGCGGCGCCCTGCCGTTTCTGGTGCCGTTGCTGCTGCAAGTGGCGCTGGGTTATTCGCCGTCCCAGGCCGGGATGAGCATGCTGCCGCTGGCGGCTGCGGCGATGGTCGCCAAATGGGGCGCGCGGCCGCTGATCGAGCGCCTGGGCTATCGCATCGTGCTGACCGGCAACACCCTGTTTCTGGGGATCATGCTGGCGAGCATGGGGCTGGTCAGCGAGCAGACGCCGTACTGGCTGCTGCTGTGCCTGCTGGCGGTTCTCGGGGCGATCAACTCGCTGCAATTCACCGCGATGAACACCGTGACCCTGATCGACCTCGACGACGCCAGCGCCAGCAGCGGCAACAGTTTGCTGTCGGTGGTGGCGCAGTTGTCGCTGAGCCTTGGCGTGGCGTGTGCCGGTGCGCTGCTCGGCGGCTTTACGGCGGAGATCGGCAACGATGGCGTCGAGACCGTGTTGGGCGCTTTCCAGCTCACGTTCGTGACCGTCGGGATCATGGCGATGCTGGCGGCGACGATTTTCTCGCAGCTCTCGAAAGAGGACGGACGGCGCGCCAAGCGCCGGGAGGAACACATCGAGCATTGACCGGGGTCTGCGTGGCGAGGGTACCGGCCCTCGTCACAGGCTTTGCGTTCGTCCAGAACTTTCGAGGAAAGTGGCCAGAGGCTGCTACACTGCGCGACATTTTGTTTTGCAGGCCAGTCCCGTGACCACCATCGCCACCGCTTTTAATACTTTGCCGCTGTCCGCCGCCATGCTGGCTAACCTCGACTCCCTCGGTTATGCCCAGATGACGCCGATCCAGGCGCAGAGCTTGCCGGTGATCCTCAAGGGGATGGACCTGATCGCCCAGGCCAAGACCGGCAGCGGCAAGACCGCCGCGTTCGGCATCGGCCTGCTGAACCCGATCAATCCGCGCTACTTCGGTTGCCAGGCGCTGGTGATTTGCCCGACCCGTGAGCTGGCCGACCAGGTCGCCAAGGAAATCCGTCGTCTGGCCCGTGCCGAAGACAACATCAAGGTCCTGACCCTGTGCGGCGGCGTGTCCTTCGGCCCGCAGATCGGCTCGCTGGAGCACGGCGCGCACATCATCGTCGGCACCCCGGGCCGCATCCAGCAACATCTGCGCAAGGGTTCGCTGGTCCTCGACGGCCTCAACACGCTGATCCTCGACGAAGCCGACCGCATGCTCGACATGGGTTTCTACGACGCCATCGAAGACATCATCGAACAGACCCCGGCCCGCCGTCAGACCCTGCTGTTCTCGGCGACCTACCCGGTGGGCATCAAGCAGCTGGCGTCGAAGTTCATGCGTGATCCGCAAACGGTGAAAGCCGAGGCGTTCCACGACGACACCCAGATCGAACAGCGCTTCTACGAGATTTCCCCGGAAGAACGCATGAGCGCGGTGACCAAGGTCCTGCACCACTTCCGTCCGGCCTCCACCGTGGCGTTCTGCTTCACCAAGCAGCAAGTGCAGGAAACTGTCGATCACCTGACCTCCAAAGGCATTTCCGCCGTCGGCCTGCACGGCGACCTGGAACAGCGCGACCGCGATCAAGTACTGGCGATGTTCGCCAACCGCAGTACTTCGGTACTGGTCGCCACTGACGTTGCCGCCCGTGGTCTGGACATCGATGCACTGGACATGGTGATCAACGTCGAACTGGCCCGCGACTCGGAAATCCACATTCACCGCGTCGGCCGTACCGGTCGTGCCGGCGAGAAAGGCATCGCGGTCAGCCTGGTGGCGCCGTCCGAAGCGCACCGCGCGCAAGCCATCGAACAACTGCAGAAAACCCCGCTGAACTGGGATCAGGTGGATAACCTCAAGTCCCAGGGCGGTGCCCCGCTGCAACCGCCGATGAGCACGCTGTGCATCGCTGGCGGCCGGAAAGACAAGGTACGTCCGGGCGACATTCTTGGCGCACTGACCGGTGAGGCCGGGATTCCGGGCGCTCAGGTCGGCAAGATCGCGATCTTCGACTTCCAGTCCTATGTAGCCGTTGAACGCACCGTGGTCATGCAGGCGCTGCAGCGCTTGAACAACGGCAAGATCAAGGGCCGTTCGCTGCGCGTTCGGGTCTTGTAAACGATCTACCATCCAAAGTAGATCCTTGTGGGAGCGGGCTTGCTCGCGAAAGCGGTCACTCAGGCGACATATGTGTCAACTGACACACCGCCTTCGCGAGCAAGCCCGCTTGTATGTTTAGACTTGAAGGGGTGGGCGGGACTAAAAGCTCGATTCCGACTCTAGCCAGTACGGACCGTGGGAGACTTCTC
>NZ_NEKA01000015.1:0-170716 GCF_002113205.1 Pseudomonas sp. B16(2017)
GCCTTGGCGCAGGGCGGCACGACGCTGGTGATTTACATGGGGGTGGCGAAGCTCGGCGGTCTGCTGGGCGGCGGCAGTGGCGGCGGTTCTGCTGCCGGAGGGCTTGGTGGCCTGGGCGGGCTGCTTGGCGGATTGCTCGGCGGTGGCGGGGCGCTGGGTGGCGGCACGCAGCGTCGGTCCGGCGGCACCAATTACGCGGCGCTGGCCTCGCTGGGCATGATGGCTTTCCAGGCGTATCAAGCCTGGCAACGCAGCCAGGCGTCCGCCGCGCCGCAGCAAACTCCGCAGACTGCGGACCTGTTGTCCGGCCCGCAAGTCGAAGAGCACAGCCACGCCGTTCTGCGTGCGTTGATCGCGGCGGCCAAGGCTGATGGGCGGATCGACGAGTCGGAAAAACACCTCATCAGCAGTGAAATCGGCAAGCACACCGATGACCCGAACCTGCAGCAATGGCTCGACGACGAGGTCGCCAAACCGCTGGATCCCACCGAAGTGGCGCAGGCGGCGCAGAACGATCCAGCCATGGCCGCCGAGATGTACCTGGCCAGCGTGATGCTGGTGGACGATCAGCAGGACGCCGAGCGCAATTATCTGGATGAACTGGCGGCGGCGTTGCAGATCGACCCCGAGTTGCAGGTTCACCTCGAACAGCAGGCCAAAGGCACGGCCTGACCCTCTCACCTCACAGCCTTCGACCGTTCCGTTAAAGCAAGGAGCGAGCCGAAGGCTCCGTCCGTCAGGGCAATTTTCAAGCCGATTGAATTTTTGACGCGCCAAGCCTCTCTGCTTCATTAGAGGCGAGTGACTGAGCGTCCTGCCAATCGATCGAGAATATTGCCATGACTGTCCTGACTCACCTGCAAGCTGCCCCCGCCCCATCACGTCCGCTCGATTCTCTGGGTGGGTTGCGGCGTATCCATGAAGCACTTTTAGCCGAGGAGCATCCGCAGCCGCTGGCGCGCGCCTTTCTGGAAGATCAACTGCTGCAAGCCGCGCAGTTGAAGGATGAGCTGCCATCGGACCCCGCGCAGTGGCATGCCTGGGTGGCTGAGCACTGTGCCGATGTCGCCCGGCAATACGCCGACTACCTGCAACAACGCAAGGCTGGAGGCGCACGGCAGTTCTTCAGTTGCAAGGCTCATGCGCTGTATTTCCTGCAAGCGGTGGCGCCGACCAAACTGGTCGATGGCGCCTGGCTCTACGGCTTGCTCGGACAGTGGCGCGATCCGCGCTTCAGCAGCCTGATCAGCACTTATCTGGAAGAACTGGGCGAGGGCAATCCGGCCCAGAATCACGTCGTGATCTACCGCCAACTGCTCGCCGAACAGGGCCTCGAGCCCAGCAGTCCCCTGCCCGACGAACGCTACCTGCAAGGCGCGCTGCAATTGGCCCTGGGTGCCGGCGGCATGGACTTTTTGCCGGAGGTGATCGGTTACAACCTTGGCTACGAGCAACTGCCCCTGCACCTGTTGATCAGCAGTTACGAACTCAGTGAACTGGGGATCGATCCTTACTACTTCACTCTGCACGTGACCATCGACAATGCCAGCACCGGTCATGCGCAAAAAGCCGTTCAGGCCGTTCTGGATCTGCTGCCTCTGGAGGCTGATCGCCGCGATTTCCTGCGCCGGGTATCGCTGGGCTATCGGCTCAATGACCTGGGGCAGGGCAGCCGCGCAATCATCGAGGGCTTCGATCTGGAGCGCGAACTGTTGGCGATGCTTGAGCGCAAGTGTCCGTTCGCTCAACACATGCACTCCGACTATTGCCGCTTCGAAGGCAAGACCGTCAATCAGTGGCTGGCCGATCCGCAGCAGCTGTCCGGGTTCCTGCAGGCCATGCAGGACAAGGGCTGGATCAAGCGCCACGAAGATCCACAGGGCAGCCGCTTCTGGCAATTGATCGATGGCGATGGTGCGGCGATGTTCGGCGTGTTCAGCGCCTATGAAAAACAACTGGTGCACGACTGGATTGCCGGTGACTGGATTTCTGCGGATAAACCCGTCGCGTTCCGCCGCCGCCCCTCAGTCCCTGCGCCGATCGAGGTGCCCGAACAGGACCCCGATGTGCAGCGCCTGAATGCGGCACTGCAAGGGCAGGACGCTCACAGCAAGTTCGCAACGTTGATCCCCTGGCTCGCGCCGGCCCGGCACGCGCATCCGGCCGGGCTGCTTGCCACTCGCCATTTCATCCAACTCAAATCCGGTCTGCGTTAAGGAAATCATCAATGCATCAGGAAGAACAACTGTCCGCCAACGATCTGGTGCTGCTGCAACTGGGGAGGCGCCTGCAGGCCGACGGCTATCGTTTCATCACCCCGACGCCGCTGACCCATCAACGGGTCAACCAGCGCGACGAAGGGCAGGCCGCCGATTGCCTGCGGGATGTGTTCGGATGGTCGCGCCCGTTCGAACCGGGCCTGCTGTCTGCCGATGAACAGCGACAATTGCAGGACGCCCAGGTGATTGATGCGTTCGACGGACGCTTGAAGAGCCGGGTGCGATGGTCGAGCCTGGATGACATGCTCTTCGTGCATTCCGGGTTTCCCACGGATGCCGCCGATTCGGTGTTCTTCGGCCCGGATACCTATCGCTTTGCCCAACTGATTCACAGCCATTTGCAGCAGAACTTTGCGCCTATCCACCGTGCGGTGGACATCGGTTGTGGCGCCGGAGTCGGCGCGATCCTGATTGGCCGTGCCCGGCGCGAAGCGCAAGTGCTGGCGGTGGATATCAACCCTGCTGCGCTGCGCCTGACCACGATCAACGCGGCGCTGGCCGAAGTGGCCAACGTCGAGGTGCGCGCCAGTGATGTATTGCAAGGCGTGGACGGTGAATTCGACCTGATCGTCGCCAACCCGCCGTACATGGCCGATCCGGCCGGACGAGCTTACCGCCATGGCGGTGGGACGCTGGGGGCGGGGCTGTCGTTGCGCATCGTCGAACAGGCGCTCAATCACCTGACGCCCGGTGGTTCGCTGCTGCTGTACACCGGCGTGGCGATGGTCGATGGCCGCGATCCTTTCCTCGACACGGTATTGCCACGGCTGGATGAAAAACGCTTCGGCTGGACCTACCGCGAACTCGATCCGGATGTGTTCGGCGAAGAGTTGCTCAATCCCGGCTATCAGCGCGTCGACCGGATTGCCGTGGTCGCGCTGACGGTGACTCGAACAGGTTGAAACAAGGCAGGTGCAGGATGAGCAGGAATCTCGACGACTACAACCGGATGCGCGACTTCTCGGCGACATCCGAGCCGGCAGCCGACCACCGGCGGGGCAAGAAGCCCGGCGGTGAGCAGGCTTTGCAATTCTGCATCCAGAAGCATGACGCCTCGCACCTGCATTATGACTTTCGCCTGGAACTCGACGGCGCGCTCAAGAGCTGGGCGGTGCCCAAGGGCCCGTCGCTGGATCCCAAGGTCAAGCGGCTGGCGGTGCACGTCGAGGATCACCCGCTGGATTACGCGACGTTCGAGGGCAGCATTCCCGAAGGGCATTACGGTGCCGGCGATGTGATCGTTTGGGATCGCGGCGTGTGGATTCCGCTGGAAGACCCGGAGAAAGCCTACGCCAAGGGCAAGCTCAAATTCGAACTGCGCGGCGAGAAGCTCGCCGGGGTTTGGAACCTGGTGCGCACCCACATGCCGGGCAAGAAAGAGCAGTGGTTTCTGATCAAGCATCAGGACAGCGCCGCACGCCCGCAAAGCGATTACGACGTGCTGATTGCCGAGCCCGACAGTGTGCTCAGCGAGCGCACGATCGTCGACAAACCCCGGCTCAGTGCGAAGCAGGTCAAACCACTTAAAGGCCCGGCGAAAGCACCGCGCAAGCCAGCTTCCGGCAAACTCACTGGCGCCCACAAGGCGAGTATCCCGGCGCAGTTGAAACCTCAACTGGCGACTCTGGTGGAGAGCGCGCCGGAAGGGGATTGGCAATACGAAATCAAGTTCGACGGCTATCGGATCATGGCGCGTATCGATCAGGACCAGGTGCAGTTGTTCACCCGCAATGGCCATGACTGGACGCACAAATTGCCGAAACAGGCGCAAGCCCTGGCGGCGCTGGGCCTGGAGTCGGCGTGGCTGGATGGTGAGATGGTGGTCGCCGACGCGGACGGCGTGCCGGACTTTCAGGCCCTGCAAAACGCGTTCGATTCGGGACGCAGCGAAAACATCGTCTATTACCTGTTTGATCTGCCGTATCTGAACGGTGTCGACCTGCGCGAGGTACCGGTGGAGGAACGGCGCGCAGCGCTGGCCACCGTTCTGAAAACCCATCAAGACCCGCTGCTGCGTTTCTCCGAAGCGTTCGACGAAACCCCGCAGGCCTTGCTCAACAGCGCCTGCCAGATGCGCATGGAAGGCCTGATCGGTAAACGCCTCGGCTCGTCTTACGTGTCGCGTCGCAGCAGCGACTGGATCAAGCTCAAGTGCAAGCATCGCCAGGAATTCGTGATCGTCGGCTATACCGATCCGAAAGGCGCGCGCAGTTCGTTCGGCGCGTTGCTGCTGGGTCTGCATGATCGTGACAGCGGCGAGTTGCGGTACGCCGGCAAGGTCGGCACGGGATTCAATGAAACCACCCTCAAGAGCATCCTCGCGCAGCTCAAACCCTTGCGAGTGAAGAAGCCGGCGGTGGCCAACCCGCCCACAGGGTTCGAAGCCAAGGGTGTGCACTGGCTCAAGCCGAGTCTGCTGGCGGAAGTGGCCTTCGCCGAAATGACCCAGGACGGCTCAGTGCGTCACGCCGTTTTTCATGGCTTGCGCGAGGACAAACCGGCCAAGGACATCACCGAGGAGCGCGCCAAACCCATGAAGACTTCAAAGACTGAATCTACCGCGCCGTCGCAATCCGGCCTGGCCGACGGCAAGGTGCGGATCACCCATCCCGACCGAGTGATCGACGCCAGCAGTGGCACCACCAAAATGCAGCTGGCCGAGTATTACGCCAGCGTCGCCGAATGGATTCTGCCGCAGCTCAAGGATCGCCCGGTGGCGCTGGTGCGCGCGCCGGACGGTATCGCCGGTGAGCTGTTCTTCCAGAAGAACGCCGAAAACCTGGCGATCCCCGGCATCCGCACGCTCGACAAGGAACTGACCGGCCAGCCGGTGATGCTGATCAACAACGCCGAAGCCTTGATCGGCGCTGTGCAGATGAGCACGGTCGAACTGCACACCTGGAACGCTACCACCACCGATCTGGACAAGCCCGACCGCTTTGTCCTCGACCTCGACCCGGACCCGGCGCTGCCGTGGAAAAGCATGGTCGAAGCCACGGCGCTGACCCTGACCGTGCTGGATGAACTGGGCCTCAAGGCGTTCCTCAAGACCAGCGGCGGCAAGGGCATTCATCTGGTGGTGCCGCTGACCCGCAAGCATGGCTGGGACGAGGTCAAGGATTTCAGCCACGCCATCGTCACGCACATGGCGAAATTGTTGCCGGAGCGTTTTTCTGCGGTGTCCGGGCCGAAAAATCGCGTAGGGCGGATCTTCATCGATTACCTGCGCAACGGCTTGGGCGCCACCACCATTTGCGCCTACGCGGCGCGTACCCGTGAAGGGTTGCCGGTGTCGGTGCCGCTGTTTCGGGAGGAGGTGGGCGAGATCAAAGGTGCCGATCAATGGACCGTGCACAACGTTCACGAGCGGTTGGCGGACATGGGGGATGAGCCTTGGGCGGATCTGAAGAAAACCCGGCAGAGCATCACAGCCGAGATGCGCAAGCGGGTGGGCATGAAGATATGATCAGGTGCCGCGCAGCAAGTCGTGGGCGTTGAGCAGATCGAAGGCGACTTGCGGATTGTTTTCCAGGCCACGGCGGATAGCGGCCGGGATGGTTTTTCGGGTTTTGCGGCAGAGCCCAGGAAGCTCTTCGACCTCGATTTCGATGCCGCCTCGCACAGTCCGCACTTCACCGAACTTCGGCGCGATCAGCACACGAATACCTAGCTGATCGAACATCTTGCCTTGCAGCCGCTGGAGGTCGGCGAGGTCTTTGAGGTTTTCCAGTCGCTCGAGCAGACGCTTTTCTTCCTCGCGGGTCAGCAACAGGATGCGCACATCCGCGCCGGGCGTTTCCAGCAGCGGATCACGCCCGCAGATGCACAGACCCGGCGGGCAAGGGGAGCGGAGTGAGGCGGAAATCGTCATGGCCTCCATCATAGAGGCCGTTCGACGGTTTTGCCCATGGTCGTTCGCCAGCCGTCCATCGGCAGGGCGTAACGGTGGCAAGTCCGTCAGCCACCATCATTATCGAACGTGCCGTGGTTACTGCGACAGACCTTCGTACTGAACCAGTATGGCGTTGGCCAGCTCTTCATCGCTGGCGTTCAGGCCAGGATTGTCCTGACGCACCTGCTGCAGTACCGATTCCAGGTACACGCCACGGATCGTTCCGCCGCTGGCGACGAATGCCGACAAGTCGTCACGGGCCGGAATCACCATTTTGTGATCCTTGAACGTGGAATACAGCGAGGCGGAAACGCCGGCCGAAGTGGCGACATCCCCCGCATCCACGCGGGCGAAAGCCGAACCGAAAGGCAGGCACAGCATAAGAGACGAAACCAGTAGTAAACGACGCATGACGGTGTTCCTCCAGCAGCGTAAAGCGAAAAGGAAGTACCACATAATGTGAGAGGTGTCGGCGGGCACGGGAGTTCCGTAAGTCGGCTCAGGCGGTAGGGGGCGGAATGAGAACCGTCGCACAGTGCGGCGTTTTTACTGGATGTAACGACACACGCTGAGACGCTCTAACGCAGCGGGTTCATGGAAATAGGCTTAACTGAAGCGTTGAACGGCGCCGCGTGGCGCGACCTGGGAGGAAATCACGGTGTCGATCAAACTGCGTTTGGTGTTGCTGATTGCGACCAGCCTGCTGACGGCGCTGATCGTGAGCCTGGTCAGTTATGTGGGCAACCAGCGGATGGCTTCGGCGGTCAGTGACAACGCGGTCAGCATGAGCGCGCTGCGCAACCACATGGAAGCCGACATGATGCACGACGCCCTGCGCGCGGACGTGTATTCGGCGATGCTGGTTGGGCTGGGCAAAAGCACCAGTTCGGCGGACGAGGTGCGCAGTTCGGTCGAAGAGCATGCGGCGCATTTTCGCGAAGTGCTGGGTGAAAACCTCAAGCTGCCGGTCAATCCGACGATCAAGTCCGCGCTGGAACAGATCAAGCCCAGCCTCGACACCTACGTCAGCGCCGGCGAGCAGATCGTCGGTCTTGCACTGGAAAATCCGGACAGCGCCCAGCAGCAACTGGGTACCTTCAATACCGTGTTCAGCCAGCTCGAAGAACAGATGGCCGCCCTCAGCGAGCTGATCGAAACCAATACCCGGCACACCAGCGAAGGCACCGAGGCGGCGATCCACAATGCCAATATCGCCCTCGGCATTGTCCTGGTCGCCAGTCTGTTGCTGCTGTTGGCCCAGGGCCGGTGGGTGATCCTGAGCATCATGGGTCCGCTGAAATCCGCCAGCCGCATCGCCGAAAGCATTGCTCACGGCAACCTCAGCGAGCCGATCGCCGAACCGTCCGGCAAGGACGAAGCCAGTGCGCTGATCCGCACGCTGGCCACGATGCAGCGCGACCTGCGGGACATGATCGACGTGGTGCGACGCAACGCTCACGGCGTCAGCGGCATGAGCGAACAATTGAGCCACGGCTGCCATCAGGTGGCCGACAGCAGTCAGCAGCAAAGTACCGCCGCCGGGACCATGGCGGCCGCCGCGAGCCAGATGACCGCCAGCATCGAGGAAATCACCCGTCACGCCGAGCGTGCACTGGACATGGCCAGCCAGGCCGAGTCACTGGCGAAGAACGGCGGACAGGTGATCCATCAAGTGGTCAGCGACATGGACGACATCGCCCGTTCCGCCCAGCAATCGGCGCAAGTGATCCGCACCCTCGATCAGGAATCCGAAGGCATCTTCAACATCATCCAGGTGATCAAGAGCATCGCCGATCAGACCAACCTGCTGGCGCTCAACGCAGCCATCGAGGCAGCCCGGGCGGGCGAGCAGGGCAGGGGCTTTGCGGTGGTGGCCGATGAGGTGCGCAGTCTGGCTGCGCGCACCAGTGCGTCAACTCAGGAAATCGCCGCGATGGTCGCACGCATCCAGAACAGCACCCGCGAGGCCGTCAGCAGCATGGAGGCGGGCGTCGCCCAGGTCGACAAAGGCATGGCGGTCACCGCCGACGTCGAGCGCGCCATCCGCGAAATCCTCGACGCCACCCTGAGCACCACGCAACTGGTCAACGACATCACCCGCACCATCGGCGAACAGAGCCAGGCCAGCAACGAAATTGCCCATCAGGTGGAGATGATCGCGGGCATGTCGGAGGGCAACAGCAAGGTCATCGGCCAGACGGCCAATACCACGGACGAACTGTCGAGTCTGGCGGGGCGGCTGGCGCAGTCGATGGATCGGTTCAGGTTATAGGAGCGGACTCTGCCGCCTCTTCGACGGCAGAGCTCATGCATCAGAACTTGTACGCCTGACGCCCCACCAGCAACCACTTGCCAGCCTGCTTCTGCCAGATCTGGAAGTTCTCGATTTCCGTCGGCACAACTTCGGTGCCTTTGAGGGCCTGCGCCGAGAAGTGATGGCGTACCAGCGCAGTATCCCCGGACAGGGTGATGGTCTGGTTTTGCATCTCCAGGGTCTTGAACGCGCTCTTGCCGGTTTCGATATCGGCAATGAAGGCTTTTTTGTCCTGGATCTTGCCGCTGGAGTGGCCGTAGGTGAGGTTGTCGGCGGTCAGGGCGTTCAGTTCGGCGATGTCCTTGTGCAGCATCGCTTGGGTCAGGTGGTCGACGGCCTGGGCGACGTCCTGTTCCGCCGGGGCGGCGGCGACGTAACCACTGAAAACGCAGAAAAGACCGAGCAGCACTTTGCTTTTGTTCATGAGAATTCCTTGTTGTTGTAGGTTTCGGAACGACTGGATAATTTGTCAGTCGTCGTACAACTTATCAGGAACAGTACGGCGTTTGAAAGCGCTTGAGGAACCAATCGAAAACTATCCGGTCGCGAACAGACGCGCGGGTTTGCCATGACGTGATATTCTTCGCGCCACTTGTTTTGACCCAATTCAGTCTGGTGCGCTTTTCGGCGGGCCAGGCAGAACCCCTGTCGCTCAAGTAGCTGAAGCCAATAATGATAAGAAGTCAGTTCAGAAGGGACATATAACTGAGGTCGACACTGCCTGTCGGCCTTGTGTGCCCACCCGTCAAAATTGAAGTGTGCCGGAACCTGCGACGCTGGCCTGAGTGTCGCGAAAGAGGGGACCTCATACATACAACAGCGGCGGGCGGAAGGCGTTTTATCATAGGTGCAACGGATGTTTAAAAAAGTGAACACAGCCTTGCTGGGGCTGGCTTTGGCGATGGGGATGTCTTCCGCCAATGCCGAGGAAGCAAAGAAAGTCGACGTCCTGCTGATCGGCGGCGGCATCATGAGCACCACCCTGGGTGTGTGGATCAATGAGCTGGAACCGACCTGGTCGATGGAAATGGTCGAGCGCCTCGATGGCGTCGCCCTGGAAAGCTCCAACGGCTGGAACAACGCCGGTACCGGTCACTCGGCGCTCGCCGAGCTGAACTACACCCCGGAAGACGACAAGGGCAATGTCACCATCCCGAAAGCCGTCGAGATCAACGAAGCGTTCCAGGTCTCCCGTCAGTTCTGGGCCTGGCAGGTTCGTCAAGGCGTCCTGAAGGACCCTCGTTCGTTCATCAACACCACTCCGCACATGAGCTTCGTGTGGGGCGATGACAACATCAAGTTCCTTAAAAAGCGCTATGAAGCCCTGCAAGCGAGCCCGCTGTTCGCCGGCATGCAGTACTCCGAAGACCCGGCTGTGATCAAGAAGTGGGTTCCGCTGATGATGGAAGGGCGTGACCCGAACCAGAAAATCGCGGCCACCTGGAGCCCGCTGGGTACCGACATGAACTTCGGCGAAATCACCCGCCAGTTCGCCGGTTACCTGCAGACCAAGCCTAACTTCAACTTGAAGCTGTCGAGCGAAGTGCAAGACATCACCAAGAATGCCGATGGCACCTGGCGCGTCAGCTACAAGAACCTGAAAGACGGCACCAAGACTGAAACCGACGCCAAGTTCGTGTTCATCGGCGCCGGCGGCGGTGCCCTGCACCTGCTGCAGAAGTCCGGTATCGAAGAAGCCAAGGAATACGCTGGCTTCCCGGTAGGCGGCTCGTTCCTGGTGACCGATAACCCGGCCATCGCCGAACAGCACCTGGCCAAGGCCTACGGTAAAGCTTCGGTTGGCGCGCCTCCGATGTCCGTTCCGCACCTGGACACCCGTGTCCTGGACGGCAAGCGCGTCATCCTGTTTGGCCCGTTCGCGACTTTCAGCACCAAGTTCCTGAAAGAAGGTTCGTACCTGGACCTGCTGACCAGCACCACCACCCACAACATCTGGCCTATGACCCGGGTCGGCATCAAGGAATACCCGCTGGTCGAGTACCTGGCCGGTCAACTGATGCTGTCGGATGAAGACCGTCTGAACGCGCTGAAGGAATACTTCCCGAACGCCAAAGCCGAAGACTGGCGCCTGTGGCAAGCCGGCCAGCGCGTGCAAATCATCAAGCGTGATGAAGCCGCTGGCGGCGTGCTGAAACTGGGCACCGAAATCGTTGCTTCCAAGGACGGCTCCATCGCCGGTCTGCTGGGCGCATCCCCAGGCGCATCGACCGCTGCACCGATCATGCTGAGCGTGCTGCAGAAAGTCTTCAAGGACAAAGTCGCCAGCCCTGAGTGGCAAGCCAAGCTGCACCAGATCGTTCCAAGCTACGGCACCCAGCTGAACAACGATCCAGCCAAAGTGGCTGAAGAGTGGGCTTACACCGCCAAGATCCTGCAACTGCCAACCCCTCCGGTGATTGGTCAGGTTGCAGCTCCAGCGGCGGACGCCTCGGCTGAAAAAGCTCCGGCGCCGAAAGAAAGCGCTGCACGTGACATGGCTCTGTAACTAGACGCCAGACACACGAAGCCCACTGAACCGGTGACGGTCAGTGGGCTTTTTTGTGTCCGGGTTTCAGGCCTTGGCGGCCGCCAGATAAGCTCCCAACCGCCGTCCCATCTCTTCGCCCAACGCCTGCAACCCACTCAGCGGCCGCACCATTACCTCGAACTCGACGATCTTGCCCTGTTCATCGAAGCGGATCATGTCAATGCCCTTGAGCTCTTTCGAACCAACCTTTGCACTGAACTCCAGCACCACATTCAAGCCATCCGCTGTCGCCAGTTCACGGTGGTATTTGAAGTCTTCAAACACTTCGAACACGGTATTGAGGATCATCGCGACCACCGGCGCGCCTGGATAAGGCGTGTGGGCCATCGGCGAGCGGAACACCGCTTTGGGATCGAGCAATTCTGGCAGGGCCTTGAGGTTGACGGTGCGGATCATCTCGTGCCAGCGGTTCAGGGATTCGGCGGCGTTTGGGTGCAGGTTCAAATCGGACATGGTTTCACTCCTGTATTTTTTGTTGTTTTTGGCGCGGCGCTCATGACTCTAGATCAAAGCGGCGCAATGGAAACCCTCTGTCCCGATCTGAATATCGACACATGCGTCAGCCCGATCCATCTGATCCGCTTTTTCCTGTCGAATCTGCATCTGTAACCATCTCAGCCACGGGCCCAAAATGGCGCTGCCGTTCGGCCATACGCGACGCGCTTCATTCCGAAGCGTCCGGTGCGCCGGACATTCAGTATTCAGGAGGCCTTCATGGCTAAGATGGCGTTTTTCCTCGGCGGCTTTCTCGTGTTGACCATCATGATCGGCGTTCTGGCCACGATTTCTCCGGTCTGACTATCCGACGTCGAGTTGCGGCATACAGCGCTTTTCGACGTTTTCGGGTGGAACCTGATCAAGGCGCCCCGAACAGCATCGTCCAGTAAACCCCTTCATCACTGCGCGCCTCACTGGCAAACCCGGCGCCGACCTGGGTGAACATCGGGTTCATCAGGTTGGCGCAGTGTCCGGGGCTGGCCAGCCAGCCGGCCATGGCCTTGCCCGGTGAGCTTTGTCCGGCGGCGATGTTTTCGCCGATCTGCCGGCCACGGTAGCCGGCCGCCCGGGCGCGATCTGCCGGGCCGTCGCCGTCCGGGTCGCGATGAGCGAAGTAGTTGCCGTAGGCCATGGCCTTGCTGTGCCCCTGGGCGGCGGCGCCGAGCGCCGGATTCCAGCTCAAGGGCCGGGCGGCGGCGAAGCGCTGGCGACCACACATTCGCGGTCGGGCGCGGGCGGCGTTGACCTCGGCCAGCAAGGCCTTGCCGACGCTGCGGTTGTCGCCGACGCGGCTGTCAAGCACCGGCCGGGCCAGCACCACTTGCCATTCGCTGCGGGCGCGGCTGATGCCGATGTCGGCGTATTGACCGTCTAGCAGCGCGCCGCAGTAATCGCTTTGCAGCAGATCGAAGGCCTCTTCGGCGTCCTGCGCGCCGACAATCCGGATGCTGCGCACCGCCACGGCTGCGTAGCCGGAATCTTTCAATCGTTCGCGCAATCCACCGCCGTAGCCATAGCCGACCGGCAACGCCAGGTTCGACTTCAGTGTCAGCGGCGCCAGCCGTTGGGCCGGACGTCGGTCACATCGTTGCGGATGGGCGCGGTAGTCGTTGATGGCGGCCACCAGTTGCCGCTCGGCACCGGCGTGGGCAGAGGGGGCGAGCAGGGGAGAAAGGATCAACAGGCACAGCGAAACGAAGCGAGACGAACGAACGGCGTGGCGCATGGGACGCAAAGCTCTGAACAAAAACAAGGCTGAAGGAAAGTGAACCGCAGAACGCGGCGCGGGTAGGACTGGCCTTTTTGCACTTGGTTCACGAGGCGACGCCGGGTTTCTACGGCTGCCGACGAAGTGCTCAGCGATTCAACACATCCTGCATCCATTGCAGATATTGCGGCCGTTCGGAAATCGAATTGTGCGCCGCGTCCGCCACCACTTTGAGCGTGGCCACACCGTCGGGAAAACTGTGCAGCAAGCGCTCGGTGCTGGCCCGTGGAATCACCTGGTCATCGCTCGCCGCCAGCAGCAGCGTCGGCACGCGGATATGCGCCGCGTACTGGCCGGACCGGAAACGATCCTTGAGCAACCACTGCACCGGCACCCACGGGTATTGACGGGCGGCGATTTCTTCGAGGCTGTTGTAGGGCGTGACCAGAAGTAACCGTTCCACCGGTCGCTGGCTGGCCAGCCGCACCGCGACGCCGGAACCGAGGCTGCGCCCCAGCAGCGCGACCTGCGTATGACTGGCATACACCTGATCGAACAGCGCCAGCGCATCCTCGGCGATCGCTTCTTCGGACGGCGAGCCGCCGCTGCCGCCAAATCCCCGGTAATGCAGCAAATACAACGAATAGTCAGGAAATGCCTCGGAAAACTCCGGCAGATTGCGCGAAACATCCTCGGCATTGCCGCCGAAATAGATCAGTGCTCTGGGCCCGGCGCGCTCGCGCACTGTCACGCGGATCTCGGCGTCGGGCATGGCCAGCGTCAACCGTGACTCCGGTGAGTCGAGGCTGGCGGGCTGCGGAAAATAAATCAGCGCCCGCTGAAACACGAACAGCGCCGCGCACAGGATCAAGTACACGGCGAGGATCAATGCGACGAGTGACAACAGGGTTCTGGACATTCGACTAACGTTAACCGGGCGCGCAGGTTGGCTGTCGCAGTGTAGTCCAACGGTTTTGCGGGCTGCATCAAAACACAAGGTGCAACAGATCCACAGGGCAAGGGCGCCAGCATGAACCACACTGAGGGATATTCCCGCCGCCGGTTGCTGACGCTGGCAGCCGGGGTGTCAGCGGTTTTCACCTTTGACCGGGCGCTGGCCGCCATTTCGTTGCCGAACGCCACAGGAGCCCAGACCATGCAGACCCGCGCCATCCCTTCGAGCTCCGAGCCACTGCCGCTGGTGGGGTTGGGCACTTATCGCGGTTTCGACGTCGCCCCCGGCGATCCGGTCTACAAGCAATTGCCGGCGGTGCTCGGCGAGCTGTTCAAAAAGGGCGGCACGGTGATCGACAGCTCCCCCATGTACGGCCGCGCCGAAGAAACCACCGGTGAATTGCTGTCGATCCACGAACCGCGCTCACCGGCGTTTCTGGCGACCAAGGTGTGGACCCGTGGTCGCGAGGAGGGCATCGCGCAGATGGAGCAGTCGTTCAGCCTGCTGCGCACCGAGCGCATCGACCTGATGCAGATCCACAACCTGCTCGACTGGCAAACCCATCTGCCGACCCTGCGCGACTGGAAAGAGCAGGGCCGCATCCGCTACATCGGCATCACCCACTACACGCCGTCGGCGTATGAGGAGGTGG
Source organism: Pseudomonas sp. B16(2017) (assembly GCF_002113205.1). Classification (NCBI taxonomy): domain Bacteria; kingdom Pseudomonadati; phylum Pseudomonadota; class Gammaproteobacteria; order Pseudomonadales; family Pseudomonadaceae; genus Pseudomonas; species Pseudomonas sp. B16(2017). The sequence goes on from NZ_NEKA01000015.1 coordinate 14,346, forward strand.
AAGCGGTGCTCAAGGCCGAGTCGCTGGATTTCCTGCAAATCAACTACGCGCTCGATGATCGCGGGGTCGAGAAGCGCATCCTGCCACTGTGCCGCGAACGCGGGGTGGCGGTGATCTGCAACCGGCCGTTCGGCGGCGGCGATCTGCTCGCGCGGCTCAAGGGCAAACCGCTGCCGGGTTGGGCAGCTCAGGTGGGGGCGAAGAGCTGGCCGCAACTGGCACTGAAATTCCTGCTGGCGCATCCGGCGGTGACTTGTGTGATTCCCGGCACCAGCAACCCGTTGTACATGGCCGACAACGCCGGCGCCGGGTTCGGGCTGATGCTGACCGATGCGCAGCGTCAGCAGTTGATTGCGTTGGTGAGTTAGCTATCTCCCGAAGTGATTAGCGCACTAGCACCCCATGCTAGTGCGCTACCGGTTTCAGATCATCGGCGGCAATGCATCAAGAATCTTGTCCAAGGTAATCGGATACTCCCGCACCCGTGCACCCGTGGCGTTATAGATCGCATTCGCCACCGCCGCACTCACGCCGCAAATCCCCAGTTCACCGACCCCCTTGGCTTTCATCGGCGATGAAATCGGATCGGTTTCATCGAGGAAAATCACCTCCTGATGCGGGATGTCGGCGTGCACCGGTACTTCGTAGCCGGCCAGGTCATGGTTGACGAAAAAGCCGTGGCGCTGGTCCACCGCGAGCTCTTCCATCAATGCTGCGCCGACGCCCATGGTCATGGCGCCGATCACCTGGCTGCGGGCCGATTTCGGATTGAGAATCCGCCCGGCGGCGCACACCGCGAGCATCCGTCGCACGCGCACTTCGCCGGTGGCGGCATCCACCGCGACTTCGACGAAGTGCGCGCCGAAGGTCGATTGCTGGTACTGCTTGGCGAGGTCGGCGAATTCGATGCTGTCCTCGACTTCGATCGGGGCGTGTTGCGCGGCGTCACGTAACGGCACGTTCTGGTTGCCCAGCCGCACGTGGCCGTCGACAAACTGCGCTTCACCCGCGTTCATGCCCAGTTTGGTCGCGACCGCTTCGCGCAGCTTCATGCACGCCGCGTAAACCCCGGCGGTCGAGCAGTTGGCGCCGAACTGGCCGCCGGAGCCGGCCGACACCGGGAAATTCGAATCGCCGAGTCGCACCACCACATCGTCCAGGCTGACCCCCATCATTTCCGCTGCAGTCTGACCAATGATCGTATAGCTGCCGGTGCCAATGTCGGTCATGTCGGTTTCAACGGTGATCTTGCCGTCGCGCTCCAGCCGCACTCGCGCGCCGGACTTCACCAGCAGGTTGTTGCGAATCGCCGCCGCAACGCCCATGCCGATCAGCCAGCGACCTTCGCGACGGGTGCCGGGCGTCGCATTGCGCTTATCCCAGCCAAAACGTTCGGCGCCGGTTTGCAGGCATTCGATCAGACGCCGCTGTGAGAACGGCCGCTCGGTTTTCACCGGATCGACCTGCGTGTCGTTGAGGATGCGGAACTGGATCGGATCGAGTTTGAGCTGTTCCGCCATCTCGTCCATGGCGATCTCCAGCGCCATCAGCCCCGGCGTTTCACCCGGTGCGCGCATGGCGTTGCCTTCCGGTAGATCCAGAGGCGCCAGGCGCATGGTCACCAGGCGATTTTCTGCGGCGTAGAGCAACTGGCTCGGCTGCGCCGCGACTTCGACCTTGCCGTCGGCGAGGTTGCCCGACCAGCCTTCATGGGCGATGGCGGTGAGTTTGCCGTCCGCCGTGGCGCCCATGCGGATCCGCTGAATCGTGGCGGGACGGTGGGTGGTGTTGTTGGCGATCTGCGGACGGGCGAGGGCGACCTTCACGGGACGGTTCGCCAACCGTGCACCCAGAGCGGCGAGGATCGCGTCGGCACGAATGAACAGCTTGCCGCCGAAACCGCCGCCAATGTACGGCGAGATCAGCCGCACGTTTTCCTTGGGCAGGCCGAGGGTGGTGGCGATGTCGCCGACGCTCCAGGCGATCATCTGGTTGGAGGTCCAGAGCGTCACGTGATCGCCTTTCCAGGCGGCGAGTGTCGCGTGGGGCTCCATCATCGCGTGGGACTGATCCGGCGTGGTGTAGGTCTGGTCGAACTGCACGGGCGCGGCGGCAAAAGCGCTGGCGAAATCGCCGTGTGTGACGTCCGGCAATTCGTCTTTCGGCTCCACACCCTGATCGCGCACGCTGGCCAGATCAAACTGGCCTTTGTCTTGCGCGTATTCGACGTTGACCAACTGCGCGGCCGCCCGCGCCTGTTCGAAGGTTTCGGCGACCACCAGCGCCACGGCCTGGTGATAGTGCTGCACTTGCGGCCCGGCCAGCAGGTGCGCGGCGTTGTATTGGCCTTTGCCGAGCTTGCCTGCATTGGCGGCGGTGACGATGGTCAGCACGCCCGGCGCGGCGCGGGCGGCCTCCAGATCGATGCGGGTGATGCGACCCTTGGCAATGGCCGAACCGACCATGACGCCATAGGCCTGATTCTTGACCGCCTCATGTTGCTCGTAGGCGTAAGGTGCCTGGCCGCTGGTTTTCAGCGGTCCTTCGATGCGGTCGGTGGGTTTGCCGATGACGTTCAACTGATCAATCGGGTTGGTCGTGGCGGGCGTGTCGAATTTCATGCTTCGTCCCTCGCTTGGGCCAGCACCGAGGCAATCGTGCGCTCGACCAATGTCACTTTGAACTGGTTGTCAGAAGTAGGCGTGGCGCCGTCGAGCAGGCGTGCGGTGACGGCTTTCGCGCCTTGCGGCAGCAGCGCTTCCGCCGCTTCGACTCGCCAGGGTTTCGGCGCGATGCCACCGACGGCGATGCGGCCGCTGCCATCCTTCTGCAGGATCAGGCCGACGGAGACCAGCGCGAAGGCGTACGACGAGCGGTCGCGCACCTTGTGATAGACATGGGTGCCGCCCACTGGCGCGGGCAGGGTGACGGCGGTAATCAGTTCACCGGGCGTCAGACTGGTTTCGACATTCGGTGTGGTGCCGGGCAGTTGGTGGAAGTCCGCGATGGCGATGCGCCGCGTGCTGCCGTCGGCCTTGATCGTTTCGACCTGGGCATCCAGCGCCCGCATCGCAATCGCCATGTCACTCGGATGGGTCGCGATGCAAGCATCGCTGACGCCGATAATGCCGAGTTGTCGACTGACCCCGCCAATCGCCGCGCAACCGCTGCCGGGATTGCGTTTATTGCAGGCTTGATTGGTGTCGTAGAAATACGGGCAGCGCGTGCGCTGGAGCAGATTGCCGGCGGTGGTCGCCATGTTGCGCAACTGGCCCGATGCACCGGCGAGCAAGGCGCGGGACAGCAGCGCGTAGTCTTTCCGGACGCGGCTGTCGGCGGCCAGATCGGTGTTGCGCACCAGTGCGCCGATGCGCAAGCCGCCGTCGTCGGTGGCTTCGATCTGGTCGAGGCCCAGGTGATTGACGTCAATCAGCTGCTGCGGCGTTTCGATGTCGAGCTTCATCAAGTCCAGCAGGTTGGTGCCGCCGGCGATGAAACGCGCACCTTCGATTTGTGCAGCTTGAGCGGCGGCTGCGGCAGGGGAGTCGGCGCGGCTGTAATTGAACGCTCTCATGCTGACACCTCCGCGACTTCGCTGATGGCTTCGATGATGTTCGAGTAGGCGCCGCAGCGGCAGATGTTGCCGCTCATGCGTTCCTGCAATTCGCTGGCGATCAGTTGCGGCGCTTCGGTGAGGCTGGCGCTGGCGTGGCTGGGGATGCCGTCGCGGATTTCCTGGAGCACGGCGACCGCCGAGCAGATCTGCCCCGGCGTGCAATATCCGCACTGGTAGCCGTCATGCTTGATAAATGCCGCCTGCATCGGGTGCAGGTGGTCTGGCATGCCGAGGCCTTCGATGGTGGTGACTTTGGCGCCGTCCTGCATCACCGCCAGGGTCAGGCAGGAATTGATTCGCCGGCCATCGACGATCACCGTGCAGGCGCCGCACTGGCCGTGATCGCAGCCCTTTTTGCTGCCAGTCAGCTGCAGGTGTTCGCGCAGGGCGTCGAGCAGGGTGGTGCGAGTATCAACCTCCAGCGCCTGTGGCTTGCCGTTGACTTCGATGGTTACTTTGGCCATGGCCGGTTGCTCCAGGCTGGCCGCGTAGGCCTTGAGGCTGATGAAGGGGGGCATCGCGAACGCGGTTGCGGTCACGGCACCGAGAATCAGGAAACGGCGGCGGGAGATCGCCATTGGCGGATGGTCGTTCATTGGCTTGGCTTCCTCTATCAGGTCGGCAGGGTGTGAAAGACCCGCACGGGTGCGCTGGCGTGGTTGCCAGTCTCGCTCTGTTCTAGGAGTGACCACGCTGGAGAGGAAAAGGTTTTCTTTGATTTGCGCATGGCCTCATGCGCGCGGTTCATGAATCGACAGAATGAAGGTGGGTGTCGTGGCAGTGAGGCGGATCGCTCTCACAACCGAGACACCCAAGATCTCAATGCGCGCCGACCACCATGGACGTAAACGGCGCCACATACGCCTGCAACGTCACCAGACCGCCGACCAGAATCGCCAGCACGATGGAATGGAAGAACACGTAACGCAGGATTTCCCCTTCATGGCCGTACCAGCGAGTCGCCGTCGAGGCGACCACGATCGACTGCGCGTCGACCATTTTGCCCATCACTCCGCCGGAGCTGTTGGCCGCCGCCATCAGGACCGGGCTGATGCCCAGCTGCTCCGACGTCACCCGTTGCAGGCCGCCAAACAGCACGTTGGACGCGGTATCCGACCCGGTCAGCGCTACGCCAAGCCAGCCGAGCAAGGTGCCGAACATCGGGTAGAAAATCCCCGTGGCAGCGAATGCCAGCCCCATGGTCGCGTCCAGCCCCGAGTAGCGGGTCAGGAATCCCAGCGCCAGCATCGCGGCAATCGTGATCAGCGAAAAGCGCACGACCCACAGCGTGCGTAGGTACTGTTTGATCAGTTGCGGGATCGAGTAGCCCATCAGCAATCCACCGACAATCGCCGCGAGCAGGATGCCGCTGCCGGTGGCAGTGAACCAGGTGAACTTGTACACCGCCTCTTCAGCTTTCGGCGCGGCGACCACCGGCGGGACTTTTTCGATCTGCAGATGCAGGGAGCTGAAAGTCACGGCCGGGGCGAACACCGGATTGGCCTCGCGCAGCGGTTTGCCCTGCGGATCAAGCCTGGCCGATTGGGTAACGGGATCAATCGCCGGACGAGTGTCGAACATGTTCTTGAAACCCTGGGTGCCCCAGGCAAACACGAACACCGTGAGGATGATCCACGGCATCCACGCGCGCATCACTGCCGGGCGCGCCTGATCGCTGAATGCGGCGCTGGCCGTGACCTTTTCTTCTTCGACCTTCGAGTCGTCATGCCGCCCCGACAGCGCGGCCGAGGTGTGGACGGTTGCCGGTTTCCAGACCTTGAGGAACAACGTCAGGCAGGCCATGGAAATCAGCGCGGCGATCACATCCACCAGCATCGGCCCGTGGTAGTTCGAAACCAGAAACTGCGGGATGGCGAAACTGACGCCCGCCACCAGAATCGCCGGCCATACCTCCAACATCTTGCGCCACCCGGCGAAGGCCCAGATCAGCCAGAACGGCACCAGCACCGAAAAAAACGGCAGCTGCCGTCCCACCATCATCGAGAGCTCCATTTCATCCAGCCCGGTGACCTTGGCCAGCGTAATGATCGGTGTGCCCAGTGCGCCGAAGGCCACGGGCGCGGTGTTGGCGATCAGCGCCAGACCGGACGCTGCCAGTGGCGAAAAACCAAGACCGATCAGAATGGCGCCGGTCACCGCCACCGGGGTACCGAACCCGGCGGCTCCTTCGAAGAAAGCACCGAAACAAAAGGCGATCAGCAGCAATTGCAGGCGCCGGTCGTCGGTGATGCGGGCGAGCGAATCCTGCAACACCTTGAACGAGCCGTTCTCGGTGGTCAGGCGATGCAGAAAAATGATGTTGAGCACGATCCAGCCAATCGGCAGCAGCCCATTGGCCGCCCCGAACAGCGCCGCGGAACCGGCCATGTTAGCGGGCATGCCGAAGGCGAAGATCGAGATCAGCAGTGCCGAGGCCAGCGCCAGCAGTGCGGCCAGATGCGCCTTCACATGAAAGAAGGCCAGCGCCGCCAGCATCACCACCACTGGAACGGCGGCCATGATCGTGGAAATCACCGGATTGCCGAACGGGTCATAGACTTGTTGCCAGACCATGTCGCACCTCTACTTGTTGTTTTTGAGGGGCAGATCCTTTGCGCGTTGCAAGCAGTATAGGTGGCATTTGGCCGCCGCTCGGGCGAGGCGGGCGAGGCGATCAACGGTCATCGGCGGTCGGTGAATCATCGTCGTTTTCCCCGGTCGTATCTGCGGCAGCGCACACCGCGCCTTTTCGGTGCGGGCAGCGCTGCCGTTTCCGTCGTCAAGACCTTGGTTTTAGGGAAATTCTGAATGATGCGTGCAACAAGCCTGCTGCTGACCGTTTCCGCCGCTGTACTGCTGGGCGGCTGTGTGGCGGATTTCGATGATGACCATCGCCATGGCCGGCATTACGACCGCGATCATGGCCGTTATTACGATCATGACCGGCGCTGGGACGACCGCGATGACGACCGCCGCGACGGGCGTCGTTATCACCGCGACCGGGATGATGACTGACTGAAACGAAGAGGGCGTTCCCTTGCGGGAACGCCCTCTGGCATTAAAAATGAGCGCTCGCCCGGACGCTGGATCGCGCAGGCACTGAGGCCTCGATGTCCAGCAAATGGGTGGCGAGAATGTCGCTCAGAAAACGGAACTGATCGTTGAGGCCCACCACTTCATTGCTGAAATGATTGCTGGCGGCGGGCATCAACAGATCTTCGAAGGCTTCGTCGAACACCAGCGCTTGTGTCTTGCGCGACACGGCGTGCTGATCGTAGTAGTTGCTGCCGAAGACCGGGAAACTCACGGCGAGGGTGACGGTATTGATCATGATGTGAACTCCTCGTGCTGTGTGTTTCGGATGGGCTAATCGTGCCTTTGGCGAGCAACATGCGGAAGGCAATCGTCGCGATGGTGAATATCGACGGCATTGATGGTTGGACCGGCGCGTCCCTGACCAGCGGATAAACGGCGCACCGCACGCACCTATACTCATGTCATCTCTCTCCGGATTCTTCAGGTCTTGCGACCTAAGAACAGATAAGGACCGCCACCGTGAACCTGCGTGCGCTGCTCGTCGCCGCACTGGTGTTGCTGGCCGGCTGCGCCACCACGGCGCGGGCCCCGGTGACCGCGCCGGCGGTGGTGGTTTCGCCGGCGACCTGGCAGCAGATCGACCGGGAAATCGTCAGCGCCTCGAAACAGGCCACCGAGCAGGTCAAGGTATTCGCCCGTGGCTCGATGGAACATTGGCGCATTCGGGTCTATGAGCAAACTGAAGAAAATTTCATCCCGTGGTTCAGCAGCTACTGGACCCAGGAATGGCTGTCGATGAAGGTCAGCTGGTACACGATCAGTGCCAGCGGCGAGCAGGATGCCTCGGCCAAGCGTCTGGCGGCCTATCTGCTGGAGCAATATCAGGAACGGGTGCTGGCGCCGGTAGCGGTGGAGATCGACCCGGACGCGATCCTCGGCCAGTCCACCGCGTTCTACGCGCAACTGATGGCGCAGCAGATGCCGGTCATCGCCCAGCGCCACGGCGTGCCCATTGCCCAGCTCAACCGGCGATTGCAGAAAATCCCTGCCATCGCCCTTGGCCCGCCGCCGGCGAGGGATGCTTCGCTGTATCAGGTTGTCAGCACTGAACCGTTGAACACGCTGCCGGCCTACGCGGCGCTGATCGACAAGATTCACACCGACGGCGGCTCCAAAGGCGTGACCTCGACTGAGTCGGCCATGGCGCCGGTGGCCAAGCGCGCCAGCCAGCGCATGGAGGCGGAAATGGCCCCGCGCGGCGCGGCCAGCGCGGTGGCGGCCGCAGCCGGCAAACTGGCCGGGGCGCTGATTTCGGTCGGCGTGGCGGGCGTGCGCGCAATCATTCAGGCCAACGACCGCCCGGACAGTGAAGCGCTGATCCGCAGCAGCCTGGGCAACACCTTCGACAAGGCCTGGCTGAAACTGGTGCAAAACCCGACCACCGGCGTGATGGCCGGCACGCTGCACATGGCGGCGCAGGTCGAGGGCAATTTGGGCGGGCGAGATGAACCGTCGGTCGGGTTGGGCGTCAACCGTGTCGAATGGCGGCCGCCCGAGTCGACTACTCAGCAGATCGAACCCACCCTGCAAGGAGAATGATCATGGCTTACATCGATGTTTTCGTGGCGCCCGTGCCGAATGCCAACCGCGAACAGTACAAAAAACACTGCGAAATCGCCGCGAAGCTGTTCAAGGAATACGGCGCGCTGGAGGTGATTCAGGGCTGGGGCGATGACGTGCCGGACGGCAAGGTCACCTCATTCCCGATGGCCGTAAAACTCAAGGAAGGCGAAGTCGTATCGGCCGGTTGGCTGGTCTGGCCGGACAAGGCCACCCGCGACGCCGGCATGGCAAAAATGATGGAGGACCCGCGCATGCAACCGGACGTCAACCCGATGCCGTTCGATGGGCAGCGGATGATCTTCGGTGGCTTCAAGGACATTCTCGAGCCTTGATGCCGCGCCGCCGGGTCACTCCGCCGACGGGGTGATCCGGCAGCCTTTGCGGTTGCGGATCTGCTCGTCCGTCGGTCGCTCGCGGACGAATTCGAAACGTGGCTCACCTTCGCTGTAATGCACCAGCCAGCCCCATTCCAGTTCACTCTCATCCTGTCCGGGATTCGGCGGTCGGGCCCACCAGGGTTCTTTGCTGAGGATCTCGCGCATGACGTCCTCCGGTTGATGGCAATCGTTGAACTATAACCCCCATGCCGAGAGTCGCCAGAAACGGGCGTGTAGAATCCAGGGATCTCGACGAACGAAGGAGCGGGGCAATGACGGACGAAACGCGCGGGGATCAACCGGTCAAGCGGCTGTTCTTCGCACTGGACTGCCCGCCGGCACAGCGCAAGGCGATTGCCCAGTGGCGCAGCGAACTGGGTTTGCGTACCGGCAAACCGGTGCCGGCCGACAATTTCCACCTGACGTTGCTGTTTCTCGGCGCGGTGCCGTTGGCGCAGATTGGCGAGGTCTGCGAGGCGGCGGCGAAGGTGCGAACACCGGGGGAGGCGCTGAGGATTTCGCTGGATCGGTTGCAGGTCTGGCGGCGTGCCGGGGTGTTGTCGCTGGCGCCGGAGCAGGCGCCGCAGGGATTGCTGCGACTGGTGTATGCGCTGGAGCAGGCGATGTTGCCATTCGGGTTTGAAGAGGCGACGCGGGAGTATCGTCCGCACCTGACGCTGGCCCGCGACTATCGGGCGCCGGAACCGGAATCCGCCACTGCGCCAGAGTTTTTCCTGCGCGCTGAACGCTTTGCGTTGTTCGAATCCCACAAGGGCCGTTATCGCTCGCTGGCCGAATGGCCACTGATCTGAGCCGACAAAAAAAGGCGCCCGAGGGCGCCTGAATTCACCTGAACCGAGGAAGCCAGGTGAGGCCGTTCAGAGCAGGGGGCAGCGGTGGTAAGGCGCTGCGTGAACGGAAACTTGTAACTCTGATCGTTCCCACGTCGAGGCGTCGAACCGTCCGCGTGGGAATGCCTCAATGGACGCTCTGCGTCCGCTTTGGGACGCGGAGCGTCCCGGGCTGCATTCCCACGCAGAGCGTGGGAACGATCATCGGTGGTGCAATTACTTGCCGAGTTTCACGCGGGTCCAGCCCCGGGTCATGATCCGTTGCGTGGCAATCGGTTGATCCGGCACCGCATACAGCGTGGCCATCACCGCTTGCGGCGGGTACGACCCCGGGTCGTTGCGGATCGCTTCGTCCACCAGCGGCGTCGCGGCTTCGTTGGCGTTGCTGTAGCCGATGCTGTTGGTGACTTCGGCGATGATGTCCGGGCGCATCAGGAAGTTCATGAACAGGTAGGCGTTCTCGACGTTGGCGGCATCGCGCGGGATGGCGACCATGTCATAGAAACTGCCGGCGCCTTCCTTGGGAATGCTGTAGTCGATCTCGACCTTGTTGCCCGATTCCACCGCGCGGGCCTTGGCCTGCAGCACGTCACCCGAGTAGCCGACGGCCACGCAGATGTTGCCGTTGGCCAGATCGGAGATGTACTTCGACGAATGGAAATACGCCACCGACGGCCGGATTTTCATGAACAGCGCTTCGGCTTCGGCGATGTGCTTCACGTCCTTGTCGTTCACCGGATAACCCAGGTAGTGCAGGGCGGCCGGAAGCATTTCGGTCGGCGAGTCGAGGAAACTGATGCCGCAGGCCTTCAACTTCTCGGCGTTCTCCGGTTTGAACAGCAGGTCCCAGGAATTGGTCGGCGCATTCTTGCCGAGCACTTCCTTGACCTTGTCCGGGTTGAAGCCGATGCCGATCGAGCCCCACATGTACGGGAACGCATGGGCGTTGTCCGGATCACTGGCGGAGGCGTTTTTCAGCAGCACGGGGTTGAGGTTTTTCCAGTTTGGCAGCTTCGATTTGTCCAGAGTCTGGTAGACCCCGGCCTTGATCTGCTTGGCCAGGAAACTGTTGGACGGCACCACGATGTCGTAGCCGGACTTACCCGCGAGCAAACGTGCCTCAAGGGTTTCGTTGCTGTCGAACACATCGTAGGTCACGCGGATGCCGGTCTCGTCCTCGAACTTCTTGACGGTGTCCGGGGCGATGTAATCCGACCAGTTGTAAACGCGCAGCACCTTGTCGTTGGCCTGGGCGCCCGTGGCGATTGCGCCCAATAAGGACAGTGTCAGCAGAGTCCTGCCAAACATTTTCATCGGTGAAACTCCATTCTTTTTATTCAGAAGCTTTTAAGCCAAAGCGCAAAGCCGTAAAACGCGACGGCCCTAGGCCGTCGCTGCCACTCGTTGAGGTTGCGGTTGCTGCCACGATTCGTTGGCGGTCTGATCCATCGCTTCCTGAATCGCCCGCTTGCGGTTGGCTTCTGCCTTGCGGCCGAAGTACCAGACCAGGAAGGTCACCAGCGACACTGCCAGCAGAATCAGGCTGGCCACGGCGTTGATCTCGGGCTTAACGCCCAGACGCACGGCCGAGAACACTTCCATCGGCAGGGTGGTGGAACCCGGGCCGGACACGAAGCTCGCCAGCACCAGATCGTCCAGCGACAGCGCGAACGACATCATGCCGCCCGCCGCCAGCGACGGCGCGATCATCGGGATGGTGATCAGGAAAAATACCTTGAACGGTTTCGCGCCCAGATCCATCGCCGCTTCTTCGATCGACAGGTCCAGCTCGCGCAAACGGGCGGAGACTACCACCGCCACATAAGCGGCACAAAACGTGGTGTGGGCGATCCAGATGGTGACAATGCCACGCTCTTGCGGCCAGCCGATCAGTTGCGCCATCGCTACGAACAGCAGCAACAGCGACAGACCGGTAATCACCTCAGGCATCACCAGCGGCGCGGTGACCAGACCACCGAACAGCGTACGACCCTTGAAGCGCGTTACGCGGGTCAGCACGAAAGCGGCGAGGGTGCCCAGCGCAACGGCGGCAATCGCGGTGTAGCAGGCGATTTCCAGCGAGCGCACCACCGAGCCCATCAGTTGGGTGTTGTCGAGCAGGCCGACGTACCACTTCACCGACCAGCCGCCCCAGACCGTTACCAGTTTCGAGGCGTTGAACGAGTAGATCACCAGAATCAGCATCGGCAGATAAATGAACGTCAGGCCGAAGATCAGCATGAACTTTGCAAAACCGAAGCGTTTCATCCCCGTGCCTCCATCTCTTTGGCCTGGCTGCGGTTGAACAGCAGAATCGGCACAATCAGGATCAACAGCATCACCACCGCCAGCGCGGACGCCACCGGCCAGTCGCGGTTATTGAAGAACTCTTGCCACAGCACGCGACCGATCATCAGGGTCTCCGGGCCGCCCAGCAGTTCCGGAATCACGAACTCGCCCACCACCGGAATGAACACCAGCATGCAGCCTGCGATGATGCCGTTCTTGGCCAGCGGCACGGTGATTTTCCAGAAGTTGTTGAAGTTGCTCGAACCCAGATCCTGCGCGGCTTCCAGCAGGCTGCCGTCGTGTTTCACCAAGTTGGCGTAGAGCGGTAGCACCATGAATGGCAGGTAGGCATACACGACCCCAATATAGACCGCCGTGTTGGTGTTGAGGATCTCGATCGGGTGATCGGTGAGCCCGGTCCACATCAGGAACGCGTTAAGCAGGCCGTTGTTGCTGAGGATGCCCATCCACGCGTAAACGCGGATCAGGATTGCAGTCCAGGTCGGCATCATGATCAACAGCAGCAGGACGTTTTGCGTTTCCTTGCCGGTCTTGGTGATCGCGTAGGCCATCGGGAAACCGATCACCAGACACATCAGCGTACTGAGCAACGCCACCTTGAACGACCCGAGGTAGGCCGACAGGTACAGCTCGTCTTCGCCGAGCAGGGTGTAGTTGCCGATGTTCAGCAGAAGCTGGAATTTCTGTTCGGCGTAGGTGTAAATCTCCGAGTACGGCGGGATCGACAGCGCGGCTTCCGAGAAGCTGATCTTCATCACCAAAAAGAACGGCAGCATGAAGAACAGGAACAGCCAGATGAACGGGATGCCGATGACGAACTTTCGCCCGCTGGGCACCAGGCGCAGGAATTGCTGATTGAAGGTTCTCATGAGCGCAGTACCACGCCGCTGTCGTCTTCCCACCAGACGTAGACCTTGTCGTCCCAGGTCGGCCGCGCGCCACGGCGTTCGGCGTTGGCCATGAACGACTGGACGATCTTGCCGCTCGGCAATTCGACGTAGAACACCGAATGGCCGCCGAGGTAGGCGATGTCATGCACCTTGCCTTCGGACCAGTTGTAGCGGGTCTCGGGCTTGATCGTGCTGACGAGCATTTTTTCCGGGCGGATCGCGTAGGTGATCGACTTGTCCTGCACCGACGTGCTGACGCCATGACCGACGTAGATCTTTTGCTGCAAGTCCGGGCTGTGAATGATCGCGTGACCTTCAAGGTCCTCGACCACGGTGCCGTCGAAGGCGTTCACGTTGCCGATGAACTCACACACCATGCGGCTGACCGGCGCTTCATAGATGTCGACCGGGCTGCCGATCTGGGCGATCCAGCCCAGGTGCATGATCGCGATGCGCTCGGCCATGGTCATGGCCTCTTCCTGGTCGTGGGTCACCATCACGCAGGTCACGCCGACGCGCTCGATGATTTCCACCAGTTCCAGCTGCATCTGCGAACGCAGTTTTTTATCCAGCGCGCCCATCGGTTCGTCGAGCAGCAACAGCTTCGGCCGCTTGGCCAGTGAGCGGGCGAGGGCCACGCGCTGACGCTGGCCGCCGGACAGTTGATGCGGACGACGTTTGGCGTATTGGGTCATGTGGACGAGGCGCAGCATTTCTTCGACGCGGGCGTCGATTTCGCTGGCCGGCAAACGGTCCTGCTTGAGGCCGAAGGCGATGTTCTGCGCGACAGTCATGTGCGGGAACAGGGCGTAGGACTGGAACATCATGTTGATCGGCCGCTCGTACGGCGGCATGTCGGTGATGTCGACACCGTCGAGCAGAATGCGTCCTTCAGTCGGCCGTTCGAAACCGGCGAGCATGCGCAGCAGGGTCGATTTGCCCGAGCCGGAGCCGCCGAGCAGGGCGAAGATTTCACCCTGATGGATCTCCAGGGACACATCGTCCACCGCAGTGGTTTCATCGAACTTCTTGGTGACTCGATCGACTTTCACCAGAACCTTTTTCGGTTGCTGATGACCTTCAAGAGCCTTCCTGTAAGTGCTGGAGGCGTTTGCCATGTGAAACTCCCAACAGGTTTCAGTCGCCGGGCCAACGCGGCCTGGCTTAAGAGTGGATTGCAGACCCGCACCGTGCGGGTTGTTCGGCGCCGCCGTCCTGGCTGCCGGGTGGTGCTTTTTGTTTTCGCGGTGTGTTGCTGATCGCGGATGACGGATGCGCAAGCGCGCAGCCGCCGACCCCGCGGGGGCAGTAAATGGTTTTGCAATCGTTGGGTGGCGTCAGCGCTGGTTGCGTCGCGCCGCACGCTGGCGGCAGGCCTCGCCGAACGCCTGGAAAATCCGCAGGTAATTCGGGTTGTCCAGCACTTGCCATTCCGGGTGCCATTGCACGCCGAGGGCGAAGGTCGGGCTGTGCTCCACCGAGACCGCCTCGATCAGGCCATCCGGCGCCACGGCTTCGGCGCGCAGGCCGGGCGCGAGGCGGTCGATGCCCTGACTGTGAATCGAGTTGACCTGGAATTCACCCGGCAGCTCCAGCGCTTCGAACACGCCACCCGGCAATACCTTCACGGCGTGGGCCGGGGCGTATTGCACGGCGACGTCCGGGCTGTCGGCTTCGCGGTGATCGAGCATGCCCGGCAGTTCATGCACCTTCTGGTGCAGGCTGCCGCCGAACGCCACGTTCATTTCCTGAAAGCCGCGGCAAATGCCGAGTACCGGAACGCCCGCCGCGATGGCTGCACGTAATAGAGGAAGGGTAGTGGCATCCCGCGCCGGATCGTGATCCGTGCCGGGAGCGCTGTCCGGGCCCTGATAGTGGAAGGGTTCCACATTGGACGGCGAGCCGGTCAGCAACAGACCGTCGAGCTGACCCAGCAGGTCTTCGATTTCAGTCAGTTTGCCAAGGGAAGGAATGACGACGGGCAACCCCAGCGCCGCAACGCTGACAGCGCGAACGTACTTGTCGCCGCTGATGTGATAGGGGTGCAGGCCAATCTGTTTGACGCACGCAGTAACGCCGATCAATGGCTTGAATGCCATTTTTATTCACCTCGAAGTTTGACACTTGAACGAGCTTTTCCGGAGCTTAGCGTCGTTGATTTTAATTAACAACTCCCATGTAAAAAATTCTAAACGCCGTTCATCAAATCTTCATGATTCACGGGTCTCTGGCGCCGCCATTGGCACGTGAGTGTTAAAAAAAGCCCGAAAAATAAACGCTGAGCGGCCCTGTGTTCGCTATTGACTTCACTTTGCCGTTCGGGTTGACTGGCTCCGCGAAACAGCAGTGAACATAATAATTAACAGCTAAATAGGTGCATCATGTCGGTCCCTCTGCGTGCCGTTCAACTCAACGAAGCAAACGCATTCCTTAAGAAACATCCTGAGGTTTTGTACGTCGATCTTCTGATTGCAGACATGAACGGTGTGGTGCGCGGCAAGCGCATCGAGCGCACCAGTCTTCACAAGGTTTACGAGAAAGGCATCAACCTGCCGGCCTCGCTCTTTGCCCTCGACATCAATGGCTCCACGGTGGAAAGCACCGGCCTGGGCCTGGACATCGGCGACGCCGACCGCATCTGCTACCCGATCCCCGGCACCCTGAGCATCGAGCCCTGGCAGAAGCGTCCGACCGCGCAACTGCTGATGACCATGCACGAGCTGGAAGGCGAGCCGTTCTTTGCCGACCCGCGTGAAGTGCTGGCCAACGTGGTGCGCAAGTTCGACGCACTGGGCCTGACCATCTGCGCCGCGTTCGAACTCGAGTTCTACCTGATCGACCAGGACAACGTGAACGGCCGTCCGCAATCGCCGCGTTCGCCAGTGTCCGGTAAGCGTCCAGTCTCGACCCAGGTTTATCTGATTGACGATCTCGACGAATACGTCGACTGCCTGCAAGACATCCTCGAAGGCGCGAAAGAGCAGGGCATTCCTGCCGACGCCATCGTCAAGGAAAGCGCCCCGGCGCAGTTCGAAGTCAACCTGCATCACGTGTCCGACCCGATCAAGGCGTGCGACTACGCCGTCCTGCTCAAGCGTCTGGTGAAGAACATCGCCTACGACCACGAGATGGACACCACCTTCATGGCCAAGCCGTATCCGGGCCAGGCGGGCAACGGACTGCACGTGCACATTTCGATTCTGGACAAAGAGGGCAACAACATCTTCGCCAGCGAGGATCCCGAGCAGAACGCCGCACTGCGACACGCGATCGGCGGTGTGCTGGAGACCCTGCCTGCGCAAATGGCGTTCCTCTGCCCGAACGTCAACTCGTACCGCCGCTTCGGCGCGCAGTTCTACGTGCCGAACTCGCCGAGCTGGGGCATCGACAACCGCACCGTTGCGGTACGAGTGCCGACCGGGTCCGCCGACGCCGTGCGTATCGAGCATCGCGTAGCCGGTGCCGACGCCAACCCGTACCTGTTGATGGCTTCGGTGCTGGCTGGTATTCACCACGGCCTGACCAACCAGATCGAACCGGGCGCGCCGGTGGAAGGCAACAGCTACGAGCAGAACGAACAGAGCCTGCCGAACAACCTGCGCGACGCCCTGCGTGAGCTGGACGACAGCGAAGTCATGGCCCGCTACATCGACCCCATGTACATCGACGTGTTCGTCGCGTGCAAGGAAAGCGAGCTGGCCGAGTTCGAGAACTCGATCTCTGACCTTGAGTACAACTGGTATCTGCATACCGTCTGACGCTCAAGCGCGATCTCGCTAACACCGCAAAACCCTGTGGGAGCGACGGTGCGACGATTCGACTTGCCCGCGAAGAGGCCATCACCTTCAACATTGAAGGTGACTGACCCGCCGTATTCGCGAGCAAGTCGCACCGTCGCCCCCACAGGGATATCGGTCACTAATTCTTATGTGTGAGTCACCCCCCCATGACCATGACCCGCAACGACTGGGAACAACGCTTCCAGTCCCTGACCCTCGAATCCCGTGCCTTCATCAACGGCGAATACCGCCCGGCCATCAGCGGCGAAACCTTCGAATGCCTGAGCCCCGTCGACGGCCGTTTCCTGGCCTCCGTCGCCAGCACCGATGAAGCCGACGCCAACCTTGCCGTTGAAGCCGCGCGCCAATCCTTCAATTCCGGCGTGTGGGCGAACAAGGCCCCGGCCGAACGCAAGCGCATCCTGATCCGCTTCGCCGACCTGATCCTGCAACACCAGGAAGAGCTGGCGCTGCTCGAAACCCTCGATATGGGCAAGCCGATCAGCGACTCGATGAGCATCGACATCCCGGCGACCGCCAACGCGATCCGCTGGAGCGCCGAAGCGATCGACAAGATCTACGACGAAGTCGCTGCTACTCCGCACGATCAACTCGGCCTGGTCACCCGCGAGCCGTCCGGCGTGGTCGCCGCCATCGTGCCGTGGAACTTCCCGCTGATCATGGCCAGCTGGAAATTCGCACCGGCGCTGGCGGCGGGTAACTCGTTCATCCTCAAACCTTCGGAAAAATCCCCGCTGACCGCGATCCGCATTGCGCAACTGGCGCTGGATGCGGGCATTCCGAAAGGCGTGTTCAACGTCCTGCCAGGCTTCGGCCACACCGTCGGCAAGGCGTTGGCGCTGCACATGGACGTCGACGTGCTGGCTTTCACCGGTTCCACCGCGATTGCCAAGCAACTGATGATTTATGCAGGCCTTAGCAACATGAAACGCGTCTGGCTCGAAGCTGGGGGCAAGAGCCCGAACGTGGTGTTTGCCGACGCACCGGACTTGCGCGCGGCAGCACAAGCGGCGGCCGGCGCCATTGCGTTCAACCAGGGCGAAGTCTGCACCGCCGGCTCGCGCCTGCTGGTGGAGCGTTCGATCCGCGAGCAATTCATCCCGCTGCTGGTCGAAGCGCTGCAAGCGTGGAAACCGGGTCACGCCCTGGATCCGGCGACCACCGTCGGCGCCGTGGTCGATCAGCGTCAACTGGACAACGTGCTGCGCTACATCAGCATCGGTCGGGAGCAGGGCGCCGAGCTGATCGCCGGCGGCCGCCGCACCCTCGAGGAAACCGGCGGCACCTACATCGAGCCGACGATTTTTGACGGCGTGACCAACGCCATGACCATCGCCAAGGAAGAAATCTTCGGCCCGGTGCTGTCGCTGATCACCTTCGACACCGTTGAAGAAGCACTGCACATCGCCAACGACAGCATCTTCGGCCTCGCCGCCGGGGTCTGGACCAGCAACCTGAGCAAGGCTCATACCTTCGCCCGTGGCCTGCGCGCCGGCAGCGTGTGGGTCAACCAGTACGACGGCGGCGACATGACCGCACCGTTCGGTGGCTTCAAACAATCGGGCAACGGTCGCGACAAATCGCTGCACGCGTTCGACAAGTACACCGAGCTGAAAGCGACCTGGATCAAGCTCTAATTCTATTTACAACGGTGGACGCCGGTTTTTCCGGCGTCCCTCGGAGAACAATAATGAAACAACAACACGTCAACAGTTATTACGCCGCCACCCGCAACGAAGTCATCGACTTCCCGACGCTTGAAGAGTCGGTGGAGTGCGATGTCTGCATCATCGGCGCCGGCTACACGGGCCTGTCCTCGGCGCTGTTCCTGAGCGAAGCCGGCTACAAGGTGACGGTGCTGGAAGCGGCGAAAGTCGGCTACGGCGCCAGCGGTCGCAACGGCGGTCAACTGGTCAACTCCTACAGCCGCGACGTCGACGTGATCGAAGAGCGCTACGGCGACAAGACCGCCGAAATCCTCGGCAGCATGATCTTCGAAGGCGCCGACATCATTCGTTCGCGCATCAAGGAATACGACATCAAGTGCGACTACCGCCCGGGCGGTATTTTCGCGGCGATGAACAACAAGCAGCTCAAGGGCTTGGCCGAGCAAAAACGTAGCTGGGAACGTTACGGCAATAAAAACCTGAAGATGCTCGACGCTGCGGACATTCGTCGCGAAGTCGGCTCGGACGCCTACGTCGGCGGTTTGCTGGACATGCAGGGCGGTCACATCCACCCGCTGAACCTGGCCCTCGGTGAAGCCGCCGCCATCGTGCGTCTGGGCGGCAAGATCTACGAACAGTCCGCTGCGGTGGAAATCAAGTACGGCGAACCCAACGTCGTGCGCACCGCCAAAGGCCAGGTCCGCGCCAAGTACCTGCTGATCGCCGGCAACGCCTACCTGCCGCAAGGCCTCGACAACCGCGTGACCGCCAAGAGCATGCCGTGCGGCTCGCAGATCTGCGTCACCGAACCGTTGACCGAGAAACAGGCCCGCAGCCTGATCACCAACAACTACTGCGTCGAAGACTGCAACTACCTGCTCGACTACTACCGCCTGACCGCCGACAACCGTCTGCTTTATGGCGGCGGCGTGGTCTACGGCGCCCGTGAACCGGACGACATCGAAACCCTGATCCGCCCGAAGATCCTCAAGACCTTCCCGCAGCTCAAGGACGTGAAAATCGACTACCGCTGGACCGGCAATTTCCTGTTGACCATGTCACGCATGCCGCAATTCGGCCGCATCGAGAAAAACGCCTACTACATGCAGGGCTACAGCGGCCACGGCGTCACGTGCTCGCACCTGGCCGGCAAACTGATCTCGGAAATGATCCGCGGTGACGCCGAACGCTTCGACGCCTTCGCCTCCCTGCCACACATGCCGATGATCGGCGGCCGCACCTTCTCCGCGCCACTGACCGCCCTCGGCGCCGTGTATTACTCGCTGCGCGACCGTTTCGGCATTTGATTTACCTCCCCGGCGGCGGTCCCGCACAGGCGCCGCCGGTTTTTTCTGACACCCAAGCTCAAACTGTGTGCGGGCTTGCTCGCGAAGAGACCATATCAGCCAATACTCATGTCGGCTGACACACCGCTTTCGCGAGCAAGCCCGCTCCCACAGTGACCGTATTACCAAGGCAAGAAGGACTTTTTACCCACCGTCCATCGAACCTGCTGAGCAACACCGACAAACGTGATTTAATAGCCGCCTTTCACGGTTCCGGGACACGGGAGCAACGTGATCCGCGCGCCTTGCGCGGCACCCGCCACCCACCCCCATCGCCCTTAAGTCGTTCTCACATAAGGCTGTCATGGATACGGGTTCTCGACTCAAACTAGTACGCGAAAGCTACAAACTCTCCCAGCGCGAGCTGGCCCGGCGTAGCGGCGTGACCAATGCCACCATCTCCCTGATCGAACAGAATCGTGTCAGTCCTTCCGTCAGCTCACTGAAAAAGCTGCTCGAAGGCATCCCGATGTCCCTGGCCGACTTCTTCACCTTCGACCAGCCCCCCCGCGAACACCAATACGTCTTCCGCGCCAACGAACAACCCGACCTCGGCCGCCACGGCCTGCGCCTGCTCCTGATCGGCGCCTCGGTCCCCAGCCGCCAGATGCGCTTGCTGCGCGAGCAATACGCACCGGGCGCGAGCTCCGGGGAAGAGCCGATTGTTCACTCGGAAGGTGAGGAGTGTGGGTTGGTGACCCGTGGCACCGTGGAGTTGACGGTGGATGGGCAGGTGAGCGTGTTGAGTGCGGGGGATGGGTATTACTTTCCGACGACGCTGCCGCACAAGTTCCGGAATATTGGGGCGGATGAGGCGGAGATTATTAGTGCGAATACGCCGGCGAATTTTTGATGATTCGCTTCGCGTTATGCAAGCTCTATTGTTGTCGGTTTTATTCAAAGCCATACCTATTACGCCAGGGGATGGCTTTGATTGATTTTTTATGATTAATGGGCTGGCGGTCCGAATTTTTCTAGGTTCTGACTTGCTTATTCGCCCCGATTTAGCTCCGCTGCCGTTACCCTTTGTGGCGTGTTTGACTCTTTGATAAAATCCATTTGAGCATAACCAGCACCATTTAGAGTGGCAGTCCAATTGTTAAAGGATGGCGCGCCGCCGACGTAGTCCGCTTCCCATCTCCAGGAACCATGTGAAGTATTGAATTGAAGTACTGTCTCATCTTGACCTTCCCCGTAAAAGTGGTAGTGGCCTGTCACTTTTTCCCACTTGTTTGTCTGAGCGTCGTGGAAGTAGCCGCTGCACCAACCGGTTGATTCGTTGAAGTTTTCAATCACAAGGCGGTATATGTTTCCGCTTCCGCCATCATAGTTTCCATTCAGTGGGTATGTCATTTTCAATCTCCAGTTTCGAAATGGGCGTGATTTCCAGAATGCATATTTCTGTGGAGTGATTGTGTTTTAGGTGAGAGATATTGTCACCTGTAATAAATGACAGGTTTTAATAACTTTCACTAATTGTGATTATTCCGATTGGTGCTTGTCCTTTCTTTTCAAGCGCCATGTACTTGGCAAGGCTTAAAACGGGCATAAAAGTTGAAAAGTTTAATTGTGTAAGTCCTTCAGCTTCCAGGCAAGAACATCAAAATCCTCGTTGCTCTATAACCCGAAACACGTCACTCACGTCCTGAATCAAGATTCTGGCGATGGTGCTGACGGTGTTGATGTCATGCTCGGCGTGGTCGGGGAGATGTATGCAGGCCATCAGATCCAAGTATTTCAGAACAGCATCGAGCCGTTCCCTAAGGCAGGCGTGAAGATCGCTCAGTGTGGTGTCGGCGTCGATGAGCAGGACAGGGTGGTCGGTAGCGGGATGGGACATCTTCGCGTGGCGGTGGAGCGGTGTTTTGATCGTCATATGGAAAGGTCTCTTGGTAAAGATGAGCCACCTTTCTGCTGCGAAACAAAGTGGGTGGCAGATGTGTGCGGGTTCGCAGACCGAGGAAGAGACCAAACCCGGCAGACCCGTAAGTCTCCCGCACACAACTGCCGTAAAACGTAATGCCGGCGAATTTTGCCAGAATTGTAGTTTGACGGTGTTAGTCAATTTTCCTTAGGGCTGCGAAACCCTATCGCCAAATTCGTTCAGCGACAGACCCACTCTAGGCACCGATTCCCACCGTCGCAATCAGCCTGTAGGACGTGAAATCACCACGTCTGGCCAGAGAGTTCGCTCGCGTTCGGCGGCGCAACCGGCGTAAATCAAGGGCTGCGGAGCAAAAGGGGAAAACGACTTGCCAGATTTCGGCCCGCTTCGCAGCCCCGCAAGAACAAGCTCCCTCACCACGCGGAGCAATTTCCTACGGCGTTTTCAGATCAAAAAACTCATCACACATTCCACCCCCGGAACTTTCCCCAAAACCGATGTCAATTTGATGGCGTGTCGCGACGCTCATTCATCGGCTCAAGCAGTGCCAGGCTGGTTCCTGGTCAACCAAGGAAGTGTGTGATGAGACTATTACTCGCAATGTTATTGATGTTCAGCGGCTACAGCTTTGCCAGTTGCGGCAACATTGATGACCACGATCAGCGCGCCTATTGCAATGCAAGGGAGAGCGGCAGCAGTTGCGGCAACATCGACAATCACGATCTGCGGGCGGCTTGTAACGCGGAGCAGGGCGGCAGTTCCTGCGGCAACATCGACGACCACGACCAGCGTGCCTACTGCAATGCCAAAAAGAGCGGCAGCAGCTGCGGCAACATCGATGATCATGACCTGCGTGCGCGGTGCAATGCGGAGCAGGGTGGCAGTTCCTGCGGCAACATCGACGACCACGACCAGCGTGCCTATTGCAATGCCACGACGGGCGGCAGCAGTTGCGGGAATATCGACAACCATGATTTGCGTGCGCGGTGTGAGGCCATGAAACGCTGATCTGGTTTTGATTGCTTTACCCAGTGCCAGGCTGTTTCCCGGCAAGCTCAAGGAAGTGTGAGATGAAACTGATTCTTGCGATGTTGTTGCTGTTCAGCGGTTACGTTTCCGCCAGTTGTGCCAGCATCACTGACCCAGACAAACGCAATTATTGCCAGGCCATGGAGGAAGGTAGCAGTTGTTATTCCATCGACAATTACGATTTGCGCACGGCCTGCCAAGCGGAGAAGGGTGGTTCATGCGCGGGTATCCAGGATCGTGACCAGCGCGCCTATTGCGACGCCAAGAAAGGCAGTAGTTGTGCCTCGATCGATAATTACGATCTTCGCACCGCTTGCGAAGGGGAGAAAGGCGGTTCATGCGCGAGTATCCAGGATCGTGACAAACGCTCCTTCTGTGAAGCGAAGCAGGGCAGCAGCTGTGCGAGCATCGGCGACGGGGATCTGCGCAACCAGTGTGAAGCCATGAAACGCTGATCCATCAACCTGAATCCAAACGCAAAAAGGGACACCCAGCGGTGTCCCTTTTTTGTGGGCGACTGAAACAAAATCCCCGGACTACCCATTCAAACTTTTCACTTGCCACGTCCCGGCTCATCGCCAAAGGTTCCCCCCACCAGCACCACGTCGTAGACTGCGAAACAAGTTGTAACGCCTCTCCCACGGACGGAACCGCGCATGATTCAAATCGGCAGCCGCAACAACGCCCCCACGCCGCAGCACAAAACTCAAGACATTTACATCTTCAGCATCGACCTGTCCCGTCCGGCAACCCCATTCTGCTTCGAGCAATCGATTGGCGGCGGGCATGGCGAGCAGGGCGGTGCGCGGTGGCTGGCGCTGCATGAGCTGGATGGTTGGCCCGGTGAATGGCGTGAGCATTTGAAGAAGGCCGGATGTGCCTGGGTAGCCGAGTTGCTGGACGCGCGTTCGGGGGAGAGTCAGGCTGATCTGGTCTCGCTGATCCTTCAGCGGTACGCCGAGCCGGCGCAGCCAGCCGGGCGTTTGCAGGCGATTGGGCGCTGGTTCAAGCGTCACTTCTATATTGGCGGCCGGTACGGCGTCTGACCCGAGGAAAAGCCCATGACTCAGACACTGGAACGCGCCATCGCCATTGCCGCCACGGCCCACGCGGGGCAGGTGGACAAGGGGGGGGCGCCGTATATTTTGCATCCGCTGAAGGTCATGTTGCGCATGAGCAGCCTGGAAGAGCGCATCGTCGCGGTGCTGCACGATGTGGTCGAGGACTGCGGCATCAGCCTGGAGGATTTGCGCAAGGAAGGCTTCAGCGAAGCGGTTTTGTCCGCCATCGAATCGGTGACCAAAGTGCCCGGTGAATCCTACGAGGACTTTGTCGAGCGCGCGGCGCAGAACCCGATCGGGCGGGTGGTGAAACTGGCGGATCTGGAAGAGAACAGCGACCTGTCGCGGATTGCCTCGCCGAGTTGGGAGGATCTGGAGCGGATCGAAAAGTATCGGCGGGCGATTGGACGGTTGCGCGCCTGACTCACTTGAATAGCCAGGAAGGCGACCATGAAATCCATTCTGTGTTTGTTGATTGCTGCCGGCTTCGGCGCACTGTTGCAGTTCGAAGGCGTGCCCCACGGTTTGCTGTTGGGCTCTATTCTCGTGACGGCACTGGTCGTCACCAAATTCAAATTCGCGCCAGCGACGCCCTATGGCTTGGGCTACATTCAGGTCACGCTGGGTATCGCCACCGGGTTGATGTTCGAAGCGTGGGACAGTGCGACGGTATCGACGATGTTGCCGAGCCTCGGCGTGTTGCTGCTGTGCCTGGCAGTGCAAGTGGCGCTGGCCGCCTGGTGGCTGTCGCGCGGTGCGGGGTGGAATCGAACGGATGCCTTGCTGGCGGTGTATCCGGGCGCGCTGGCAGCGGTGTTCGATTTGCTGGAATCGCATCAGGCGTCGAGCAAGGTGATCATCGTGCACTTGATGCGGCTGCTGCTGATCACGCTGCTGGTGAGTTTGCTGATTCCCGGAGCAGCACCGGCTGCGGCGACCGAAGTTGATCCGCTGTCGACGGGCATGGCATTGACCGTGCTGGCAGTGATCGGTTTGAGCGTGGTGGTCGGGCGTTTGCTGCTGGCCGTTGGCGTGCCGGCGCCGTTCATGTTGACGGCAATCATCATCACCGCCGCGTTCGTGAAATCAGGATGGCTGCAGGGCTTTCACATGCCGGACTGGAGTTTGAATCTGGCGGCGCTGATTCTCGGTGTGCGGATTGGTTCGCGATTCCAAGGGCTTGGCCTCGCGGAGCTGGGACGTCACGGCCGCACGGCGCTGGTATCGGTCGGTTTGATGATTCTGGTGGCGGCGGTTTTTGCATTGGCGGCCGCGCGGTTGCTGGGCAGCGATGCGTTGTCGCTGTGGCTCGCGTACATGCCAGGAGCAATCGAAACCATCGCAATCGTGGCGTTCGCCGGCGGGCTGAATGTGGTGTTTATCCTCACTCACCATCTGGCGCGAATGGTGGTACTGCACTTCGCGCCGGCGTTGCTGGTGCAGGTTCGGCGGGTGCGGGAAGACGTTTGAACACGGGCTTTGCGCCCCGTGAACTACACTCCCAGATTACCCCGCCCCCCAGGCAAACCCCGCCGCGTCGGAGGTCATCATGTTCCGCTTCTCACTCTTCATCGCAGCGTGCCTGTGCGCCACACAGGCCAGTGCTGAATCCGTCGTCCCGCTCAAGGGTCAGACTTCCCAGCAAACCCAGATCGACATCAACGATTGCCATTCCATCGCGTCCACCTCAACCACGTCGACACCCCAGGCCGGCGGTCGGTTGAAGGGCGCTGCCGTGGGTGCCGCTGCCGGCGCTACTGCCGCTGAAGTGCGCGGGCGTCAGCACGACGAGTTCTATGAAGCCGTGGACGATGACCGCAAGCAGGATTATCGCCAGAACCGAGCCAAAGAGACGGCTGCCGCCGGTGCGGTGGTCGGTGGTGCGCGGCAGCGGCAGGATCGGCGTGAGCAGCGGCGGACCGATGCTTCAGCCAGTTCAAGCGCCTACACCGGTTGCCTGCAAGGGCGGGGTTATCAGGTCACGCCCTGACGGTTTTCCCGGTGCGCGACGAGCAGGTGCATCATCACGCCGCTGTAGAGCGTCACCAGAATGAACAACCCCATGCGCACCGCGAAGGCGGTGTAGACGTCCTTGCCCGCCGCGCTGTCCTCAACGGACTGACCGAGCAGGATGATCATGGTGATCAGGGTGTTGAGCCAGAACCCCGGGGTGAGTTGCGTCGGGTGCAGCCGATAGAGTTTGCGCGCCAGAAACAGCCCGAACAGCAGCATCCAAAGAAAGAACATCCACAAGTGCACGAACAGGCTCAACGCGCACCAGAACAGCACCGCCAGCAGTCCGCCGAGCAAGGTTGAGCCGAGCAGTTCGCGCCCGGCATGGTGGGTGCGAGTCGTGGTGCTCTGCTGGCCGAGGCTGACGGCTTTGAGGATGATCGGCAGGTAGCTGGCCGGGTCGATCAGCACCAGCAGGAAGGTCGGCAGCACGATCAATGTTGCGCGCATCGCTACGCGAGGCACGTCTTCGGCGGGCAGGGCGGGAGCGGGTGGTGGCGCGGGGCTGTTGGCCGGTTCCGGGAACAGGACGTGGCTCAAGCCGACGATGATGACGGCCAGCAACAGGCCTTTGACCAGCGCGCCGATCACCGCCATGGCCAGCTCGAATGAGGCGAAGCCGGCGGCGGAGATCATGGTCATGCCGATCACCAGAAACGTCATGATCAGCACGTTGCCGCCGCGCAAGCCGTAGGTGAACACCAGAAACAGTCCGACACCGATCAGCAGCACGCCGCACACCGGGTAATAACGCAGCAACGGCACCAGCAACAGCCCGAGACTGGTTGTGAATGCGGCGACCAATGTCAGCACCAGCGCCATTTTGACTGGCAACGGTTGAGGCATGCTGGCCAGCAGCAACACCGCGAGCACCGGCGACAAAAACGACAGCGGCAAGGCGAGGCCGTAACTGGCGGCGGTGCACAACGCCGTGCCGCAGGCCAGGCGCAAGGCACGTTGCGCCGGAACGCTGCGTTCAGTAGGCATACGATAGCCAGCTCATCAACCAGACAAACATCCGCCCGAGTGGATTGAGCAGATTGCCCTCGCTCGGAAACGCCATGACTTCCGCCTGCCCGCCGGCGCGAATCGAACGGCTCTCGAACAGGCGCTTTTTCGCCTCTTCGCTGAACTCGATGATCACCGGAAAACGCTGGGCCGGACGCAGCCAGTCGCGGCTGTTCTGGATTGTCGGCAGGGTGCCGGGCGGCGGCGTCTGGCCGACGCTGACGCCATAACCGACGCTGCGCACCCGGCCATCGAGCACTTCGCCGGGCAGGGCGTCGAGGATGATCGATACTGGCGTGCCGGGCTTGATTCGGCCGAGATTGTTTTCGGTGAGGTCGGCGCTGACCCACACGTCCTGGATCGTGATCAGCGTCATCACCGGGCTGCCGGCAGCGGCGAACTGGCCGACATCGGTACGCAGGTCGGTGATCAGGCCCGCCGAACGCGCACGAATGCGGGTGTTGGCCAGATCCAGTTCGGCCTTGGCCAGCGTGGCGGCGGCGCTGAGCAGTTTGGCGTTGGTGTCGGTGTTGCCGCCTTCCTGCTCCTGGGCGCGCAGTACTTCGGCCCGAGCGGCGGCGACCTGGCTGACAGCGGCCTCGTGATTGGCCCGGGACACTTCCAGCAGCCGAACCGAAACCGTGCCCGGATCTTCTTTGTACAAGCCTTCCAGCCGTCGATTGTCCTGGCGCGTTTTGAGTTCATTGGCTTGCGCGGCCCGCAACGACGCCTGTGCCGAAGCGATGCCCGCGGTGCTGGCGCCGACCGTGCGCCGGGTGTTTTCCAGATCGGCGCGGGCCCGGTCGACAGCAATTTGCAGCGGCTGCGGATCGAGTTCGAAAAGGATGTCGCCGGCCTGCACGTCCTGATTGTTGCGCACGTTGACCTTGATCACCCGGCCCGCGACTTCCGCCGCCACCGGGATCACGAACGCGCCGACCCGCGCTTGCTGGGTGTAGGGCGTAAAACGGTCGGCCAGCAGATACCAGACCAGGCTCAGCACAATCACCAGCAGCACCCAGCGGATGCCTTTTTTCGCCGGATCCGGCGGCGCTTCATCACTCATGGCGGTCTACCTGCGAGGGAATCGGATAGGTCGGTTGCGGCGGCGGGGCGCTCAGCAGATCGCCCCAGTCGGTGCGTTGCTGCATCTGCTGCCGGGTCGCTGAATCAATCTGCGGCCCGGCGCTTTGCCAGCCGCCGCCCACGGCGCGGTACAGGGCGATCAGGTTGCTCACGGCGTTGCTGCGGCTGACCAGATAGTTGTCCTGTAGCTCCAGCAACGCGCGCTGGGCGTCGAGCACCCGTTGAAAGTCCGAATAGCCTTCGCGATATTGGGTATTGGCCAGCACCAGCGAACGCCGCGCCGCGCCTTCGGCCTCGCCGAGAATGCGTTCGCGCTCCAGCGCTTTGGTCAGGCCGCTGGCGGCGTCGTCGGCCTCGCGGGCAGCCTGGCGGACCTTGTCGCGATAGGCTTCGATCAGTTGCTGCAAGCGCGCATCCTGCACGCGAATGTTGTTGTGAATGCGACCGTAATCGAACAGGTTCCAGCGCAGGCTCGGGCCGCCGATCAGATCGAGGCTGCGCGGGGTGGCGCCGAGGGTGTCGCTGGACCAGACGATGCTGCCGAGCAGGGTCAGCGAGGGATACAGATCGGTCTCGGCCACGCCGACCAGCGCCGATTGCGCGGCAACGTTCAGCTCTGCCGCGCGGACATCGGGACGGCGCAGCAGCAGGTTGGCTGGGACATCCTGCAACACGGCGCGATCCACCAGCGGAATCAGCCCCGGTTGCTCCGCCAGAAACGCCGCGCCACCGGGCGGCTGGCCGACCAGCACCGCCAGCGCATTGCGGGTGCGCAGCAACTGGTCTTCGAAAGCCGGAATGCTGCTCAGGGTGCCGAGGTATTGGGTTCTGGCCTGTTGCAGGTCGAGTTCGGCGGTCTGGCCGCTGCGAAAGAGTTTTTCGGTGATCTCGAAATTGCGTTTTTGCTGGGCGGCATTTTCCCGTGCGACCCGCAGCCGGGCTTCGGTGGTGCGCAGGGCAAAGTAGGTGTCGGCCACTTGAGCGCGCAGCAGCACGAGGGCGTCTTCGTAGTTGGCCTGGGCGGCGAAGTAGCTGGCGTCGGCGGATTCGATGGCGCGGCTGAAACGACCCCAGAAATCCAGTTCCCAGCCGACATCGAATGCGGCGCTGTGCTGCCAGAAGTGCAAGTCCTGCGGGTTGTTACCGCCGGACTGACGGCGGTCGATGTACAGGCTGTCGGCGCTGGCCTGTTGCAGCTGCGGGTAGCGACCGCTGTCGGCGATGCCCAGTTGCGCGCGGGCTTCGCGGACCCGCAGGCCGGCGATTTTCAGGCTGCTGTTGCGGGCTTCGGCGTCGCTGATCAAACGGTCGAGGATCGGATCGGCAAACACCTGCCACCACTGGCGCAGATCCGGCACGGTGCCGCGTTCGCTGGCCTGCTCGAGCGCCGGACTTTGCCACTGCTTGCTCCAGTCCTGCGCCGGTGGCTGGAAATCCGGGCCCAGCCGCAGGCAGCCGCCAAGGCTCAGCGCACCGAGCAACAGCAGGTGGCCGGGACGGATCAGCAGGGCTGGCGTTGCAGGCATACCGGGAGGCCCCAGCGGGAAATGTCACTGGAGCATAGACCGCAGATTGCGGGTTGTTCGAAGCAATCAGCTGCTACGCTTTTTCATGCGAACGCCACCGAACCCCGCCCCGGATAAAAAGGTAGGAAGCCATGGACACTGCTCAAGAACCGCTTGCCCCCACCAGCGCCAGTTGGCGTTTCAAGGTCGGCGTGGCAATCATCTGCCTGATGCTCGGTTCGTGGCTGATGGTGCCGATTGCCGCCGCCCTCGACGTGCCGGGCTCGAAAGTCGCGGCGCTGACCGGGGTGCTGTTCATCAGCAATAAAGTGCTGTTGCTGCTGGTGATCGCGGTCATGGGCAAGGCCGGGTTCGCCGAACTCAAGCGCACGATCGGCCACTATATTTCCGGCGTGATTCCGACCCCGGTGGCCGAAGTCAGCCCGATGCGCCACAAGATCGGCGTGGTGATGTTCTGCCTGCCGCTGCTGTCGTCCTTCCTGGAACCTTATTTCGACAACTTCTTCCCCGGCGTGCGGCCCAACCTCTGGCAGATGCAGGCGCTGGGCGACTTGATGTTCGTCGGCAGCTTTTTCGTGCTGGGCGGCAATTTCTGGGACAAGGTGCATGCGTTGTTCGTGCGCAAGGCGCGGGTGGTGGCGGAATGAAAACAGGGGGCATAAGCCCCCCTGTGTCATTTGAGGTGGGCGGCGAAGCCCTCGCTGCCTGGCGCAATGTCGTCCTTTAAGGTCAGCGACGGAATCTCGTAATCACCGCCATTCTGCTGCCGATACGCGATCGGCCGCGTGCTCCACAGTTCATCGAGCCGCGTGCCCAGCGCCTCACAGGTCTGGGCAAACCGGGCTTCATCCATCCGGCTGGTGCGGTACACCACGAAGGGCGGCATCACGTCAAAGCCAGGGTAGTAGAGGATTCCGTGCTGGATGGGGAACAGCACGTCGTCGATCGGGCCGTTGATCCCGCGCGGGCTGTAGTGTGATTCCCAGCCTCCGGTGGTGACCATCAGCATGGCCCGCTTGCCTTTCAGGTGGCCTTCACCGTAGCGGTCGCCCCAGCGAGCATCGGAATGCTCGCCCACGCCGTAGGCAAATCCGTAGGCATACACGCGCTCGACCCAGCCCTTGAGAATCGCCGGCATGGAGAACCACCACAGCGGGAATTGCAGGATCAGTGCGTCGGCCCATTGCAGTTTTTCCTGCTCGCGGGCGATGTCGGCGGCTTGTCGGCCCTGCTCGAAAGCAAGTTTCGAATCGAGGGAGGCGTGAAACGGCCGGGTCGTGTCGCGACCGGGACTGTCGTCGGCGTCGAGGGTGGTTTTCCAGTTCATCGCATAGAGGTCGGAGACCTGCACGGTATGGCCGGCGGCTTGCAGGCGCTGGACGGTGAAGTCTTTGAGCGAGCCGTTGAGTGAGGTCGCTTCGGGATGGGCATAGACCAGAAGTACATTCATGTTGAAGCTCCGTTGCTGTGTGACAGCAGGATCGACGTTTGCCGGGTATATTGGAAATGAATGTCTGATATGTCTGGTATAGCCATGAATAATTTGAGACGGCTGGATATCAACCTGCTGCTGACCCTCGATGTGTTGCTCGCGGAGCACAACGTCACCCGTGCCGCCCAGCGGCTGAACCTGTCGCAGCCGTCGGTAAGCGTGCATCTGGCCAAGTTGCGGGACATCTTCGGCGATCCGCTGTTGCTGCCCGGCCCACGAGGCATGCGTCCGACGGCGCGGGCGGATGAGCTGCGCGAGCCGTTGCGGGACGCACTGGAGGCGCTGGAACGAGCGGTGGCGCCGGCCAGGCCGTTCGACCCGGCGCAAGCGACGAATACCTGGAAAATCGCGGCAACGGACTACGGCGGGTCGACCATTGTCCTGCCGGGCCTGAACGGTTTGCGCAGGCAGGCACCGGGCACACGGCTGGCGGTGATCGACCTGATGCCCAGAGAAATGGTCAAGCAGGCGGAGCAGGGGGTGTTCGATCTGGCATTGCACATCACCGAAGACGCGCCACTGGAGTTGTATCAGCGCCGGCTGTTCACCGAGCGTTATGTGTTGGCCGGACGAGTCGGGCATCCGGGCCTGAACGCCAGACCGACTCGCGAACAGTTCTGCGCGCTGGAACACGTCATGGTGTCGCGCGAGGGCGGGGGCTTTTTCGGGGTGACGGACAAGGCGCTGGCCGAAGTGGGCCTGTCGAGAAAAGTCGTGCTGTCGGTGCCGCACTTTCTGTTGGTGATGTCGGTGCTCGCCAGCACTGATCTGGTGGCGATGCTGCCGTCACGCCTGGTGCGTGACAACCCTGCACTGCAAGTGGTCACTGCGCCGCTGGAGGTGCCGGGCTACGAGATGGCGATGTTCTGGGGCGAACGATCCCATCGTGATCCAGCGCACAGATGGTTGCGCGAACACTTGGCGGCGTCGGTGTGAATCAAGCGTGGCCGAGGGCAATGGCAAACGACACGACGACCATGCAGGCGAAAGCGAAATTGAGGTTCATGGGGTGTTCATCCTGGTCCTTTTGAAAGTGGGGCCATTCTGCCGGGGGCGGGTCGAAAGAAAAAATTCGGCTTTGTGATTCCAATGATCGAAGCCATTGATACCGGCGTTGTGTTTGCCGGTTTGCTTGGCTAAGCTCGCGAAAACCTGCAATTAAAAGCACAAACAGGCAAAACCATGCACGATCATTCCGCTTCCGAGCTTCCCTCCCTGCGCCGGCAGAAAATCCTTCTGATCCTCGAACGTGACGGCAAGGTCATGGCGTCCGAGTTGAGCCAGCACTTTGCGGTGTCTGAAGACACTATCCGCCGCGATCTCGCCGAGCTGGACAACGCCGGACTGGTGCAGCGAGTGCACGGCGGCGCGCTGCCGCGGCCCAAGGACACCGGCAAGGATTACTTCACCCGGCTGGACGAGATCGACGAGGTGAAAATCCGCCTGGCGCAGTTGGCGGCGCAGCAGGTCAGGAACGGGCAAACGGTGATGTTCGACTCCGGTTCCACCTCTTTGCAGGTGGCGCGCTCGTTGCCCAGGGATATCAACCTCACGGCGGTCACGGCGTCGCCGATGACGGCGATCGCGTTGTCAGAATATCCGGGCATCAAGGTGATTCTGGCGGGTGGGCAGCTCAATCCGAAAACCATGTCGGCTGGCGGTCACGAGGCGTTGCGTCTGCTGTCGGGGATCAAGGCGGATCTGGCGATCACCGGGGTCTGCGCGATTCATCCTGAGGTGGGCATCACCTCGCTGCATTTCGACGAAGTGCCGGTCAAGCAGGCGCTGCTCGACTGCGCGGCGCGGGTGATTGCCGTGACCACGGCGGACAAGCTCGGCGCGGTGGAGCCGTTTGTGGTCGCGCCGTGCGAGCGCTTGCACACGCTGATCACCGAACGGCATGTGGCGTCGGGGAGTGTCGAGGATTATCGGCGGTTGGGGATTGAGGTGGAGCAGTTGCGTGACTGAGGTTTTGCGGCAAAAAGAGGCCCCATCACTGGCGATGGGGCCCGCTCGATCAGCGAAGTTTTTCCAGCATCTGGTAGTACCACATGCCCGCCGCCAGCATCGGATTCCCCAGCAAATCCCCCATCGGCACGCGAATGTGCGAGCACGCGGCAAACGTGTCGAACTGCTGCATCTGCCCGGTGATCGCCCGGCTCATGATCTCGCCCATGATGTGGGTCGTGGCAATGCCGTGGCCGGAGTAGCCCTGGCAATACCAGACGTTGTCCGAGAGCTTGCCCAGTTGCGGGATGCGGTTGATGACGATGCCCATCGCGCAGCTCCACTGGTAGTCGATCTTCACCCCTTTGAGCGCCGGGAAGGTCTGTTCGATGCACGGCCGCAGTTCGCCGGCGATGTCCCGTGAGTCCTTGCCGCTGTAGTTGGCGCCGCCGCCGAACAGCAGGCGCCCGTCGGCGGTGAGGCGGTAGTAGTCGAGCACGAAGCGGCAGTCGTAGACGGCGAGGTCTTCAGGGTTGATCTGTTTTGCCAGATCGCCCAATGGTTCGGTGGTGACGATGCCGCCCATGGCCGGGAAAATCTTGCCCTTGAGCTGGCCCGGTTCGAGTTTGTGGTAAACGTCGCCGGCCAGCAGCACCTGATTGGCGTCGATCCGGCCGTGGGCGGTGCGCACGGCAGGGCTGTCGCCGTGAATGATCTCCAGCACTTCGCTGTTTTCGAAGATCAGCGCGCCGAGGCTTTGCGCCGCTCGCGCCTCGCCGATGCACAGGTTGAGCGGGTGCAGGTGCATGTTGCGGGTGTTCTTGATGGCGCCGTGGTAGAGATCGCTTTGCAGCAGATCACGGACCTGGCTGCGGTCGAGCAGACTGACCTCATCGCCCATGCCTCGGCGCACGGCTTCGTCGTAGTCGCTGCGCAAACCGGCCATATGGCTTGGCTTGTATGCCGCATGCAAATGGCCGTGCTTGAGGTCGCAATCGATCGCATATTTCTCGACCCGTTGCTTGATGATTTCGTGCCCACGCCAGCGCAGGTGCCAGATGAAATCGTCGACCTCATCGCCCAATGTATTGCGCATCTGTTTGCGCATCGCGCCGTCGCCGGACAGGCTGCCCGTGACCTGCCCGCCATTGCGCCCGGTGGCGCCCCAGCCGATCTTGTGGCTTTCGACGATGGCGACTTTCAGGCCTTTTTCGGCCAGTTCCACGGCCGTGGCAACGCCGGTGAAACCGCCGCCGATGATCACCACATCGACCTTGTGCCGGCCTTGCAGGGTCGGGTAGTCGGTGTCGCGGTTGAGGGTCGCGGTGTAGTAGGAATTGCTGCGTTCAGTCATTTCAGTGTCCAGATTCGGGAGTCGGTGCACGGACCCTGTGGGAGCGGGCTTGCTCGAGAAAGCGATGTGTCAGTCACCTGAAGTGTTGGATGTGACGACGCCTTCGCGGGCAAGCCCGCTCCCACAGGGGAAGTTGTGAAAGATCAGGCCTCTGTGAGGTACCAGCGCCAGTCCTGCTCACCCACTTCGGCCATGAACTGCCGGTATTCCGCACGTTTCACTGCCAGATACACCCCGAGAAATTCCTGCCCCAGCGCATCCCGCGCCCACACCGAATTTTCCAGCGCCGTAAGCGAGGTCAGCCAGTCGGTCGGCAGCAATTCTTTCGCCTGCGCGTAACCGTTGCCTTCCACCGGTTCACCCGGATCGATGTCTTCTTTTATCCCGCGATGAATGCCCGCCAGGATCGCCGCCGCTGCCAGATACGGGTTGGCATCGGCGCCGCAGATGCGGTGTTCGATGTGCCGGGTGTTGGCCGGGCCGCCGGGCACGCGCAGGCTGACTGTACGGTTGTCGACGCCCCAGGTCGGTGCCAGCGGTGCGTAGCTGTTGGCCTGGAAACGGCGGTAGGAGTTGGCGTTCGGGCAGAACAGCAGCAGCGAATCGAGCAGGGAGGCGAGCATCCCGCCAATCGCCGTGCGCAGCAGCGGGGTGCCGGCCGGGTCTTCGGAGGCAAACAGATTGCGCCCCTCGGCATCGGCGAGACTGACGTGCATGTGCATGCCGGTGCCGGCCAGGTGATCGAACGGCTTGGCCATGAACGTCGCCTGCATCCCGTGCTTGTGCGCCACGGCTTTGACCAGCCGTTTGTAGCGCACGGCCTGGTCCATCGCCTCCAGCGCATCGCCGTGTTCGAGGGTGATTTCCACCTGGCCCGGCGCGTATTCCGAGATAGCCGTGCGCGCCGGAATGCCGTGCAGTTTGCAGGCGCTGTAGAGGTCGGCAAGGAACGGTTCGATCTGCTCCAGCTCACGCAAACCGTAGACCTGCGTGTGTCGCGGTCGTCCACCGTCGGCATCCAGCGCCGGTTGCGGACGACCGTTGTGATCGCGTTTGGCGTCGAGCAGATAGAACTCCAGCTCGCAGGCCATGACCGGGTGGTAACCCTCGGCTTTCAAGCGGTCGATGACCTTGATCAACAGGTGGCGCGGGTCGGCGATGCTCGCTGGCATGCCTTGTTCCGGGTGCATGCTGACCTGCACCGCCGCAGTCGGAATCTGCCGCCACGGCAGGCGCACCAGACTGCCTTGCAGCGGGTAGGCGCGGCAGTCGATGTCGCCGACGTCCCACACCAGGCCTGAGTTCTCCACGTCTTCGCCATGCACGGTCAGGCCAAGGATGGTACTTGGCAGCGGCCGGCCGCTTTCGTATACGGCGAGCAGTTCTTCGCGGTGCAACAGCTTGCCGCGCGGCACGCCGTTGGCGTCGAGGATGAACAGCTCGATCATGTCGATGTCGGGGTTCTGCTCGAGAAAGTGACGGGCGTCTTCAATGGCTGCGAATTTCATAATCAATCACTCACGGTGGCGCCGCACAGGCGCGCAGATTCGGGCCGGACGCAGCTCGGCAAAAGGCGCGGGCGTCCTGGCAGGGATATCGAAAAAAGAGGGGGAGCTGTCGCGGTTTTTACCGGCGCGATCAGACAGGCAGGCAGATATCCGGCGGGCGTGCGGAGTGACGCAGCTTGGAACGGCTCAGGGCCATGGGGAGATTGACGA
This sequence comes from Pseudomonas sp. B16(2017), assembly GCF_002113205.1. Classification (NCBI taxonomy): domain Bacteria; kingdom Pseudomonadati; phylum Pseudomonadota; class Gammaproteobacteria; order Pseudomonadales; family Pseudomonadaceae; genus Pseudomonas; species Pseudomonas sp. B16(2017). The sequence goes on from NZ_NEKA01000015.1 coordinate 49,981, forward strand.
TGCGATTCATGCGCGGCCCCTGTGAAGGAGGGCGCACGGTGCAGAGACGTTCAACGATTCTGATTGTTGGAGTGACGTGCTCATGACGCGTGTTTCCGTTGGCGGAAAACGTCGGCGGCGGGAGTGTCCCGCCAGGCCGGTGTGGCTGGATAGTAAGGGGGAATCCCCGGATAAGTAAACGCCTGTTTCCGCAGGCGTTGGCGTGCACCCCGGTTCAGCGCAGCAGGTAAAACCCCAGCCCGACGAGGGCGCAAACGATCAACACCTCGATCACCCCGCGCTTGAAAAAGAACAGGGCGACGGCGGCAGCCAGGGCCAGCAGGATCGAGAAAATGTCCGGTTGCCCGGCGAATCCATTGGGCCAGAACACATGCCAGGCAAAGAAACACGCCAGATTGAGGATCACCCCGACCACCGCCGCTGTGATCGCGGTCAGCGGCGCGGTGAACTTCAGTTCATTGTGCGTCGACTCCACCAACGGCCCGCCGGCGAGGATGAACAGGAACGAGGGCAGAAAAGTGAACCAGGTCACCAGCGTCGCGGCCAAGGCTCCGGCGGCGAACGCGTGTTCCGGGCCGAACGTCGGTTGCACGTAAGCGCCGACGAACCCGACAAACGCCACGACCATGATCAGCGGTCCCGGCGTGGTTTCGCCCAGGGCCAGGCCGTCGATCATCTGCGTTGGCGTCAGCCAGCCGTAATGCCCGACCGCGCCCTGATACACGTAGGGCAGCACGGCGTAGGCGCCGCCGAACGTCAGCAGCGCCGCTTTGGTGAAGAACCAGCCCATCTGCGTGAAGGTGCCGTCCCAGCCGAACATCGCGGTCAGCAACGCCATCGGCAGGCACCACAGTAGCGCACCGATCAGCGCCAGACGCAGCAGCCTCGGCAGGTTGAACCGCGCATGTTCGGGCGGCGGTGTGTCGTCATCGATCAGCGCCGGGCCGAAGGAATTTTCGCTGCCGCGATGGCCGCCGTTGCTGAACCGCTGCGGCGCCCAGCGTCCGCCGAAATAACCGATCAATGCCGCGCCGAGCACGATCAGCGGGAACGGCACGTTGAAGGCAAAGATCGCCACGAACGCAGCCCCGGCAATTGCCCACAGCCAGCTGTTCTTCAAGGCTCGGGAGCCGATGCGATGGGCCGCGTGCAGCACAATCGCGGTCACCGCCGGTTTGATCCCGTAAAACACCCCGGCCACCGCCGGCACGTCGCCAAGCGCAATATAAATCCAGGAAAGAGCGATCAGGATCAGCAACGAGGGCATCACAAACAGCGCCCCGGCCAATATGCCGCCACGGGTTCGGTGCAGCAGCCAGCCGATGTAAGTCGCCAGTTGCTGGGCCTCCGGGCCGGGCAGCAACATGCAGTAGTTGAGCGCATGCAGGAAGCGCCGTTCGGAAATCCAGCGCCGACGCTCCACCAGTTCCTGATGCATGATCGCGATCTGCCCGGCGGGGCCGCCGAAGCCGATGCAGCCAAGTTTCAGCCAGAAGGGCCAGGCCTGGCGCAGGCTGACGGGTTGAGGGCGGGGCAAGTCCTTTGGCGTTTGGCTCAAGTGCGGCTCCACGTTCGAATCGGCGAGAGTCGCTATCTAATCAGGCTTTTGTCGCATTCGACAGTACCCGGTCAGGCATGCGCCAGACTCCAGCGAAACGCCGCATCCTGATCACTCTCCCGCGGCTCAACCCAATGCGAACCCTCCGGCGTGGTCTCACGTTTCCAGAACGGTGCACGCGTCTTCAGCACATCCATGATGAACGCACAGGCCTCGAACGCCGCATGCCGATGCTTGCTGCTGACGCCAACGAACACGATCGGTTCGGTCACCGACAGCGCGCCGACCCGATGCACAATCTCCACCGTCAGCAACGGCCAGCGCTCCCGGGCCTGTTCGGCGATCTGCTCCAGAGCCTTCTCGGTCATGCCCGGATAATGCTCCAGAAACAGCTCGGTCACCGACTGCCCGACGTTCAGATCCCGTACATAACCAATGAAATTCACCACCGCGCCCACCCGTGGATTGCGCGCATGCAGATCGGCAATCAACTGACCGGCATCGAAGCCTTTACGCTGGACTCGAACACCCATGTTTCAACCCCCCGTGACCGGCGGGAAAAACGCAATCTCGTCGAAATCCTCGATTGCCTGATCCGGCTGACACAGTTCCTGATTCACCGCGCACATCAGGTTGCCGGCGCCGAGCACTTCACGCCAGACATCGCCGCGCTGCATCAGCATCTGCCGCACGTCCTCGACACAGGCGAGGGTGTCGCTGGCCGGAATTTTTTCACCGCCCAGATTGAGCCGGTCACGGTAGCTGGCGAAGTAGTTGATCAGAATCATTGCGGGTTCTCCCATTGAAAGTGGCCGGAGCGGCCGCCCTATTTGCTGAGCAGGCGGATGTCGCCGATGACCATCGCCCGGTCCACCGCTTTGCACATGTCATAGATCGTCAAAGCGGCGACGCTGGCGGCGGTCAGGGCCTCGAGTTCGACGCCGGTCTGGCCGGTGAGGCGGCAGGTGCTGGTGATCTGTACGCGGTCCGGTTCGCAGGCTTTGAGCTCGACGTGGATCGAGCTGAGCAGCAGCGCATGACACAGCGGAATCAATTCGTGGGTACGCTTGGCCGCCTGGATCCCGGCGATCCGCGCCACGGCGAACACATCGCCCTTGGGATGGCCGTTGGACTGGATCATTTGCAGGGTTTCCGGGCGCATCTGCACCCAGGCCTGGGCGGTGGCTTCGCGGCGGGTGGCGGCTTTGTCGCTGACGTCGACCATGTTGGCGCGGCCCTGATCGTCGAGGTGGGTGAGGGCGTTACTCATGCGGTGGGCTCCTGGATCGGGCTGTAGATTCGCGGGGCGTTGCGGTGCGGGACGTGGATCAGGTTCAAGCGGTGTTTGAGCGCCCAGCGCACGGTCAGCGCAGTCGGGGCGGACAGGCTCACGAGGGTGCCGAGGCGGGCGCGCACGGCTTTGTGGATCAGTTCGAGGCTGCAACGGCTGGTGACCACGACGAAGCCCTGACGCGCATCGAGACCTTCGAATTGCAGGGCGCCGATCAGCTTGTCGAGGGCGTTGTGGCGGCCGATGTCTTCGCGGCACAGCAGCGCTTCGCCGTCGGCGTCGAAGTACAGCGCCGCGTGCAGGGCACCGCTGCTGCGGGCCAGTTGCTGGGCCTGCTCGATGCGCTGGCGGATGCCGTTGAAATGCGCGGCGGGTGGCAACGGTGTCGGGGTCAGGATCTCCAGTTGCGGCAGCGCCTGCTCAAGGGCTTCCACGCCGCAGAGGCCGCAACCGCTGGTGCCCGCCATCTGCCGGCGATGATCCTTCAGGGCCCAGAACGCGCGGCTGGAAATCTGCACGTCGGCCTGGCAGGCCTGGTCGAAATGAGTCAGGCGGATGTCGTGGATATCGTCGAGGCGGTCGACGATGGCATTGCTCAGGCTGAAGCCGCGAATGAAGTCTTCGATGTTGCCCGGCGAGACCATCATCACCGCCTGATTCAGGCCGTTGTAGCTGATGGCCAGGGCGATTTCCGCCGCCAGCGCCGCGTGGGACAACGGCGCGTCGTCGAGGTATTCGCGGTAGGCCACTTGCGCCGGTTGTGGCGCGGGGGCGTTGGCGTCGCCCGGTTCGATGAGTTGTTCAACTTGGCACAGCATCTTGAAAAGTCCCCGAAGCGCTGAAGTGGGTTCAGGCTACGGGGCAGGGAAAAGTGCGTCCAATCGCTTGTTCCGATGCAGTGATTGGATTGGTCGATCACTGCTGGCGAACCTGAAGACGCTGCACCGAAGTGCAACGTTTCAGGCAACTTGGGGAGGGTTAAACGGCAGGCGCCTCGATCCCGAACATCTTGCGCGCCTCGGCAAAACACTTCTCGGCAATCGCCGAGCGCGGTTCGGTCTTGCGCATCACCAACCCCAGCGGCGCGAGCACGCTGGCATCCGGCAGGTTAATGAAAGCCAGGTGCTCGATCGGCTCTTCCAGCCCGCTGTCCAGCGGCATGATCGAGCAGCAGAAGCCCTGGTGAATCGCCTGCAGCAGTTGATAGGTCGAGTCGCTTTCCATGATTGGCTGCGGATTCAACCCGCGACTGCGGAAGCTCAGGTCGATGGATTTGCGGTAGTGCATGCCGGTGGTGATCATCCCCAGCGGCAGTTCGGCGGCGTCTTCCCAGCTCATTTCCGGGCCTTCGAAATGGAAGTGGCGGGTGTCGTAGAGCAGGCCTACGCGTGTTTCGCCGATCTCGAAGAACTCGAAATAGTTCGGGTTGACGTGGTCCAGATAACACACGCCCAGGTCCAGTTGATTGTTGCCCAGGCCCTCGATGATCTCGTCCGAACTCAGCGACGACAGGCTGTATTTCAGCTCCGGATAAGTCCCGGACAAACCCTGGATGTAATTGACCGGATTGAAGTTGCTCAGCGGCACCAGCCCCAGCCGCAGGCTACCCACCAGTTGCCCCCGGCAGGCAGCGGCTTCGGCAAACAACCCGTCGTGGGCCGCCAGCAGCGTGCGGGCCCAGGCCAGTACGCGCTCGCCGGCCTGGGTGAAACCTTCGAAGCGCTGGCCGCGATTGACCAGCACCAGATCCAGCTCGTCCTCCAGATTGCGCAGGCGCATCGACAGGGTCGGCTGGGTGATGTGGCAGCGCGCGGCGGCCTGGCCGAAGTGGCGGGTTTCGTCCAGCGCGATCAGGAACTTGAGTTGTTTGATGTCCACGACGGCACCTGCTCGATAAGGAATTTTGGTTGAGTATTGACGCAGATGCGTACAGCGCACGGAAAGCGCAGGGAACGACGATCCCACTGATGGTTTTTTTCGTCCAATCGGCAGTGTTTAAGAGCCTATCGAGGGTTTCGATGACCCCCGGTTTCATTGGGCCGGACAGTGGTCGAGGGGTTGAAGAAAATCACCGATAGAGCAGGTCGATAATGTGGTTGGCCAGAGTGATTAGACAGTCCTCACAGGCGGCACTTAGGCTCGTCATCCATTGAATTGACGACGGCCGGAGAGTGCCATGAGTGTGAAATCGGATGCCTTGTTCGTTCCCCTGAATATTGCCGTGCTGACGGTCAGCGATACCCGCGATTACGCCAGCGACACCTCCGGCCAGTTGCTGGTCAGCCGCCTGCTGGAGGCCGGCCACACCTTGAGCGAACGCAACCTGCTCAAGGACGACCTGTACAAGATCCGCGCCCAGGTCGCGCAGTGGATCGCCGACGACGGCATTCAAGTGGTGCTGATCACCGGCGGCACCGGGTTCACCGGGCGTGACAGCACACCGGAAGCCGTGGCTTGCCTGCTGGACAAGCAGATCGACGGTTTTGGCGAGCTGTTCCGCGCCATCTCGATTCTCGACATCGGCACCTCGACCGTGCAAAGCCGCGCGCTGGCGGGGCTGTCCAACGGCACGCTGGTGTGCTGCCTGCCGGGTTCCACCGGCGCTTGCCGCACCGCGTGGGAAGGCATCCTCGCCGAACAACTGGATAACCGTCATCGCCCGTGCAATTTCGTTCCGCACCTCAAGCCGGTGCAAGCCTGCGGGCCGCGCGGATGAGCAAGCCGGAATTGATGCCGGTCGAGGACGCCCTCGACCAACTGCTGGCGATGGCCGATGAACAACGTCTGCCGGACAGCGAATCGGTGCCGCTCAATGACGCGCGCGGGCGCGTGCTGGCCAGCGATCTGGTCGCCACCCTCGACCTGCCGCCGTGGCCGAACAGCGCCATGGACGGTTATGCCTTGAACCTCGCCGACCTGCATCGCCAGCCGTTGAGCGTGTCACAGCGGGTCTACGCCGGGATGACGCCGGACGCCTTGCTATCCGGCACCTGCGCACGGATTTTCACCGGTGCGCCGTTGCCCATGGGCGCCAATTGCGTGGAGATGCAGGAAAACGTCGAAGTGCTGGAGGACGGTCGCGTACGTTTCCTGCAACCGCTGAAGGTCGGCCAGAACATCCGTCCCCAGGGCCAGGAAAACCGTGTCGGCGACACCTTGCTGCGCGCCGGCAAACGCCTCGGCCCGTTCGAGTTGGCAGTCGCCGCCGGGCAGGGCATGACCCATTTGCCGGTGGTGCGTCGTCCGCGCGTGGCGTTGCTGTCGACCGGGGATGAACTGGTGGAACCGGGCCAGCCCTTGCGTCCCGGTAGCATCTACAACAGCAACCGCACCTTGCTCGACCACTGGTTGCGTGAACTGGGTTGCGAAGTGATCGACGCCGGGATTCTACCCGATCGTCCGGCGCAGACGCGGCTCAAACTCGAGCAACTGCAAGTGGCAGCCGATCTGATTCTGACCACCGGCGGCGTGTCTGCCGGTGACGCCGACTGCCTCGGTCAGGTGCTGCGTGACAACGGTAAACCGTTGCTGTGGAAACTCGCGATCAAACCCGGTAAACCGCTGACGGTCGGCCATTTCGGGACGGTGCCGGTGATCGGTCTGCCCGGCAATCCGACCTCGGCGCTGGTGACCTTCGGTCTGCTGGCGCGCCCGTATCTGCTGCGCATTCAAGGCGTGGAAGAGGTGATGCCGCTGAGCTTCACGGTCAACGCCGGTTTCGACTGGCCGAAACCCGGCAGCCGTCGCGAATACCTGCGGGTGCGTCTGGAGGGCGGGCAGGCGGCGCTGTATCCGAACCAGAGTTCCGGTGTGCTGCTCGGCGTGACCTGGGCCGACGGATTGGTGGAAATTCCGGAGAACAGCACCTTGCAGCTCGGTGATCCGCTGCGTTTCATTCCGTTCGGCGAGCTGTTCTGAGCGCGATCAGAAGCTGTAGACCACTTGTCCGGCCAGCGAGGTCTGCAACCGGCGTTCGACAATCGGGCTGTCGGCCGCTTCGTGGCTCAGGTACTGCACCGCCAGAACGGTCGATACGCTCCATTGCTCATTCAGCGGCAACGACCAGGTCAGGTCCGCACCGCGACTGACCAGCTCACCTCGAGCGTTGTAGGCCCGGAACTGGCTGCGCGAGGCCTGGGCATCGCTGACGCCGTACCAAGTGCGCATGTAATTGCTGTCGCCGAACTGGCTGTTGAGGCCGCCGGTGACTTTGCCGAAACGTCCTTCGTAGAGCGGCGCGCTGATGCTCAGCTTGAGGCGGTTCCACGATGAGCCGGTGTCATGGTCATCGTCATCCTTTTCCAGCGCATGTTCGAAACTCGCGCCGAGGATGATCGGGCCCATGTGATACGTGCCGTCGAGCCCGATCACCGGGCGAGACTTGATCGAACCCATGCCGTTGAGCTCGTCCGAGCCTTTGAATCCGGTCTTGCGATCCTTGCGCACGTCGCTGGCGCCGACGTAGACGCTGAGGCCGAAATCCTCTTCGTCGAAGCCCCAGCCGAGGCCCCGGCTGCTGTCGAGAAACACACCATAGGGGCTGACGATTTCGACCCCCACCAATGGCGCCACTACCCGTTCATCACTGCCGCTGTAACGCGGCGCACTGGCGGCCCCGGCACGCAGGTTGGCATGCCAGTCTTCGGCGCGCAGCGAATCGCCCGGCAGCAGCAGGCAGAGGGAAGTCAGGGACAGCGAAAGTGTGCGTAACGAAACCGGCATGGGGCACCCGAGGGGAAATTGGATGCGCCCATGCTAGTGAGGGGGCGGCCGGCAATCTTTGGCAGCTTTGTCGGGAAACTGTCAAAGACTGTGAAGGCGGTTATCGGGTCAATTTCAGTCGCTCGTGCCATTGGGCGATGGATTCTTCCGGGTAGACCTCGAATTGCTGGTCCCTGGCGCTCGCCTGCACTTCGACCCACGGGGCTTTCGAGCCGAGCATCAGATGAGTGTGTTCCGGCGGCACCGGCAGCGGTGTGTCGATGGCCGAGGCGAACGGGTGGATCAGCTCCGGCCATTCCGGGCTGAACAGCCACAGGCCGCTGCCGCACTGCGAGCAGAAGTGCCGCTCGGCGCTGCTGCGGTGGGCGCGGGCATCGCCTTCGTCTTTCATTTTCGCGTGGTAGATCGTGATGTATTTGCGCCCGCGCACCTTGAGGCTGGCCGCATCGCCGCCCAGGTTGATCGCAAAACCTCCACCGCCCTGGGTCTTGCGGCAGATCGAGCAGTAGCAGCGCTGATAAGGGTAGGGGTGGGCGCTGTCGAGGGTGAATGAAACCGCGCCGCAGTGGCAGGAGCCTTCGAGGTGCATGAGTGGCCTCCGGTGTTTTTTGTCGGTGCGATTCAGCCTAGAAGAGATGGGGAGAGTGTGCTGCTCGCGATGAGCGATAACGCGTTCTACGGCTTGGCTACCCGCCACAAATACCATGCCGCCACGGTGCGAAACGGGCTCCACGCCAATCCGATGTCAATCATCTGCTTGCGCGTCGGTTGCACCTCCAGCCCCTTTAACCGCCGATACCCCTCGCGAACCCCAAAGTCTTCCGCCGGCAGAATATCCGGGCGCTCCAGGCTATAAATCAGCAACATCTCGACCGTCCAGCGCCCGACCCCGCGCAGGCTGACCAGACGCTCGATCAGCGCTTCGTCCTCCATCGCCAGCGCGGTCGAGTAATCCGGCACCACACCGTCCAGAGTCGCCTGGGCAATCCCCTGAATCGTCGCAATCTTGCCCGCCGAAAACCCACAACCGCGCAATTGATCGAAGCCCGTCGCCAGAATCTGCTCCGGACGCGGAAACGTCTGCCCGGGAAACAACCCCACCAGCCGCCCGACAATCGCATCGCCCGCCCTGGCGTGCAGTTGCTGATAGGCAATCGCCCGCACCAGCGACTCATAAGGATCGCGCGCCGGGTGCGGCTGGTGCAGGCAGGGGCCGACCGCAGCAATGTGGCGCTGCCAGTCGGCGTCGAGGCTGGCCAGAAATTCGCTGGCCGGCTGATAGGGATCAGGCATGGTTTACTTCAGCAAACCGTTGACTTCGCCATAGGTGAAGGCCTTGAGGTCATGGGTGTCGAGCTTGCCGCTGGCGAGGAAGCTTTTCACCAGCGAGCCCATGGCGCCGTACAGGAACTCGGCGATGCCGGAACCGGCGCTCAAGCGGCGCACGCCGAGGGTTTGCAGTTCTTCGGGAGAGGGCAGGCAAGCGAAGCCCAGGACGTTGACCGGCAGGGTCGTACCTTTGCAGATCGCTTCGATTTCGTAGGAGGACGTCACCCCGGCAGCGAACAACCCATCGGCCCCGGCTGCCTGATAAAGCGCGGAGCGGTGCAGGGTTTCGGCGACGCGATCCTCGGCAGGCACCAGACTTTTCAGATAAACGTCGGTGCGGGCATTGATAAACAGCTTCACATTGCGCTTGTCGGCCACTTGTCGCGCGACTTCGATCTTGCGCACCAGCAGTTCCGGCGTGCCGCTGCCGTCTTCGATATTGATCCCGACCGCACCCGCAGCGATCACGGCATCGATCACTTCAGCGACCCGGTCGAGGTCATCGGAATAACCGGCTTCGACGTCCACGCTCAACGGCACTTTGATGACTCGCGCAATCGACTCCACGGTGCTGATCAACCGCTCGAGCGGCAGAGTGTTGCCGTCCGGGTAACCGTGGGCCCAGGCGACCGCGGCGCTGCTGGTGGCGACCGCTTTGCCACCCAATTGCTCGACCAGTCGCGCGCCTGTGGCGTCGGCGACGTTGGTCAGGATCAGCAGGCCATCGTGGTGCAACTGGTGAAACTGAGTGTCGAGCGCGTTCATCGAGATCCCTTCTTGTCGGTTGTTCAGAAAGCCAGTTGTTGCGTCAGCTGCACGGCGGCATTTTCCAGCCTGAGCAAAAACGCCTTGCGCGGTTGTCCACCACCATAGCCCGTCAATGAGCCGTCCGCACCGATCACCCGATGGCATGGCACCACGATCGACAGCCGATTGTGCCCGTTGGCCAGCCCCACCGCGCGACTGGCGCCGGGTTTGCCCAGCCGTGCGGCGATGGTGCCGTACGTGCTGGTGTGGCCGTAGGGGATTTGCCGCAGTTCGCTCCAGACCTGGCGGGCAAACTCGCTGCCGGGCAGGTGCAGCGGCACGCTGAATTCGTTCAGTTTGCCGGCGAAGTACAGCGCCAGCTCGTTTTCGATCTGCTGCAAATGCGCGTTGTGCCCCGGTGCGACCACGTAGCCGTAGCGGTTTTGCAGTTCCTCGACTTCCCGGGTCAGCGCCGGGCGGTCGAGAAACTCCAGCAGCACCAGTCCACGGCGTTCGGCCATGGCGATCATCGGCCCCAGCGGCGTGGTCAGGCGAGTGAACAGCAGCGGCTCGCTGGCTGCCGCGCGTCCCGGCGTGATGTGGAACGATTTCTGAAACGCATCGCGAAAACCGCTGAGGGATTCATAGCCGGAATCGAACGCGGCGTGGTCGATGGACGTGCCTTGCTTGATCCCGCCCAACGCCATGCCGAGCCGGCGGGTGCGCAGCCACGCGTGGAAGGTCATGCCGAAATGCTGCTTGAACCAGCGCCGCAGCTTCAGCGGCTCGATGCCCTCGGCGAGCAATTGCGCATCGCTCCAGCGCAGTTCCGGATCGGCGTCGACCGCTTTGAGCAGCCGCTGCACCCAGTCCGGAGCGATGGCGGCAGCATCCAGCGGTTTACAGCGCAAGCAGGCGCGGTAACCGGCGGACAGGCATTCGTCAGCGTGGGCGAAGAACTCGACATTTTCCGGTTTCGGCTTGCGCGCGGTGCAACTGGGGCGGCAGAAGATCCCGGTGGTTTTCACGGCCGTGAAGAACACGCCTTCATAGGCAGTGTCGCGTTCGAGCATGGCGCGAACCATTTCGGCGTGAGGGGGCAGGACAGCGGTCTGTATGTTCATGGGCCGAGGATAAAACCAGTTATTCGATGGCTCCACCGAAAAATCGACAGTGAATTTTCGGGCCGCTGCACTACAGTGATCGGGTCGCTACAACTCGGGAAATGAAGGTATGCCACCGTTCACGATTCAACACATCGATCACATCGTGCTGCGCGTTGCGGATCTGCAACGCAGCATTGATTTCTACGACCGGGTTTTCGGTGCCGAAGTGGTCAAACGCAATGAAAAGTTCGGTCTGGTGCACCTGCGCGCCGGTACGTCGATGATCGATCTGGTCGACCTCGACGGGGAAATCGGCCGCAAGGGCGGCGCCGCTGCCGGCAGCGAACGGCGCAATGTCGATCACTTCTGCCTGCGCATCGAGCCGTTCGATGAAGCGGCGCTGGTCAGTCATTTGCAAGCCTGCGGCCTGACCGTCGAAAAAGCCGCCACCCGTTTTGGCGCCGAGGGCTACGGCCTGTCGCTGTACTGCTTCGACCCGGATGGCAATCAGGTCGAACTCAAGGGCCCGTCCGAAGCTTAGGCGCGCTTGGCCATTAACAATACCGAAGCCGCCGCCGACAGCAGCCCGGCGCAGCAACGGTTGAAGATCCGTTTGCCGCGCGGCTCGGCGAACCAGCGGCGCATGTGCAGGCCCATGTAGGCGTAAGCGCTGATGGCGATCCATTCCAGCAGCAGGAACAACACGCCCAGCAGCATGAACTGCGGGGTGATGGCGCGGGCCGGGTCGACGAATTGCGGCAGGAATGCGGTGAAGATCAGTATTGCTTTGGGATTGCCTGCCGCCACTAAAAACTCCTGACGCGCCAGGGCCAGAAGCCCGTTTGACGGCGCTGCAACCGCGTCTTCGGTGGCAGGATTGGCCCGCCACAGCTGCCACGCCAGATACAACAGATACCCTGCGCCAATAATCTTGATCCCATAGAACAACAGTTCAGACGTTTGCAGCACCACCGCCAGCCCCGCCGCCGCGAGGGCGATCATCCCGGCGAACGCCAGCAACCGACCGATCCCGGCCACGCAGGCGCGACGATAGCCGTAGCGGGTGGCATTGCTGACCGACAGCAGGTTGTTCGGCCCCGGCGCCATGTTCAGGGCAAAACAGGCGGGCAGGAACAGGGAGAGGGTGGCAAGATCCATGGTGCGGGCTCCGGTGACGGGAGCGGTATTTTTATCACGCGGGCGTGGGGGCCTGAACCGTACAGTCAGGCGGCAGAGTCGCAGTACAGCGATGGACGGGCGTCAATCCGTTCGAACTTTCTGCGCTCTCGTCAACTCTGAAACCGTCACAGGGTGATGAATCCGCCAGAAAAAAATCATCTGGCGGGTCAGAAAGGCCAATTGCCGTGTAAGCTTTCGCGCAATGCTTCTCCATTCCCCCATGGCCCCAGGCGGCCCACTGTACGAGCGACTACATGCAAGCAAAGGCCCGCGAGGTTCATGTACCACCGGTGTTGCAGGATCTGCGCGCCGGCACGGCCGAACTGCACATTGCTCTGGAAAAACGCCTTCCTTTCTTCTCCGATACCCTTGATCTGCAGGCTTTCGAGCGATTGATGCGCGCCTATTACGGCTTCTATCAGCCACTGGAAAGCGCATTGCAGGACAGCGGCGAGATCCCCGCCGATTTCGATCTGGTTTCGCGCCTCAAGACCCCGACCCTGCAACGCGATCTGCAGGCGCTGGGCGCAAGCGGCGGAGAGTTTTCGCTCTGCCGCCAGTTGCCCGCCATCGACTCCGCCGCCGCCTGCCTTGGCGTGCTGTACGTGCTGGAAGGCGCAACCCTTGGCGGACAGATCCTGCGCCGGGAGATCGCCACGCGGTTGAATCTCGGCGCGGACAACGGCGCAGCGTTTCTGGACATCTACGGCGCTGCCACGGGCCGGCGCTGGCGCGATTTCATCGAATACCTGGGCAGTCGCCCGATGGACGCCGACGAGCGTGAAGCCGTCGTGGCGGCCGCCCACACTACATTCAGCTGTTTCGAGCAGTGGCTCGAAAGCCAGGAGGTTCTGGTATGAACCCGCAAGACAAAGAAGCCTTTGAAGAGTTGCTGGCCAACTGTGCCGACGAGCCGATCCGCTTTCCCGGCGCAATCCAGCCGCACGGTTTGCTGCTGACCCTGAGCGAGCCGGACCTTTCGATCATTCAGATCAGCGCCAACGTCGAGACCCTGCTCGCACGCCCGGCGCAAGAGCTGATCGGCCAGCCCCTGCAAAGCCTGATCGGCGATGCCCATGCCGCACAGGTTCGCCAGGCCTTGCAGCAACCGGCCTTGTCCGATGCGCCGCCGCTGCACTTTCGCCTCAACGGCACCGCGTTCGAAGGCTTGCTGCACCGGCATCAGGATGTGCTGATTCTGGAGCTGGAAATCCACGTCGAAAACTTCCAGCCGCGCAACGTCGCCGGCACCGAAACCCATCTGGGGCGGATGCTCGCGCGCCTGCAAAAGGCCCAGAGCCTGCAGGCGCTGTACGACATCAGCGTCAAGGAAATCCAGGCCATGACTGGTTACGACCGGGTATTGATCTACCGTTTTGAGGAAGAGGGCCACGGTCAGGTCATCGCCGAAGCGTCCGATCCGTCAATGGAAGTCTTCAACGGTCTGTTTTTCCCGGCCTCGGACATCCCCGAGCAGGCCCGCGAGCTGTACCGCACCAACTGGCTGCGGATCATCCCGAATGCCGACTACCAACCGGTGCCGCTGGTGCCCAAGTTGCGCCCGGATACCCAGACCCCGCTGGACCTGAGCTTTGCGACACTGCGCAGCGTGTCGCCGATCCACTGCCAGTACATGAAAAACATGGGTGTGCTGTCCTCGATGAGCATTTCCCTGCTCAAGGGCGACAAGCTCTGGGGCCTGATCAGTTGCGGCAATCGCCAGCCGCTGCATGTACCGCATGAATTGCGCACCGCGTGCCAGACCATCGGCCAGGTGCTGTCGTTGCAGATCAGCGCGATGGAAGCACTGGAAGTCAGCCGTCAACGGGAAGAAAAAGTCGAAGCGCTGGCGTTGCTCAATCAGGCGATGATCGATTCGCCACAGAACGTCTTCGATGGCCTGGCCAACCAGCCACAAGTCCTGATGGCGCTGGCCAATGCCGGCGGCATCGCGATCATCGAAGACAAGCAATTGCACCGTTACGGCAACTGCCCGGAGCCGGAAGAGATTCGCGCCCTGCACAAATGGTTGCAGGAGCGTGGCGAGCCGGTGTTTGCCAGTCATCACCTGGCCAGCGTCTATCCGCCGGCCGCGCACTATCAGCAGGTCGCCAGCGGTGTGCTCGCCATGAGCCTGCCCAAACCGGTGGACAACGGCGTGCTGTGGTTCCGGCCCGAAGTCAAAGAGAACATCAACTGGAGTGGTGATCCGCGCAAGCCGCTGGACCTGGAAAACTCTGACGCCGGCCTTCGTCTGCGGCCGCGTACTTCGTTCGAAATCTGGAAGGTCGAGATGGCCGGGATTTCCACCAAGTGGAGTCACGGCGATCTGTTCGCCGCCAACGACTTGCGTCGCTCGGCGCTGGAAAATGATCTGGCCCGTCAGGTGCGCCGCGAGCAGGAAGCGGTGCGTGCCCGCGATGAGCTGGTGGCGGTGGTGTCCCACGACCTGCGCAACCCGATGACCGTGATCTCAATGCTGTGCGGCATGATGCAGAAGGCTTTCAGCTCCGACGGGCCGCACACCTCGCGGCGCATCTCCACCGCCATCGACACCATGCAACAAGCCGCCGGACGCATGAACACGCTGCTGGAAGACTTGCTCGACACCTCGAAAATCGACGCCGGCCGCTACACCATCGCGCCGCAGAAACTCGATGTCGCGCAGATGTTCGAAGAGGCGCAATCGCTGCTCGCGCCGCTGGCGCTGGACAAGGACATCAGCATCTCGTTCGAGGCCGATCCCGACCTGAGCATCCATGCCGACCCCGAGCGGTTGTTTCAGGTGCTGTCGAATCTGGTCGGCAACGCGATCAAGTTCACTCCGCGCCTGGGCACGGTCGACGTGTATGCCAAATCGGTCGGTGACGACATCGTCTTCACGGTGCGCGACAGCGGCGAAGGCATTCCCAAGGATCACCTGCCGCACGTATTCGACCGTTACTGGACGGTGAAGGAAGGCAATCCGACCGGCACCGGGCTGGGCCTGTACATCACGCAGGGCATCGTCGAGGCCCATGGCGGGCAGATCGTTGCCGAGAGTGAGCCGGGGCAGGGCAGCGAATTCCGCTTCACCGTGCCGCGTCTGGACTGAAACGCGGATCAGCGCTCGGGTGGCTGCAACATGGCCACCCACTCGGCGGCGAATCGATGGCAGTCGCCGGGCCAGCGCGCCGTCAGCAGTTGGCCGTCGCGCACCACAAATCCTGATTGCAGTTTCTGCGCACAATCGCGTTTGGCGATCAGCGGCCCGCGTTTGAAGTCGGCTTTGCTGGCCAGCGCGGTTTTCACTTCCGCCTCGACGGTCTGCTTGTAGGTGCGGTAGTAGCGCCCCAGCCAGGCAGCCGTCATCAGCCACGCCGGCAACTCCATGGTTGCCGCGAGCAATGCCGTCACTTTGCGCCCGAACAACACCGACCGTCCGGTATCGGGGTCGAGCGTCCGGGCCAGCAACAGCACGCCATGACACACCGCCGCCACGGGTTTTTCGGCCTTGAAAAATTGCAGGGCGATCTGCTGAGCCTGCGTCGATTCGAGCAGCGTGCGCATCCCTTTGGCGTGGCCGCCGGGAATCAGCAGACCCTCAAATTGGCTCGTATCGACATCGGCATACGCCAGCGGCTGCCTGAACGCTTCGGACTCGATCATCTGCGTGTAAATGCCCAGATCGGCCTTGCGCGTCATCAGCATCGGGCTCAACGGGCCGAAGCCGATATTCACCAACCGTGGATCGGCGTGGGCAGGCAAGCCTTGCGGCGTGGCAAAACGTACTTCGATGCCCGCATTGCGCATCGTCTGCCAGGGCACGCTGCTTTCGGTCGGGTCGTAATCGGCGGAGGGCAAAAGAATCAGAATCATCGCGGGCAGACTTCCTGGTCAAAGTGGTCGCATAGCCAGAGCGTAGTGGTTCTGCGCGTGCGGGGGTAATTTCCTTCAATACCGTCCGGTGTCTGTTGGCTACCGTGGGTGCCTTGTTCCTTGATTTGAAGCAGGTGTGCGATGAGTCTGATTGTGTCGATGGCGGCGTTTGCCCTGGCCGCGTCCATTACCCCGGGGCCGGTGAATATCGTGGCGTTGAGTTCGGGGGCGCAGTTCGGTTTTCGCGCCAGCCAACGGCATGTGGCCGGGGCGACGCTGGGGTTTGTGTTGCTGCTGGTGTTGATGGGGCTGGGATTGCATGAAGTGCTGGAACTGTGGCCGTCACTGACCCGTGTGGTGCAACTGGCCGGGGTCGCGTTTCTGCTGTTCATGGCCTGGAAACTGGCCACCGATGACGGCCAGTTGAGTGCAGGCGAATCGAAACGTGCGCCATCAATGCTCTATGGCGCAGTGATGCAATGGCTCAATCCCAAGGCCTGGCTGGCGTGCGTGGCGGGGATGGGCGCGTTTGTCGCCGATGGCGAAGCGCGGCTGGTGTGGCAGTTTGCGGCGGTGTATCTGGTGATCTGTTATCTGTCGGTGGGGTGTTGGGCATATGCCGGGACCTTCTTGCGCGGTTATCTAGGGAATCCGGCGGGGATGCGCTTGTTCAACCGGGTGATGGCGCTGCTGTTGGCGGTGAGTGCGATTTACCTGCTGGCGCCTCAAGCCCCGTGGGAATCACTCCCACGGGTATTTGCAGGTTGAATCAGTTCAGTCCGCTCAGGGCGTCTTCAGCCGCTTTACCTAAAGGATGAAAGCGATTTTTGCGCAGCTCCGCAATCGCATACACCGCTCGCGCCGTGCGCCCGTTGCCATCGACAAAGCTGTGATAACCGAGCATCGCCCCCAGCATCTGCCGGGAAAAATGTTCGCCCTCAGGATCCAGAGATTTGGCGTGTTGTTCCAGCAACGCTGCGCCTGAAACATTGGAAGGATAGCGTGCCTCCCCCGTTGGGCTGCGCAAGCCGCCGGCATCCTTGGGAGCAATGCGTTTGTGCAGCTCGGCGTATACCGCCGGATCGTTCAGTGGCTTGTTGTTACGGCTGAATTCGAGCAGAAGGTCCGTCACACGATCGACGTCGTTACGAGAACTGGATGCGTGAACAATCCAGGCCGCGGCGCGCTCTGTGTTATCGGTCAGCCCAGCGGGATTGAACTTCAGTTCATCCAGTATGCTGTCGAATGGCGCCTTGCCCAAATCCATGGTCAGCAGTGTGCGCTGGTGGTTGTGCATGAACTGCAGGTTTTTGTATTCAATGGTCAACGTCGTTTCGAACAACTCGGGCAGTGTCTTGTGATTGCTGAACTGGTGGAGATTAGCCAGCGTATATTTTTTCGCCTGTTGCCTGATCAGACTTTCGACCACTTGTGGATCCAGCACTTTCTTCAACGACTGGGCCGCGTCGGACTGGCGTGCAATGTCGCCCAATGTCTTTTCCAGCAGGTGCGCGATCTCCGACTCGGGAATCTTGCTCAATCGTTTTGCGTCGTTTGCATGCAGTTTCTGCAGAACCTGATGCGCATCCTCTATGAGATCATTTTTGAACAGTGCTCGAGCGTGAGCGACGGTATCCAGCGACGTTCGAAGTTGGGTAGCCGAGCCGGTGTGCTCAATGGCTTTGATCAGGTCGTAGCTGTTGGCACCGGTCAGAAACCTGAGTTGCTGCTTGGCTTGATGTGCCAGTGAGAGCGTATGGCCGCTCAGTTTCGTCAGCCCTCGTCCGATCAGTTTGCCACCCGCCTTGAGCAGTTGCGGCAAACCCGATAACGGATTGAACAGGCTGAGGGCCGTCTTTGCCAGAACCCGCGAAGCGGACAGCAGTTTGCCGGCGATGGCCGCAGCTTTGCTGGCGGCGGCAGCGATCGCCACAGGCGCAGTGAAAACGGTCATCGCCAGTACGGCGGCATCGACAATGCAGTCGAAAATTGCACCATTCTGTTTTTTTGGATCCCCTGAGCTCAGTCCTTCCACGCAGCCCTTGAAGGGAATGATCAGGTTGAGAATCACGTTGAAGATGGCATCGGTCTTTTCAATCGCCTTTTCCCGTACGGTTTGATTGAGACCCAGTTGGTGAATTTCGCTTTCGGTGATGTAAGGGTTCTTTTCGGCGATCAGGCGCGCAAGCGCCACAATGCGTTCAGAGCTGAAAGAGGGAATCGGATCGTAGTCATCGGTGTAGACACTGGCAGCAGCAAGCACACCAATCTTGCGTACGTTGATTCTCCTTTTAAGGCCGACCGAGGGGGCTACGTTCGTTAAGTAGGCCTTCAGATCGACAGGAACTTTTGTCATTTCTCGTTGATCGGCGAATCGGCTGTCGAGATTGAAGAAACCGCCGGAAACCAGCGGTGAAAAGAAACTTGTCAAATCCGGGTTGTAGCGACACTCCATGCGCAATGGAAACAACTCAAAGCATTTGATGGTGTGGTTGTGATGTGCGCACAAAATGACGCCGTAACGCCCAATTTCGCCAGGGGTGTAGGTGGCAGGTCTGACACCACCGCGTCCGTTGGTTCTTGCGGGTATGTAGTTGATTTTCTGAACGCAGTAAACGCCAATTGCAGCTTGTTTGAAAAATTCCGAATCCTGTAGAAACACATTGGAAATGGCGATCTGGGCGTTGCGTCTCAGGCCTTCGACAATGGCATTGAAGCTGCGGGATGTTTCTGTTTCATAAAGTTCGGCGACGGGAAACAGAGAGGGCAGGGACGGAAAGGATTTGTAGATACTGGTGCCTTTGATTCGGTCCCAATCTTGAGTGTGAAGCTCATCTCCCATGTAAAGATCCAGCACCGATACTTTCCTGCCGGCACCACCGCCACTGCCGCGATGTTTCACCAGCAGTTCATTGGGGTCGCAATTTCGTTCCTGTGACTTCAGCTCTTGCAGAGCCAGTTGTCTACGGTCGGGCAATGGCCTGGAAAATCGTTCGACAGCTTCCAGCATCATGTCGACGTACTGATCATATTCGCGTATGGCGTGCTTGATGTCCTTTGCGCTGAAGTTGCCTTGTGCATCCCGATTGATGAGTT
Source organism: Pseudomonas sp. B16(2017) (assembly GCF_002113205.1). Classification (NCBI taxonomy): domain Bacteria; kingdom Pseudomonadati; phylum Pseudomonadota; class Gammaproteobacteria; order Pseudomonadales; family Pseudomonadaceae; genus Pseudomonas; species Pseudomonas sp. B16(2017). Next base: position 68,867 of record NZ_NEKA01000015.1, read on the forward strand.
CGTTCATCCATGCCCAGGTCACCACCGGATCCACTGAGCCTTCGGCCTGCAAAGCAGCCAGTGGCGCGAGTGATTTCGTTGACTGGCTGAATCCCATCAGATGCTGATAGGTCAATTGGCGGCTGACACCGGGTACCAGCGTTTCTACCAGATGCACAGCTTGCGTAGCGATCACCCAGGCCGGTGTCCCCATCTGCAGGCTGGGCGGCCAGTCGGTAAAAAGATATTCCGGCGCCATGCCTGCCAGGATCATTTGTGATACCAACGGGGCGAGCGCAGGCGCGACGTGCAGGTTCTTGATCAGATGCGCTTCCAGTTCCGTTCGAACCTGGGTCGGATGCTGTTTGAAGTAACGTCTGGAATACAGATCGAACCCGGCGAAGTGGGTATTGGTGATATCGAGCGTCGGGTCGAGATCAAGCAATATCGCGGCAACCGCCAGTTGCTCTGCGAGTTCAGTCGATTGTTGGGTGGCAGCTGCTTCATTAAGCCAGCCCAGTCGGGACAGATAATCTTGCCCGTGCCGGGACGCTGCACTTTCGAGCAATTGTTGAAGGCGGTAGTCCATGCTGGTTGTAGCGCCGTCGCTTGCTCCGGTCTCAATCAGCACGCGTCTGCCGAGGACATTGATGACGGCTTCAGAATACAGGGTAAAACTTTGTTTCAGATCAAGAATGATTGCCCGGTTGTTTCCCTCAAGCTTGAATGGCGACGTGTCTGGCGCGTCCAGTAATTGCCAATAGTTTCCATACTTCGGGGGCTCGGGCAATGTCGAGAAGTTCAACAGGTCCAGCAAGTCACGGGTCTCTTGTTCGTTTGTCGGTACTTGCAATCCGTTGAATCGCAGCCATTGGCCGACACTGATGTCGTCTCCTGACACGATCCATCCGCCGCTGGATGCGGCGACCCTGGCCAATAACCGCAGGTCGTCTTCGAAGTCCGCCTGACCTGCGACATCCACGGTGATATCCCGGAGAGAAACAAACGGGGTAGCAGGTCGGTCGTTGCTGGAAACCGAGCTTCGATGACTGAAGTAGAGCCGGCCTCGCTCATCCAGCAGAAAAATCGCGTTGTCCGGAATCTGGTGGCGAGCGCGGACAAAGTGAAAATCGTCGTGGCGAAGAAGTATGGAAAGCGAAAGTTTACCGCTGCGATGAATTCGCTCAAATATGCTGTCCTCCACGCACGGAACCAGAATTTCATCCCATTTCCAGCCAAGACGTTCATTGGCGTATTTATCACTGATAAAGTTTGTAATGGTCTGGCTTACTGTCTTCTTTTGAAGTGTGTTTTTGGAATCGTAAAGATAGTTGTCCATTGGCTTCATGATTCAGAATCCATTCTCTGATAGCGAAATAAATGAGATGTGGTGGTTGTTTATTGATTGTCATGCTTGTGCGGTAGACAGGTTTTTAGAGTAAGGCGCCAAGGAGAAAAGTTGGCGTGGATTAATGTTCGAAGTGTTTCTTTGTGGTGGCGCGAATAAGGAGGGAGAGACTGTTTTTAAAGACCTGAAGCTTTGTCGGCGATAAATATGTATATCTTTCCGGGTGTGTAGACTTATGAAAGTGACCGGGTAAACCCAGTTGAGCGCTCTGAATACAGATTTGAAATGGTACGAAAAAGAGTGGGGGAGCAATCAACTGTGGCGCAACGGAGGACTGGCTGGGGTGGTTTAAAGGTGTTTAAGAATACTTCCGGCAAGCCACAACACCTTGCGCCGCTGCCTACGCATCCGCCAGAATCCGCCGGCTTGTGCGCCTTGGGGGCGGGTTCTATTGTGGATCGGTCGCTGACGAATCAGCGATCGGGTTTCGCAGCCCGGATCAATCAAGGCGCCCAGAGCGTCGTTTCCGTTCAGCTTTTTTGGCTGATCGCGTAATGGCGGTTGTGCGCGGGATACCTTCGGGTATGCCGGGTTCCTTGATTCCCGGTCTGCGAACCCGCGTACAGCTGTCACCTCCCTTCGTTTCGCAGCGAATCGTGGCAGCTCCATCAATCAGGGAGTTTTACCATGATCAAACCAACGCCAAACCCGCCTGAAACCGACCCGACTTCGCCCTACGAAACCCTCGATTCCAAGAAATTCCACGAAGCCGCCGAATGCGCCCTCGATCACTACCTCAATCCGCTGCTCCCCCGAAAACCGCTGCTCAAACCCAACACCCGCTACCTCATCGCCCCCGGCATCGACAGCGAAGAACTGCTGGCCGACGCCTGCGAAACCCTGACCTCGGCCAAAACCATGGCCACCGACTTCGCCGGCTTGGTGGACGGCTCGCATCGGCATGTGCTGCTGGGGATTGCGCAACTGATCATGCTGGGGGAGCTGGCGGTGAATCGGGCGCTGGATAATCTGGAGGTGACAGCGGAGTCGACTGTCTGATGCGTTGAACAAGAAACGGCCTGCAGGCCGTTTTTTTCTGTCTGGAAAAGCGGATGAACCACCATGACCACTCATCGCTACTGTCAGAGTTGACAGTAGCGTGACTCTGGCCGGTGGGTGTTCGATGGCATATGTCGAATGTGGTCAATGCTGCGTCGGCCTACCTGCCAACAAGGAGCGTTTCCATGACAAGCCAGACTCCAAGCTTCGCCGGGTGCACTACTTATCCCGGTGGAACCCCTATTTTGAACGGGGGACAAACTTCATCCACGGGCATTGAGCTGATAAGTCGGGATGGCGTGCCCCATAGTCCATTCGAGATACTCGACAATAACGTTGTTGTGAGTAAGCCGAACAGTCAATTCAATGCCAGTGGTGCATTCGTCGAGCAGTTTCAGGGTCTAGCTCTGGGGGGGCATCACTACCAACTGCGCGCAAATGCCAGTTCGTTGCCGACCTCCGAGTGGAGGTTGACGGTCAGCCAGCAGGCGTTGGGCGAGAACTTCGAAACAGTGCCACAGCAAGTGATTGTTCAACCCGGGCAAATCATTGATTGCCCGACCATGACTATCTCGTTTACAGGGCCTGGTGCCGTGGCGATCGGTACTTACAATTACCCGATGCCGCCGATTTCAGGGCATTTCGTTTTTATCAGTCCCAATAATCAGTCCACGGAGCGCACGCAGTTTCGGCTCAAGTCAACTTACTCTCGGGTCAGCTTCTGGTACACGTCCACGCTGCGTCCCGCTACGGCTTACAGTTACGACGGTAACGGTAATTTGCTGGAAACCAGACCCATGCAACTGCTTAATATTCCAGCGACGGCACAAATGCTCTTCACTGTGCCCGGGATCAGAACCGTCGAGATTGCCGGTACTTTGAGAGACAACCTTATCGTGGACAATTTCGAGTTTGTTGTCTGATTCACGGGAGCGAGAACAGCATTAAAGCTGCACGGTTCTCACCCCCGATACTGCCCCGGCGTAGCCGCCAAATGCTGCTTGAACGCCCGCTGAAAATGCGCCTGATCGGCAAACCCCGCCTCTAGCGCCACATCCGCAATCAACTGCCCGCGCCGCAGACGCTCGCGGGCGAACTGGATGCGCTGGTTGACCAAAAACGCATGGGGCGTCATGCCGAAGTGCTGTTTGAAAGCACGGATCAGGTACGACGGTGACAGTTCGGCAGCGGCGCAGATGTCGTCGAGGCTGAGCAGGTCGGTGCAGTGCTGGCGGATGAAGTCGGCGGCACGTTCGAGTTTGAAATTCGGTTCGCGGATGGGTTGTTCGATGGGGTTCAGGCGCAGTTGCAGCTCGCTGAAAAACTCCACCGCTGCGCTCTGCTTGCACAGCACGTCTTGCTGATCGTCGACCAACACGCTGTACAACCCATTCAAGTCGCGAAACAGGCGGGCGTCATTCAAATGGGTATCGGCAAACCGCCGAAACTCAAGCTCCGCGCTGAACCCCAACTGGTGCTGCAGATCCGTCAGCCACGGCGTTTCCACATACAACATCAAATACGACCACGGCTGATCATCGATCGGGTTGCACGCGTGCACGTCCCCCGGATTCATCAGCACCACCGTGCCGGCCGCCACCTCGAACGAGGATTGCTCATGCACATAGGTGCTGCGCCCGGCGGTGATCGCGCCGATGGAAAAGTGCGCGTGGGAGTGTCGTGAATAGCAGACCTCACGCCCGTCGGCGATCGCCCGCGCTTCGATGAAGGGCAGGGCGTCGTCGCGCCAGAAGCGCGGGGCTTGTTCGGAGTTTTTGGCGGCAGCGTGTTTCATTGTTGGGGTTCTCGGCAGGCCAGTGCCCGAGTGTATTAGCTCTGGCCGGCGAAGGCTCGTTCGAGTTCGGCGATGTCGAGTTTTTTCATCCCGAACATGGCCTGCATTGCCCGTTGGGCTTTGGTCTGGTCGGGGTCGGTCATCATGTGCATGAACGCCACCGGCACGATCTGCCACGACACGCCGAACTTGTCCTTGAGCCAGCCGCATTGCTGCGCTTGCACCGGCCCGCCGGCGCTGAGGTTACCCCAGAAATGGTCGACTTCCTCCTGGTTCTGGCAGTTGACCTGAAACGAAATCGCCTCGTTGAACGTAAACACCGGGCCGCCGTTGAGCCCGGTGAAGGTCTGGCCGTCGAGTTCGAAACTGACGGTCATCACCGAGCCTTCCGGGCGGCCATGGAATTCCTGGCCGACCTTGCTGTAGTGGGTGAGGGCGGTGATTTTCGAATGATCGAAGATCGAGCAGTAAAACTTCGCCGCCGCTTCCGCCTGATCGTCGAACCACAGGCACGGCGTCAGCTTTTGAAAGCGTTGCATGGCAGTCATCCTCGGCAGGTTGGACACGCTGGTTTAATAGCGTAGTCAGTCCGAAGCGGGTCGTAGGCGCCATAGATCGACAAGTGCGCCCAAAAACGTTTGTCGTTAGACTTGCCGCCCCGATTTTGCCGCAAGGACGCTCTGCATCATGGTTGCCTCTCGTACATGGATTTTTTTCTGCCTGTTTGCCGCCGTGTCGGCCAGTGCCGAACCGTTGAGCTGTCAGCTCTCGGATCCGGCAAACAGGTACAGTGTCGATGTGACCATCGAGCATCCACCGACGCAGAACTTCGAGCCAGTGGCGGCACAAGTCATCCTGCGCGACAAGTCCAGTGGCGAAGTGTTGCAACGAATCGACACGGCCGATGCCGTCGACCTGGTCGCGCTCAACGATTCAGCCAAGGCCTTGCGATGCGAAGAGCAACGTTTGGTGGTGTTTGGCGACTTCAATTTCGATGGACACCAGGATCTGGCGCTCCGTAACGGTAACGACGGTGGCTACGGCGCGGCGTCCTACGACATCTATCTGTTCGATCCGTCGAGCCCGGTACTGGTGCCGAACAAGGCATTGTCGGAGCTGACTCGCGAACCGTATCTGGGATTGTTCGAAGTCGATTCCGCCGCTCATCGCGTGGTCTCTCACGCGAAAAGCGGTTGCTGCTGGCGCCAGAGCCGTACCTGGCTGGTGCAGAACAATTCGCCGGTCAAGGTGACCGAAACCATAGAGGTGACGCAGCGGCCGTCCGAAGGCAGCCCGCTGATGCCGGCGGGGTATACCGACGTCACGCAGCGGGAGTTGAGGGACCGCAAATGGCTGGAACAGCGTCGCCTTGAGGGGCCCGTGGGTGAAGCGCCGGTGATGCTGCGGGGCAAGCTTGACGGCAAGATCGCATTCGAGCTGTGGTGGCAGATGCTGGGTGGCGTCTACATTGGCGAGGTTCGTTATACGAAAACGGGCAATGGCCAACCGATCCGGCTGGTGGGCGAGACCTACGATGACGGAGCTGTATTGCTGCATGAGCTGGACGCCCAGGGCCGTGTCACCGGCGACTGGTACGTGGCAGGTGAGCCTGATGAGCACGGCTTTCAGGGCGGAACATGGCACGACGGCGACAAGTCTCTGATCTTCGAAGCGCGGCCGACGGCGTTTCGGGTTGCACCGCAAAAGTTTCAGACGCCCCCGGGCGATCAGCGTGAAGGACGTTACGTGATGATGGCGCCGGACGAGCGATCGGCGTGGCTGACGATCAAAATCGTGCCGGCCACCGCGACGGGCGCGGGTGAGCAGGCGTTGATCCAGATGGCCGTGACGCAACCGGGCAAACCACCCCGTCAGGAGAACCGGCAGTGGCCGTTGCAGGCGGGAAATCTGGTGATTGGTCAGGATCAGATCGCCGAGCCACTCTATCGATTGCGGCTGCTCGACGGAGCGGTGCAAGTGGAGGGGGCCGGCGAGTTCTCTGATTTCAGAGGGGCTTACGCAAAGCAACCCTGAAGGCGATTGTTGTCGTTATGACAAACATAGAAGTCAATATGACTCTTTCCTGGTCGAGTCATATTGACTTCTTATGGATTATCTAGCTGATTTATAAAGATAAAAAATCTGGCACAAGAGTTGATATATCAATCGTACAAACTGATCCGCTCAGGAGTACGAAACATGTTCACTTTCTTCGAGAATCCGCTGAACGTTCTGCACCTGTCGAGCAAGGTGCTCGTCGCCGGTCTGGTCATGTTGCTGGCCGGAATCTACGGCGCTTATCTGTATCAGGGCCACATGCCGATTGCGCTGCTGGTGGTGATGCATGCGATGACCATCATCGGCCCGACGCTGCTGAAAATCGGCTACGTGATGCGGCTCCTGTCTCAATATCGGCTGGGCCAGCATCACGCCGCCGTGGTGGCGTGAACATGCGTAGTCTCGCTGAAGCACCGCTGTTCAGCCTGGGCTTCCGGCCGCTGTTTCTGGCTGGGGCCGGATTCGCCGCGCTGGCGATCCTGATCTGGGGCCTGTGGCTTTACGGCCATTGGTTCGATTTGCAGCCGGCGGGCGGCATGCTTGCCTGGCATCGACATGAAATGCCGTTCGGTTTCGCGGCGGCGATCGTTGCCGGGTTTCTGCTGACGGCGGTGCCCAACTGGACCGGCATTCCCGGCGTGCGCGGCGGGGCGTTGATCGCGTTGGTGTCGGTCTGGCTGCTCGGGCGTGTGGCCTGGTGGCTGCCGTTGTCGACCGGGCTGATTCTTGCGCTGCAATGGGGTTTTCTGCCGCTGCTGGCGGTGATGCTGGCGCGGGACCTGATCGCCGCGCGCAAACGCGACAATTACCCGATTGTGCTGGTGCTCGGGTTGATGGCGGGTTGTCAGGCGCTGACCTTGATTGGCTTGTTCAACGATGACGCCGGTTTGCAGCGCCAAGGCGTGCTGGGCGCGTTGTGGCTTATTGCGGCGCTGATGACCGTGATTGGCGGGCGGGTGATTCCGTTCTTCATCCAGCGCGGCTTGAACCGTCCACCGGCACCGGCCGCCAATCCACTGCCAAACCGCTTGCTGCTGATCGGCAGCCTGCTGACCGCCGTCACTTTTGCGGCAGGCCTCAATGATTCGCCACGGTGGTGGCTGGTGGGGCTGTTCGTGCTGACCGACAGTTTGCAGTTGATGCGGCTGATCCGCTGGCATGATCGCGGGATCTGGCGGGTGCCGCTGCTCTGGTCGCTGTACCTGGCTTACGCCTGGATGGCGTTGGCAACCGGGGCCATGGCGCTGTGGCATCTGGGCTTGATCGGCCAGCAAAGCCTGGCGACCCATGCATTGGCGGTCGGCGGGGTAGGCGGGTTGATTCTGGCGATGATCGCGCGGGTCAGCCTTGGGCATACCGGCCGGTTGTTACAGCCTTCGAAAGGCATGGTGTCGGGCTTTGCGCTGGTGCTGATCGCCGCGGGTTGCCGGGTGTTGCTGGTGCCGTTTTCCAGTCTCGGGCTGGGGCTGTCCGTGGTGCTCTGGTGCGCAGGGTTCGCGCTGTTTGTGCGGCATTACACCGGGATTCTGCTCAAGCCGAGGCTCTAGCGTTTTTACCCGCGACGCTCGGCAATCATCAGCAACGATTGCGGCACCGGGCTTTGCGGATGTTGCGGTTCGCGCAGGCCGGTCAACTGCAGGCCGGCCATGTCCAGCGCATTGAGCCAGCTGGACAAGGTGCGGAAATACCACGGCATCGGCTGCCAATCGCCCTGGAGTCCGTCGAAGGTTTCTTCCCGCCAGCCATCCTGATAATCACCGGCGGCCGCCGACCACGGATGCAGCGTCTGGATCACCAACGCACCGCCCGGCACGAGCAGTGCATGCATCGCCGCGAGCAGCGGAATGATGTCCTGATGCAGCAGGGAAAAATTGGCGCAGATCAGGTCGTAATCGCGGCCAATGTCGACCTTCGCCTCAACCAAGTCTTCGTAGCTGGCGACCTGCACGGGCGATGAACCGGCCACTCGCGCGGCCTCGACCAGCGTCACATCGCCGTCTACGCCGACCGCCTCCAATCCTCGCTCGGCCAGCGCCCGCAACAGCCAGCCCTCACCGCATCCGAGATCGAGCACGCGCTCCGGCTGGCGCCCCATCACCGCCAGCAACATGGCCTGATCGGTCACCTGCCGGCGACTCTCGATGGCGCCGCTGCGCACGGCTTCGGTCCAGGCCCGGGCGTTGTGGTGCCAGCTCTGGAGCAGGGTGGATTCAGGCGAGGACATGACGGACTCCGGGATCACGGGATGCAGGCAAGGATAGGTCAGGTGTAGTCGGCCAGTTGAATCCGGTTGCGACCGCCGCGCTTGGATTCGTAGAGCGCGCTGTCACCCTGTTCGATCAACGCTGCGAGGCTGGCCGGCGGCTGATCGAACACTTTGGCGCCGATGCTCAGGGTGACGGCCTGCGGGGTGGTGTAGCTCTGGGAAGTCATCTGCTGAAACTGCTTACGCAGCGCACAGCCCAGATCCATGATCTGGGCGTGGGACGCATCGCCCAGCAGCATCACGAATTCGTCACCGCCCAACCGCGCCGCCAGTGCGCCTTTGGGCAGCACCGCGCGGATCATTTCGCTAAGGGCGATGAGCAACCGGTCGCCGGCGGTGTGGCCGTACAGGTCGTTGATCAGTTTGAAATTGTCGATGTCGATCAGCAGCAGCGCGCCCGGGCGGGCGCTGGAGACTTCGTCGAGCAGGCGCGGTGCGCGGACTTCCAGGGCGCGGCGGTTGTACAGCGCGGTCAGCGGGTCCCGGGCGGCCAGTTCGGCAATCTGTTTTTCCCGCCGGTAGCGCTCGGTGCCGGTCATCGACAGCGCGATCAGCATGATCGCCATCGCGCCCTCTACCAGGGAAATCTGAATGATCTCGCCGCGCAGCGACGCCAGATCGATCAGCGTGCCTGGAATCACCGCGATGATCGCCTTGGTGAAATAGAACGCGCCGTGGATCAGCAACACATAACGCAACTGCACCGCGCCGACGCTCAACGACTTGCCATGAGGGCGCAGCAACAGGCTGGCCCGCAGCATCGATGCGGCCACCAGCAGCGAGTTGGCCATCAGCATGATCTTCGACCACGACGGGTCTTCCGGTAACAGCAGCAACGAAAGCCAGAGCAGGAACATCAAGTACCAGGCCCGCGACAACCGTCGCTGCGTAAACCGCGCGACCCCGAGCAGAAACAGCCAGTGCGCGACCACCAGCAAGCCGTTGGCGAACCAGATGCCGATCAGCGGATAGCCGTTGGCGCGCAGCAGGGCCAGGCTAGAGCCGACGGTGATGGTGGCGAAACCGGCGCTCCACAGCAGCAGGGAAGATTCGCGGATACTGCGCCATTCGACCGCCAGATACAGGGCGGCCGCCGCGGCCAGGGCGGTGGAAATGGTGAGCATCGTGAGAGGATCGAGCGCCATGAAAGGACTGGTCTGCCTGGATAGTGTTAATGGGCCACGATTGTAAGCGTTCCCCCAATGGGCTGCTATTTTCACTCACCGGATATTCCATTTTCAGGCGGAGGTGTCCCATGGACCGATTGACCGGCGGTTGTCTGTGCGGCGAAGTGCGGATCGAGGCGTCAGGGCGACCCTACAGGGTTGGCGTTTGCCATTGTCTTGACTGCCGCAAACACCAGGGCGCGCTGTTTGCCGCGTCGGCAATCTTTCCCGAGGCGGCGGTGACGATCAGCGGCGAGACCCATGACTACGCGGGGCGGCATTTCTGTCCGCGCTGTGGCTCGTCGGTGTTTGGCCGCAGTGGCGATGAAGTGGAGGTCAATCTCGGCGCGCTGGATGCACCGGATCAATGCCAGCCCACGTACGAGCTGTGGACGGTGCGTCGCGAGTCTTGGTTACCGGCCTTTCCATTGGCCAGACACTACGTGCGCGATCGCGACAGAACGGGGCGAACCGAAGAATAGCCGGGGTCAGGCAGGGCGCCTGACCCCGGCGGATATGATCAGCCGCGAATGAACGCCAGCAAATCCGCGTTGATCGTCGCAGCCTCGGTGGTCGGCATCCCGTGGGGGAAGCCCGGATAGATCTTCAGCGTGCTGTTTTTCAGCAGTTTCGCCGACAGCAAGCCGGCGTTTTCATAAGGCACGATCTGGTCATCGTCGCCGTGCATCACCAGCACCGGGATCGAGATGCTTTTAAGATCAGCGGTGAAGTCGGTCTGGGAAAAGGCAACGATGCCGTCGTAGTGAGCTTTGGCGCTGCCGATCATGCCTTGGCGCCACCAGTTCGCAATGATCCCTTCGGATGGATTGGCGCCGGGGCGGTTGTAGCCGTAGAACGGCCCACTGGGCACGTCGCGATAGAACTGCGCACGATTGGCTGCCAGTTGCGCCTGAAGATCGTCGAACACTGATTTGGGCAGGCCGCCGGGGTTGCTCTCGGTTTTCACCATCAGCGGCGGCACGGCGCTGATGATCGCGGCTTTCGATACCCGATCCTCGCCATGCCGGGCGATGTAGTGAATCACTTCGCCGCCACCGGTGGAGTGGCCCACATGCACGGCTTTCTGCGTCCCCAGATGATTGACCACCGCCGCCACATCATCGGCGTAGTGATCCATGTCGTGGCCGTCCCAGACCTGGCTCGAACGTCCGTGGCCCCGTCGATCATGGGCCACGACCCTGAATCCCTGCGCCAGGAAGAACAGCATCTGCGCATCCCAGTCGTCCGCGCTCAGCGGCCAGCCGTGGTGGAAGTGAATGACCGGGGCGTCCTTGGGCCCCCAGTCCTTGTAGAAGATTTCGACGCCGTCTTTCGTTGTGACAAATCCCATGTTCGCGACTCCTGGAAAGTGTGAAAGGGCAGTTCTTGCGGTGACAAGCGGTATCAACTGTAGGAGCAAAAACGACACCCTGATCGATGATTTTCCGAACGGTGCCGGATGACCGGTGGTCGCGGCGGCTGGTCGTCGGGTCAAAATGCGCTTAGCTGAAAGGGATAAGCCGAGGCGCGCACCGCCAACGATGGCCGTAGCAGCGCCCTTCAGAACACCGTGAGTCTGAGGAAATCCCCGATGCTGACCTTGAACATCAATGGCAAGGATCAGGAGCTCGATGTCCCCGCGGACATGCCGTTGCTCTGGGTCCTGCGCGATGTCGCGCACCTGACCGGTACCAAATTCGGCTGCGGCATGGCCCAGTGCGGTGCCTGCACCGTGCACGTCGATGGCGCACCGCTGCGCTCGTGTATCACCCCGGCCACGGCTGTCGCCCATGGCCAGAAAATCCTCACCATCGAAGGCCTGTCCAGCGACGGTTTGCACCCGGTGCAGCAGGCCTGGGCCGAACTGGACGTGGTGCAATGCGGTTACTGCCAGTCCGGGCAAATCATGTCCGCCGCCGCGTTGCTGGCGAAAATCCCCAAACCCACCGACAGCGATATCGATCAGGCGCTCTCCGGCAACATCTGCCGCTGCGGCACCTATCCAAGAATCCGCGCGGCGGTCAAACGTGCTGCCGACATCGGCTGAACGAAGGGAGGTGGGTGATGAACAGTCCAGTATCCCGTCGCGGATTTCTCAAGGGCAGCGCCGTGCTTGGCGGTGGTCTGGTGGTGGCGTTCGTGGTGCCTGGCGGCAACCGCTTTGCCATGGCGGCCGAGAATGAAGGCAAGGTGTTTGCGCCGAACGCGTTCCTGCGCATAGCGGCAGATAACAGCGTCACCGTGCTGCTCGGCCATTCGGAAATGGGCCAGGGCATCTGGACCGGCCTGACCATGTTGATCGCCGAAGAGCTGGACGCCGACTGGTCGAAGATTCGCGTTGAGCACTCGCCAGCCTCGGCGGCGGATTACGGCATGCCCGGTTTTGGCGGAATGCAGATTACCGGCGGCTCCACTTCAACCTGGATGGAGTTCGACCGTTACCGCCTCGCCGGCGCCACCGCCCGGCAGATGCTGATCGAGGCGGCGGCCAAGCGCTTCAACGTGGCGCCGTCGACGATTCGCACCGAAGCCGGCGTGGTGATTGCCGGCGACAACCGCGCCACCTACGGCGAGCTGGCGGACGCCGCCGGTCAACTGCCGGTGCCGGATCCGAAGTCGATCACCTTTAAAGAAGCCAAGGACTGGAAAGTCATCGGCAAACCCACCAAACGCCTCGACACCCCGGAAAAAATCACCGGTCGCGCCAAATTCGGCATGGACGTGCAGTTCGACGGATTGATGACCGCGATGGTTGCCCGAGCGCCGGCGTTCGGCGCCACGGTGAAATCCTTCGAAGGCGCTGAGGCGTTGGCGATTCCCGGCGTGCACAAAGTGGTGCAAGTGCCGACCGGTGTGGCGGTGGTCGCCGAGCATTACTGGGCAGCGAAACTCGGTCGCGATGCGCTGAAAGTCGATTGGGACCTGGGGCCGAACGCTGATCTGAGCAGTGAAAAGCTGTTGGCGAGTTTCCGCAAACTGGCGGCCACACCGGGCACCTCGGCGGCGCAGGCCGGCGATGCCAAGGGCAATTTCGGCAAGGCAGCGAAGAAAATCGACGTCGAATACAGCGTGCCGTATCTGGCCCACGCGCCGATGGAGCCGCTCAACTGCACGGTGAAGATCAGCGCCGACAAGTGCGAGATCTGGACCGGTACCCAGTTCCAGACGCTGGATCAGATGGTTGCCGGCAAGATCACCGGGCTCAAGCCGGAGCAGGTGGAGATCCACACCGAATTTCTCGGTGGTGGTTTTGGTCGCCGAGCCAACCCGACCTCGGACTTTGTCGCCGAAGCGGTGCAAGTGGCGAAGGCTGCGGCGATGCCGGTGAAAACCGTGTGGTCGCGCGAAGACGATATTCGCGGTGGTTACTACCGCTCGATGTTTCTGCATCAGGCGAAAATCGGCCTCGGCGCCGACGGCCTGCCGCTGGCCTGGCAGCATGTGCTGGTCGGGCAATCGATCATGGCCGGCACCATGCTCGAGAAAACCATGGTCAAGAACGGCGTCGACCAGACGTCGGTCGAGGGCGTTTCCGACAGCCCGTACATCAAGGGCTTGGCCCATCATCAGGTCGATCTGCACTCGCCGACCACCGGCATCAACGTGCTCTGGCTGCGTTCGGTGGGCCATAGCCACACCGCGTTTGTCATGGAATCGCTGATCGATGAAATGGCCACGGCGGCGGGCAAGGATCCGGTGGAGTACCGACGAACGCTGCTCAAGGATCATGCCCGGCATCTCGGCGTGTTGAACCTGGCGGTGGAGAAGGCCAACTGGAAAGCCCCGCTGCCGGACGGCCATGCGCTGGGCGTGGCGGTGCATGAGTCGTTCGGCAGCTATGTGGCGCAGGTGGCGGAAGTGTCCCAGGACAATCTGGCGATCCGCGTGCATCGGGTGGTGTGCGCGGTGGACTGCGGGATTGCGGTCAACCCGCAGAGCATCGCGGCGCAGATGGAGTCGTGCATCACCTTCGGCCTGGGCATGGCGCTGCACAGCAAACTGACGCTCAAGGACGGCCATGTCGTTCAGTCCAACTATCACGACTATCAGGTGTTGCGGCTCAATGAAATGCCGCTGGTCGAGGTGCACATCGTGCCGAGCAGCGAGAAGCCCGGCGGCATCGGCGAGGCGGGTGTGCCGCCCACGGCGCCGGCGGTGGCCAACGCAGTGTTCGCCCTGACCGGGCAGCGCCTGCGGGAACTGCCACTGCAAATGTCGGGGGTGTGAGATGAAACGACATCTGTTGTTGGGCACGGTGATTCTGCTTGGGCTGGGCGGTTACGCCTCGGATCTGTTTGCCGACGATCAGGACGCCTTGAAAGCTTTCGGCACGGTGCAGAAAGTCTTCCAGAGCCCGCGCTGCCAGAACTGCCACATTCCCGGTGATTCGCCGTTGCAGTTCGACGCCGGCATCCCCCACGCGATGAACGTGGTGCGCGGCATGGACGGCAAGGGCGCCGCCGGTTTGCCCTGCGCCACCTGCCACGCCGAAAGCAATCCGCCGGCCAGTTACGGCCCTCACGCGCCACCGGGTGCGCCGCACTGGAGCCTGCCGCCGGCCGCGCACAAAATGGCCTGGATCGGTCTGCCGCCGGATCGTTTGTGCGCAATGATCAAGGACCGCGCCAGCAACGGTGACCGCGATTTCGCCGCGCTGATCAAACACGTCAGCGAGGACAAACTGGTGCTCTGGGGCTGGAGTCCCGGGGCAGGGCGCGCGCCGGTGCCGGTGCCGCACGATATCTTCGTGACCCAGTTCAAGCTTTGGGCCGATGCAGGCGGGCCGTGTCCGGTGGCCGGCGAATGAGAGGTTGAGTCATCGCTGATTCGGGCTACGCTCAACTGCATCGACGACAAAGGAGTGTGTGATGCTGGTACCCGGCAAACCCGCCAATGAAGCTGTCCGAGTTCAAGTGCTGCATGATTTGAAATTGCTCGATTCCGCACCGGAAGAGCGCTTCGACCGGCTGACGCGACTGGCCAAGCGGCTGTTCAACGTGCCGATCGCGCTGGTCACGCTGGTGGACAAGGAGCGGCAATGGTTCAAGTCCTGCGTGGGTCTGGACACGACCGAAACGCCACGCTCTGTTTCATTCTGTGGCCATGCGATTCTCAGGGACGAGCTCATGCTGGTACCTGACGCCCGAGAGGACGAGCGTTTCCACGACAACCCTTTGGTTACCGGGGAGCCGAATATCCGGTTTTACGCCGGTTATCCGCTGACCGTACCCAGCGGCAACAAGATGGGCACTTTGTGCCTGATCGACACCAAACCCCGCGATCTCGACGAAGAGGAGCGTGCCCTGTTGCGCGATCTGGCCGGCATGGCCGAGCAGGAACTGATGGCCGTGCAGATGGCGAGCATGGACGAGCTGACGCTTCTGTCCAACCGTCGCGGCTTCAAGATGCTGGCCCAGCACGCGCTGGACGCCTGCGCACGGCTGGAAAAACCGGCAACGCTGCTGTTTTTCGACCTCAATGACTTCAAGCAGATCAACGACCTTTACGGCCATGCCGAGGGCGACAGCGCGCTCAAGACTTTCGCCGATGTGCTGCGCATCGCCTTTCGCGAGAGCGATGTGGTGGGACGGCTAGGCGGTGATGAGTTCGTGGCGTTGCTGACCGGCTCAAGCCATGTCGAAACGACGGCGATCATGGCGCGACTCAAGGAAATCCTCGAAGAGCGCAATGCCACGTTGCACCGCGGCTACGCGATTCGCTTCAGCGTCGGCCAGATCGAATACAACCCGCAGCGCCATGACACCGTGGATAAGTTGCTGGCGGATGCGGATGCGGCAATGTATGAGCACAAGCAGGCGTTGAAGCGTTGCTAGTGCTGACCTCATCGCGAGCAAGCTCGCTCCCACAGCAGGCGTATTTCAACGGTTGGGATGAACTGAGTCTAGCGCCGTGCTTTTCGATTGAAAGACGATAGTTTTTGCGCCGAGCTCAAATTATTTCGATCAGTCTAGACGCCCATGCTGCGTGAACTGAAAACCTTTCTGGCGGTGGCACGGCATGGCACGTTTGCGGCGGCCGGTCTGCATGTCGGCCTGGCGCAATCAGCTGTCAGCGCGCAGATCCGCAATCTGGAGCAGGCCTTGGGCGTGCGTCTGTTCGATCGCACCGGGCGGCATGCGATTGATCATCCAGCGATACAGCTGCCGCAACTTGCCGCTGCGAATAATGTTCAGCAAATGTCTGCAGATCGAAAGCGAAAAGCCTTTCTGATGAAAGTCAACTGTCAGTCCTGACAGTGTCTTTATCTGTTATCAGGCGTTAGCGTGGGCGCTGTAAAAGACATTCTGCCGGAGTCGGGAAGACTGGTTGTTTTTTCTCAGGGCGGAGAATATTGACAATCAGAGGAAAACCCCATGTCAACCCTGGCCAAAACACATCGCAATGCTGGTGATCTGGATCCAACTTTTGCCAAAAATGGAGTCATTCATATCGGACCAGGCAGTTGCGGCTCCGTGGTGGAGACAAAAACTGGACGTATTGTTTATGTTCATGATTCGGGAGACGGATTGAAGCTGATTCGGGCCTACGGCGATGGTTCTATCGACCCTTCATTCGCGAATCCACCTTGGCAATATGGGCCAAAATATTCCGCTTCGCGTCAACTTGCCATTCAAGACGATGACGGTATCGTTGCTATCGGTAGCACTGGCGATGGCTTTAACCGGTTAGCTGCAGTCACGAAGTTCAATGAGCACGGCAGTCAGAATCTGGTCTTTGGCACGAAAATCTTTCCCGACATTCCACTTGACCCTGGGCAAAGTGTGACAACTCACGAAGCAAAGGGTTGTGCCCTCTCCGATGGGCGTGTCCTGTTGGGTCAAAGCCACATTCTGCATGATGGAACAGGAGCTCCCGTTAAGGGGAGTGGAACCATCCGCTGCTATCTCCCTAATGGCGATCTTGACGATACATTCGGTGGAAATGGCGAAGTTAAGATCATATTCGACAACGCACGCTACTCGAGTATCGAGAGCATCAAGCCGAAGCTGCAGGGAGGGTTCATAGTCAGTGGATCGCTCGATAACTCCACCGGCAATGAATCAGAAGCCAAAAGTGTTCTGGCTAGTTATGACGAAAGCGGAAAGTTGGACAAAGGGTTTGCAACAGGCGGTCTGTACAAGATTTCTGAGGGATTCAGTTTATTTAACAACATAGGCGTATCGCGTCACGGAATAACCTTTGCGGCATCCGTACACTCTGCCGAAGGAATTAGCGTCGCAACTGTACGCTTGCAGAATGATGGAACGCCCGATCCCCGTTTCAACAATGGCCAAGTACTGTGGACCGACATTAATGGACGCTTCGTGACTATTCAAAACGTGGTCGTTCCACCAGATGGAAGCATCATTGTGGGGGTGCGTTCCGACCTTGTGCTGACCCTTCTGCGTATTCTGGAAGACGGTAAACTCGATGATAACTTCGGGGTTGGAGGCGTTGCCAGGTTGGAGGGGTGGCGCATGAATGACTGCATCGTCCAGAGCAATACAGGGAGAATCATCGCTGCTGCTGACGAGATTGATCCTGCGGGTAAACCGCCGGCGCAGGTGTTGGGTTTCGTGGGATGAAGGGGACCCGCGAGCAAAAAAACCCGCCAGAACTGGCGGGTTTTTTAGCGGCTAGCAGAAGATTACTCTTCGATGTTGCCCATGGCGGTGGTGTTGAAGCCGCCGTCCACGTACATGATTTCACCGCTGATGCCCGACGCCAGGTCGGAGCACAGGAAGGCGCCGGCGTTGCCGACTTCTTCGATGGTGACGTTGCGGCGCAGCGGGGTTTGCGCTTCGTTGGCGGCCAGCATCTTGCGGAAGTTCTTGATGCCGGAAGCTGCCAGGGTGCGGATCGGGCCGGCCGATACGCAGTTGACGCGGGTGCCGTCCGGGCCCAGGGAGCCGGCCAGGTAACGTACGCCGGCTTCCAGCGACGCCTTGGCCATGCCCATCACGTTGTAGTTCGGCATGGTGCGCTCGGCGCCCAGGTAGGACAGGGTCAGCAGGCTGCCGTTGCGGCCTTTCATCATTTCGCGACCGGCTTTGGCCAGGGCCACGAAGCTGTAGGCGCTGATGTCGTGAGCGATGCGGAAACCTTCACGGGTGGTGGCTTCGGTGAAGTCGCCGTCCAGTTGGTCGCCCGGGGCGAAGCCGACGGAGTGCACGATGCAGTCCAGGCCGTCCCACTTCTTGCTCAGTTCTTCGAAAACCTTGGCGATTTCTTCATCGCTGGCCACGTCGCACGGGAAGCACAGCTCAGGGCTCGAACCCCAGCCCTGTGCGAACTCTTCTACGCGACCTTTCAGTTTGTCGTTCTGATAAGTGAAGGCAAGCTCAGCGCCCTCGCGATGCATGGCGGCAGCGATGCCGGATGCGATGGACAGCTTGCTGGCGACACCGACGATCAGTACGCGCTTACCGGCGAGAAAACCCATGTGTTGCTCCTCTTTCAGGTTATTGCGCAGTGGCTGGTGCCAGGAAAGCGGCCTCCAGCAACTGCTGTGTATACGGATGTTGGGGGGCGGCAAAGATACTTTGCGCGTCTCCCTGTTCGACCACTTGGCCATGCTTGACCACCATCAGCTGGTGGCTCAGCGCTTTCACAACAGCCAAGTCATGGCTGATGAACAAATACGTCAGGTTGTACTTGGCTTGCAGTGAACGCAACAGCTCCACCACTTGCCGCTGCACCGTCCGGTCGAGGGCCGAGGTCGGCTCGTCCAGCAGGATCAGCGCCGGTTTGAGCACCAGGGCCCGGGCAATGGCAATCCGCTGCCGCTGCCCACCGGAAAATTCGTGGGGGTAGCGGTGCCGGGTTTCCGGATCCAGACCTACCTCCTTCAATGCCGCAATAATTGCCGCTTCCTGCTCGGCGGCGGTGCCCATCCTGTGGATCCGCAGGCCTTCGCCAACGATGTCATTCACGCACATCCGCGGGCTCAGGCTGCCGAACGGGTCCTGAAACACCACCTGCATTTCCCGGCGCAGCGGCCGGACTTCGCTCTGCGTCAGGCAGTCTAGCTGCTTGCCCTCAAAACGGATCCCGCCCTGGCTGCCGATCAATCGCAGGATCGCCAGGCCAAGGGTGGATTTGCCGGAACCGCTTTCCCCCACGATCCCCAGAGTCTGACCCTGGGGCAGGCTGAAATTGATGCCGTCCACTGCCTTGACGTGATCCACCGTGCGCTTGAGCAGGCCTTTCTTGATCGGGAACCAGACTTTCAGATCCTCGACTTCAAGCAGCGGCGCCCCGATTTTATTGCTCGCCGGGCCTCCGCTGGGCTCCGCACCAAGCAGTTCCCGAGTGTACGGATGCTGCGGCGAACGGAACAGCTCTGCGCACGATGCCTGTTCGACGATGCAACCGCGCTGCATGACACATACACGATGCGCAATTCTTCGCACGAGGTTCAAATCGTGACTGATCAGTAACAGCGCCATGCCCAATCGGGCCTGCAATTCTTTGAGCAGGTCGAGGATTTTCAGCTGAACGGTCACGTCCAGCGCAGTGGTCGGTTCGTCGGCAATCAGCAGTTCCGGCTCGTTGGCCAGGGCCATCGCAATCATCACTCGCTGGCGCTGGCCGCCGGACAATTCGTGGGGCAGGGCCTTGAGGCGCTTGTGCGGCTCGGGGATGCCGACCATCTCCAGCAGCTCCAGCGTGCGCTTGGTCGCGACCTTGCCGGTCAGGCCCTTGTGGATGCCCAGCACCTCGTTGATCTGCTTCTCGATCGAGTGCAGCGGGTTGAGCGAGGTCATTGGCTCCTGAAAGATCATCGCGATCCGGTTGCCACGAATGTGACGGATGGTCTTTTCGCCCAGCTCCAGCAGGTTTTGCCCGGAATAGTTGATGCTGCCGGCCGGATGCCGCGCCAGCGGGTAGGGCAGCAGGCGCAGGATTGAGTGCGCCGTCACCGACTTGCCCGAGCCGCTTTCGCCGACCAGCGCCAGGGTTTCGCCGCGCTTGATATCGAAACTCACGCCTTCGACCACCCGTTGCACGCGATCACCGATGCCGAATTCGACGGCCAGGTCGCGGATTTCGATCAGATTGTCCTGATTCATGTCACTTCCTCGGGTCGAAGGCATCGCGAGCGGACTCGCCGATGAACACCAGCAAACTCAACATCAGCGCCAGCACCGCAAACGCGCTCATGCCCAGCCACGGCGCCTGCAGGTTGGATTTGCCCTGGGCCACCAGTTCACCCAGCGACGGACTGCCGGCGGGCAAGCCGAAACCGAGGAAGTCCAGGGCGGTGAGGGTGCCGATGGCGCCGGTCAGGATGAAGGGCATGAAGGTCATGGTCGAAACCATCGCGTTGGGCAGGATGTGGCGGAACATGATCGCGCCGTTCTGCATGCCCAGCGCCCGGGCTGCGCGCACGTATTCGAGGTTACGCCCGCGCAGGAACTCGGCGCGCACCACGTCCACCAGGCTCATCCATGAGAACAGCAGCATGATCCCCAGCAGCCACCAGAAGTTCGGCTGGACGAAACTGGCAAGAATGATCAGCAGGTACAGCACCGGCAACCCCGACCAGATCTCCAGGAAACGCTGGCCGGCCAGATCGACCCAGCCGCCATAGAAGCCCTGCAAGGCGCCGGCGATCACGCCGATGATCGAGCTGAGCACGGTCAGGGTCAGGGCGAACAGCACCGAGACCCGGAAGCCGTAGATGACCCGCGCCAGTACATCGCGGCCCTGATCGTCGGTGCCCAGCAGGTTGTCCGCCGACGGCGGTGCGGGGGCCGGGACTTTCAGGTCGTAGTTGATGCTCTGGTAACTGAACGGAATCGGCGCCCACAGCACCCACGCATCCTTGGCCTTGAGCAGTTCGCGGATATACGGGCTCTTGTAGTTGGCTTCCAGCGGGAATTCGCCGCCGAAAGTGGTTTCCGGGTAGCGCTTGATCGCCGGGAAGTACCAGTTGTTGTCGTAGTGCACCACCAGCGGCTTGTCGTTGGCGATCAGCTCGGCACCGAGGCTCAGGCCGAACAGGATCAGAAACAGCCACAGCGACCACCAGCCACGCTTGTTGGCCTTGAACAGTTCGAAGCGCCGGCGGTTGAGAGGGGACAGGTTCATCTCAATGCTCCCGGCTGGCAAAGTCGATGCGCGGATCGACCAGGGTGTAGGTGAGGTCGCCGATCAGTTTCACCACCAGCCCCAGCAGGGTGAAGATGAACAGGGTGCCGAACACCACCGGGTAATCGCGGTTGATCGCCGCTTCAAAGCTCATCAGGCCGAGGCCGTCGAGGGAGAAGATTACTTCGACCAGCAGGGAACCTGTGAAGAAGATGCCGATGAACGCCGACGGGAACCCGGCGATCACCAGCAGCATCGCGTTGCGAAACACATGGCCGTAGAGCACGCGGTGGCGGGTCAGGCCCTTGGCCTTGGCGGTGACCACGTACTGCTTGTTGATTTCGTCGAGGAAGCTGTTTTTGGTCAGCAGGGTCATGGTCGCGAAGTTGCCGATCACCAGCGCTGTCACCGGCAGCGCCAGGTGCCAGAAGTAATCGAGAACCTTGCCGCCCAGGCTCAGTTCATCGAAGTTGTTCGAGGTCAGGCCGCGTAAAGGAAACCAGTCCAGATAACTGCCGCCAGCAAACACCACGATCAGCAAAATCGCAAACAGGAACGCCGGAATCGCATAGCCGACGATGATCGCCGAACTGGTCCAGACGTCGAAATGGCTGCCGTGCCGCGTGGCCTTGGCGATCCCCAGCGGGATCGACACCAGGTACATGATCAGCGTGCTCCACAGCCCGAGGGAGATCGACACCGGCATCTTTTCCTTGATCAGGTCGATGACCTTGGCGTCGCGGAAGAAACTGTCGCCGAAATCCAGCTTCGCGTAGTTCTTGACCATGATCCAAAGACGCTCCGGGGCCGACTTGTCGAACCCGTACATCTTCTCGATTTCCTTGATCAGCGCCGGGTCCAGGCCCTGCGCTCCGCGATAGGAGGAGCCGGCCACCGACACTTCGGCACCGCCGCCGGCGATGCGGCTGGTGGCGCCTTCGAAACCTTCGAGCTTGGCGATCATCTGCTCCACCGGCCCGCCGGGCGCGGCCTGGATGATCACGAAGTTGATCAGCAAAATGCCGAACAGGGTCGGGATGATCAGCAGCAGTCGCCGAAAAATGTAAGCCAGCATCTGATTACTCCGTGCCCACAGGGTCGGCTTGCAGTTGGGTTTCGACTTCTACCGCAGGTTTCGCATCGGGTTTGACCCACCAGGTGTTAATGCCGATGTCGTACTTGGGGGAGACTTTCGGGTGGCCGATGTGGTTCCAGTACGCCACGCGCCAGGTCTTGATGTGCCAGTTGGGGATCACGTAGTAGCCCCATTGCAGCACACGGTCCAGAGCGCGGGCGTGGGCCACCAGGCTTTTGCGCGAATCGGCGTTGATCAGGTTTTCCACCAGATGGTCGACCACCGGGTCCTTGAGGCCCATTGAATTGCGGCTGCTGGACTTGTCGGCGGCGGCGCTCATCCAGAACTCACGCTGTTCGTTACCCGGCGAGTTCGACTGCGGGAAGCTGCCGACGATCATGTCGAAATCCCGCGAACGCACGCGATTGACGTATTGCGAGACGTCGACGCGGCGAATCACCAGATCGATGCCCAGATCGCTGAGGTTGCGCTTGAACGGCAACAACACACGCTCGAATTCGGTTTGCGCCAGCAGGAATTCGATGGCTACCGGTTTGCCAGTGGCGTCGACCATTTTGTCGTCGACGATTTTCCAGCCGGCCTCTTGCAGCAGCTGATACGCCTCGCGCTGTTGCGTGCGGATCATACCGCTGGCGTCGGTTTTCGGATTTTCGAAGGCTTCGCTGAACACCTGCGCCGGCAGCTGGCTGCGGAACGGATCGAGGATTGCCACCTGTTCTGCATCCGGCAGGCCGGTGGCGGCCATTTCCGAGTTTTCAAAGTAGCTGCGGGTGCGCGCATAAGCGCCGTTGAACAGTTGCTTGTTGGTCCATTCGAAGTCGAACAGCAGGCCGAGGGCCTGGCGTACCCGCACGTCCTGAAACACCGGACGGCGCAGATTGAAGACGAAGCCCTGCATGCCGGTCGGGTTGCCGTTGGCAATCTGTTCCTTGATCAGTCGCCCTTCGGTCACTGCTGGCACGTTGTAGGCGTTGGCCCAGTTTTTCGCGGCCATTTCCAGCCAATAGTCGAACTGCCCGGCCTTCAACGCTTCCAGCGCAACGGTGTTGTCGCGGTAGTAGTCGGTGGTCATCACGTCGAAGTTGTAGAAACCGCGATTGACCGGCAGGTCCTTGCCCCAGTAGTCCTTGACCCGCTCGTAACGCACCGAACGCCCGGCCTTCACTTGGGTGACCTTGTACGGGCCGCTGCCAAGAGGAATTTCCAGGTTGCCCTTGTTGAAATCACGCTCGGCCCACCAATGTTTGGGCAGCACCGGCAACTGGCCGAGGATCAGCGGCAGTTCGCGGTTGTTGGTGTGCTTGAACTTGAACAGCACCTTGAGCGGATCTTCGGCGATTACCTCCTCAACGTCGGCGTAGTAACCGCGATACATCGGCGCGCCTTCCTTGGTCAGGGTCTGGAAACTGAACACCACGTCGTCGGCGCGTACCGGGTGGCCGTCGTGAAACTTCGCTTCGGGACGCAGGTAGAAGCGCACCCAGCTGTTGTCCGGAGCCTTTTCGATCTTGCTGGCGATCAGGCCGTATTCGGTGAACGGCTCGTCCAGGCCCTGTTTGGCCAGGGTGTCGTAGATCAGGCCGATATCGTCCGCCGGCACGCCTTTGCTGATGAACGGATTGAGGCTGTCGAAGCCGCCGAAGCCGGCCTGGCGGAAGATCCCGCCCTTGGGCGCGTCGGGGTTCACGTAATCGAAGTGTTTGAAGTCGGCGGGGTATTTCGGCGGCTCGTTGTACAGGGTCACGGCGTGTTGCGGGGCGGCACAGGCCAGCCCGGCGAACAGCAGACCGCTGGCCTGCACAAGCAGGGCGCGGATAGGCTTCATCGATCTTTCTCCGAAGATTTCAGCCACCACGCGCTCAGGCCCAGGGTGTAGGGCGGCGTGGTGACGAAGGCGAACCGGTTGCGGTACGCCAGACGGTGATAATTGAGGTACCAGTTGGGAATGCTGTAGTGCTGCCAGAGCAGCACGCGGTCCAGCGCCTTGCCGGCGGCGACTTGTTCGTCGCGGGTTTGCGCGGCGAGCAAGTGTTCAAGCAGATGATCGACCACCGGATTGGCGATGCCCGCGTAATTCTTGCTGCCCTTGACGTTTACCTGGCTGGAGTGGAAGTACTGCCATTGTTCCAGGCCCGGGCTTAAGGTCTGGCCCAGCGTCATCGAGATCATGTCGAAATCAAATTGATCGAGGCGCTGTTTGTACTGCGCGCGATCGACGGTGCGCAGGCGCGCCTCGATGCCGATGCTGTTGAGGTTCTCGATGTACGGCTGATAGAGACGCTCCAGGCTGGGATTGACCAGCATTAGCTCGAAGCGCAGCGGCTGGCCGGCGGCGTTCTGCAGGCGCTGGCCGTTGAGCTTCCAGCCGGCCTCGTCCAGCAACGCCAGGGCTTTACGCAGGGTTTCCCGGGGGATGCCGCGCCCCTCGGTCTGCGGCAGCGTGAACGGTTCGGTGAACAGACGCGCCGGCAGTTGATCCTTGTACGGCTTGAGCATCAGCCATTCATGGCCGACCGGCAGGCCGACGGCGCTGAACTCGCTGTTGGGGTAGTAGCTGGTGGTGCGCTTGTAGGCGTCGCTGAACAAGGCGCGGTTGGTCCACTCGAAGTCGAACATCAGGCCGAGGGCTTCGCGGGTCTTGACGTCAGCGAAGGTCGCGCGCCGGGTGTTCATGAACAGACCCTGGCTCTGGGTCGGGATCTGGTGCGGGATCTGCGCCTTGATCACTTCGCCACGGCGCACGGCCGGGAAGTTGTAGCCATTGGCCCAGTTCTTCGCCTGATGCTCGATATAGATGTCGAACTCGCCGGCCTTGAACGCTTCGAAGGCCACATCGCTGTCGCGGTAGAACTCGACTTCCATGCGATCGAAGTTGTATTTGCCGCGATTGACTGGCAGGTCCTTGCCCCAGTAGTCCTTGACCCGCTCGAAAATCAACTGCCGGCCCGGTGTGACCGAGGTGATGCGGTACGGCCCGCTGCCCAGTGGGGGCTCGAAGGTGGTGGCCTTGAAGTCGCGGCCCTTCCAGTAATGCTGGGGCAGTACCGGTAATTCGCCCAGACGCAGGATCAGCAACGGATTGCCGCTGCGCTTGAGTACAAACCGGATGCGCTGCGGGTTGAGGATGTCGACGCGCAGTACTTCCTGAAGGGCGGTGCGGTACAGCGGATGACCCTCCTTGAGCAGCAAACGGTAGGAGAACGCCACGTCGTACGCGGTGATCGGCGTACCGTCGTGGAAGCGCGCTTGCGGGCGCAGATTGAACACCACCCAGCTGCGATCTTCGCTGTACTCCACCGATTGGGCGATCAGTCCGTAACTGGAGGCCGGCTCGTCCCCCGACGGCGCGTATTGCCCGGTGCCGACCATCAGCGGCTCGTTCAACTCGTTGATGCCGTATTGCAGGAAATTCGCCGTGGTGACCGGGCTGGTGCCCTTGAACGTGTAGGGGTTGAGCGTATCGAAGGTGCCAAACGCCATCACCCGCAACGTACCGCCCTTGGGCGCTTGCGGGTTGACCCAGTCGAAGTGGGTAAATCTGGCCGGGTACTTGAGCGTGCCGAACTGCGCATAACCGTGGCTTTCGGTGATCGTCGCGCTGACGGGGGAGCTCAAGGCCAGGCTGATCAGGAGCAGGAGGAGGGGACGCTTCAAGTCAGATCCGATCCAGGCGGCTTGGGCTTTGTGGGCCGTACAGTAACAGCTTGTATGGACAGGAAAAAGACAGGGGCTTAATGCGCGGTTAATTGTGGGAGCTGTCTGCGCCGATCTACGGAAATATCAGAAAATGACAGGCGAAAAAAAGCCCCTGAAATTCAGGGGCTCTTGGTCAGTGCGGCTGGTAGACCGTGAGCATCTGCCCAGGCTTGAGCGCCTTGCCGGCGCCCGGGTTCCAGCGCTTGAGATGCTGCATCTCGACGTTGAAACGCTTGGCGACCACGTACAGCGTGTCGCCGCGTTTAACCTTGTACTGGGTCTGTTTACCGTCGTCCTTTTCTCTGGTCTTGCTGCTGGTCTTGCTGTTGGCTGCGATGACCGTGTTGATGCGCCCGCCACTGCTGCGCGCCGGCGTGCGCTTGCTGGTGTCCTGCATGACCAGGGTCTGGCCGACCTTGAGGTTCTTGCCGGTGAGCTTGTTCCAGCGTTGCAGGTCCTTGACCTCGACCTTGTTGGCCTTGGCGATGGAACCGAGGTTGTCGCCACGCTTGACCCGATAGGCACGCTTGGCCTGGGCGATCTCGCTCGGATCGGCGCCTTCGAACACCGGTTTCAGCGAACGCGGGCTGATCAGTTCGTCAGGGCGCATGGTCTGGAGGCTGGCGGTCAGCAGCTGCGCCTTCGAGGTCGGCACCAGCAGGTGCTGCGGGCCGTCGATGGTGGTGCGCTGCTTGAAGGCGGGGTTGAGCTGGAACAGCTCGTCTTCGTCGATGTTGGCCACCGCCGCGACCTTGGACAGGTCCATGCGCTGGTTGATTTCGACGACCTGGAAATACGGTTCGTTGGCGATCGGGTTGAGGTTCACGCCATAGGCTTCAGGCGTCAGGACCACTTGCGAGAGCGCCAGCAGTTTCGGCACGTAGGCTTGGGTTTCCGCTGGCAGCGGCAGGTTCCAGTAGTCGGTCGGCAGGCCGAGCTTTTCGTTGCGCTCGATGGCGCGGCTGACCGTGCCTTCGCCGGCGTTGTACGCGGCCAGTGCCAGCAACCAGTCACCGTTGAACATGTCGTGCAGGCGGGTCAGGTAGTCCATCGCTGCCGTGGTCGAGGCAGTAATGTCGCGACGGCCATCGTAGAAACGGGTCTGACGCAGGTTGAAGTAGCGCCCGGTGGACGGGATGAACTGCCAGAGGCCCACCGCGTCGGCCCGGGAATAGGCCATCGGGTTGTAGGCGCTTTCGATGACCGGCAGCAGCGCCAGTTCCAGCGGCATGTTGCGTTCTTCGAGGCGCTCGACGATGTAATGAATGTAGAGGCTGCCGCGTTCGCCGGCGTTCTCGAGGAAGGAAGGGTTACTGGCGAACCACAGGCGCTGTTGCTCGATGCGCGGGTTCACGCCCAGACCTTCCTGCAGCTGGAAGCCGCCGCGCATGCGTTCCCAGATGTCCTGAGGCACCTGCGGGCTGGGCTTTTCCGACAACCAGATGGGCTTCTGCTTGGCTCGCGCAGCAATGTTCGGCGTATGTGTCGCTTCAGTCTGCGGAGCATGGCTGGAACAGCCCGCCAGTGTGGCGGACACAGCCACCGCGATGGCCTGCGCCAGGCGGGTCAATGCATCTGAATTGACGGACTTACGTATGGATGACGACATTGGCTGGAAGTAAGTTCCGGGCAAAAATGTCGGGCGATTCTAGAAAGCGCACCCCCTGCGGTCAACCATTCAGAATTTTTGTACCAGGCAGGGAGCCACTTAGAACGTATCTTTCCATGCCCGCAGAGCCGCAAAAACCTCACTCGGCGCCCGGTTTTGAGGGCCGTTCCGTTCGTCCACTTTTTGTGTAACCAATATTTCACCGGTGCGTAAAAACGGGTTTGTGAGCTTTTCCAGCGCAAGGGTCGAGGGCAGCGTCATCACGCCATTCGCACGTTGCTGGCTGACTTTTTCCAGACGGGCGGCGATGTCCCGGTTGCCCGGCTCCACGGCGGCGGCGAATTTCAGGTTGCTCAGGGTGTACTCGTGGGTGCAGTAGACCAGGGTGTCTTCCGGCAGCGCCGCCAGACGGCTCAACGACCGGTGCATCTGTTGCGGCGTGCCTTCGAACAACCGGCCGCAGCCGGCAGCGAACAGGGTGTCGCCACAGAACAGCAGGCCATGATGGTAGTAAGCGATGTGTCCCAGGGTGTGGCCGGGCACGGCATAGACGTCGAAGTCCCAGCCGAGCACGCGCACCGTGTCGTTGTCCTTGAGGGCCACGTCGCGCCCCGGAATGCTTTCGCTGGCCGGTCCGTAGACCGTGGCACCGGTGGCCTTTTTCAGCGTCTCGACGCCGCCGACATGGTCGTGGTGATGGTGAGTGATGAGGATGTCGCCGAGCACCCAGCCCGGATGCGCGTCGAGCCACGCCTGCACGGGGGCGGCATCCCCCGGATCGACCACCGCGCAACGCTGGGTGGCATGATCCTGTAACAACCAGATGTAGTTGTCGGTGAAGGCGGGCAGGGCACTGATCTGTATCATCGTCGAATTCGCCAAGCGGGTAACATTGGCGCATCTTAGAGGTTCCTGGCGTGTTGGAGAATGCAATGATCGATAAAGCGTTCGCTCAGGCCGATCCTGACTGGCTCGCGCTGATCGGTGCAGCCCGTGAATGGCTGTCCGGCCCCCTCGGGCAATTTCTGCTGGACGAAGAACGGCGCATGCTCGAAGACGAGCTGGGCCGGTTCTTCGGTGGCTATCTGGTGCATTACGGCCCGTCCGCCGAAACGCCGCCGTCGGCGCCGCAGGTGCAGCGCAACGTGCGGCTGGGCGCGCCCTTGCCGGGCGTGGAGATCGTCTGCGAAGAACAGGCCTGGCCGTTGAGCGAGCACGCCGCCGATGTGGTGGTGTTGCAGCACGGCCTGGATTTCTGTCTGTCGCCCCACGGTCTTCTGCGCGAAGCGGCCAGCAGCGTGCGCCCCGGCGGGCATCTGTTGATTGTCGGCATCAACCCCTGGAGCACCTGGGGGCTGCGCCACGTGTTCGCCCATGACGCCTTGCATCAGGCGCGCTGTATCTCGCCGTCGCGGGTGGCGGACTGGCTTAACCTGCTGGGCTTCGCGCTGGAGAAACGCCGCTTCGGGTGCTATCGTCCGCCGCTCGCGTCACCCAAGTGGCAGGCCCGTCTGGCCGGCTGGGAACGCAAGGCCGGCGATTGGCAACTGTCGGGCGGCGGCTTCTATTTACTGGTCGCGCGCAAGATCGTGGTCGGCCTGCGTCCGGTGCGTCAGGAACGCCGCGAGCCGATGGGCAAGCTGATTCCGCTGCCGATGGCCAAGGTCAACCGCCGGC
Source organism: Pseudomonas sp. B16(2017) (assembly GCF_002113205.1). NCBI lineage: Bacteria > Pseudomonadati > Pseudomonadota > Gammaproteobacteria > Pseudomonadales > Pseudomonadaceae > Pseudomonas > Pseudomonas sp. B16(2017). The sequence continues at coordinate 97,710 of NZ_NEKA01000015.1, forward strand.
GCATCGAACCGTAAACCTTCTTTTATTTATGGCCGGGTATATCCCGGCCTTGGCCATCGTCGATCCGTGATCGGCGAGGCCACGCATTTTTTCTGGATAGACTGGCATGAGCGAAAGCGTCGATAGCGTAGAACTGTTCACTGACGGCGCCTGTAAAGGCAACCCCGGCCCCGGCGGCTGGGGCGCCTTGCTGGTGTGCAAGGGTGTTGAAAAGGAACTGTGGGGCGGCGAAGCCAACACCACCAACAACCGCATGGAGTTGCTCGGCGCGATTCGCGGCCTCGAAGCCCTCAAGCGTCCGTGCGAAGTGCTGCTGGTCACCGACTCGCAATATGTGATGAAAGGCATCAACGAGTGGATGGCCAACTGGAAGAAACGCGGCTGGAAAACCGCTGCCAAGGAGCCAGTCAAAAACGCTGACCTGTGGAAGGAGCTGGATGAGCAGGTCAACCGCCACAAGGTCACCTGGAAATGGGTCCGCGGCCACATCGGCCACCACGGCAACGAACGGGCTGACCAGTTGGCCAACCGTGGGGTGGATGAGGTTCGCGGTTACAAGCAGGATTGATCAAAGCATCAAAATGGCCGTGGCCAGTTGCAGGTCGGTATAGGGCTGACCTGGCAGCAGGCTGCGAATTCGCGTCAGCGCCGCTTCCATCTGTGCGCCACGAATGTCCCCGTCGCTGGCAACGAACGCCGCGGCGTCATCCTTGGCCGCCAACACGATCTTGTCGTCCTTGAACGAACCGCTGGTGCCTTTGCTGGAGCTGAGCGTAAGGCTCATGGTGATGTCGGTGCTGATGACGAAACTGGTGGCGTGCGCTTCGGCCGCCAGCAGGCAGCCGCCGAGCATTAAAACGTATGCAGTCTTCATGACGCTCTCAATCCGCAGGAAACAAGCCGCGCACGCTAACAAGGCGGTTTGCCGCCGACTTTATGAACATTGCTAATGATTGTTAAAAACTGCATGAGCGCCGGTCACCTGACGGCGCGCGACGCGTACCGCGAGCGTGTTAACATCGCCGCTTTTGCACGATTGACCCCGTTGAGAGCTGAACACTGATGGCCACCAGATCCGTTGTACTCGATACCGAAACCACCGGCATGCCGGTGACCGACGGCCACCGGATTATCGAAATCGGTTGTGTCGAGCTGATCGGTCGACGTCTGACGGGCCGGCACTTTCACGTTTACCTGCAACCGGATCGCGAGAGTGATGAAGGCGCGATCGCCGTTCACGGCATCACCAACGAATTCCTGGTCGGCAAGCCGCGCTTCGCCGAAGTGGCCGACGAATTTTTCGAGTTCATCAACGGCGCGCAGCTGATCATCCATAACGCGGCGTTCGACGTTGGCTTCATCAACAATGAATTCGCCCTGATGGGCCAGCAGGATCGCGCGGACATCACGCAGCACTGCACGATCCTCGACACCCTGATGATGGCCCGGGAACGTCACCCGGGTCAGCGCAACAGCCTCGATGCCCTGTGCAAACGCTACGGCGTCGACAACTCCGGCCGTGAGCTGCACGGCGCATTGCTCGACTCGGAGATTCTCGCCGACGTCTACCTGACCATGACCGGTGGCCAGACCAGCCTGTCGCTGGCCGGCAACGCCTCCGACGGCAATGGCACGGGCGAGGGCGCGGACAACTCGGCCACCGAAATCCGCCGTCTGCCGGCAGATCGCAAACCGGGGCGGATCATTCGCGCTACCGAAGCCGAGCTGGCCGAACACCAGGTGCGCCTGGAAATCATCGCCAAATCGGCCGGTGCCCCGGCGTTGTGGACTCAACTGCAGGAAGCCGAAGCTCAGGCGTAAGGCAAAAAAGGATCGCCCGAACATCCAGGCCGTGTTCAGGCGATCCTTTGTTTTTGGCAGTACTGACAACTGGCCACCCTCGCCACATCCGCTCCGACCCTCTACCCTGAGGACATTGGCAGATCACTCTCCGCCGCCTCAGGACACTGAGCCTCATGTACAAAGATTTGAAGTTCCCGGTGTTGATCGTCCACCGCGATATCAAGGCCGACACGGTTGCCGGTGAACGCATTCGCGGCATCGCCCGAGAGCTGGAGCTGGAAGGTTTCAGTATCGTTTCGGCCACGGACTACACCGAGGGCCGGCTGGTGGCGTCGACCCACCATGGTCTGGCGTGCATGCTGATCGCCGCCGAAGACGCCAGCACCAACTCCCACCTGTTGCAGAACATGGCCGAACTGATCGGTCTGGCCCGGGTGCGGGCGCCGGATCTGCCGATTTTTGCCCTCGGCGAGCAAGTCACCCTGGAAAACGCCCCGGCCGATGCCATGGCCGAGCTCAATCAGTTGCGCGGCATTCTCTACCTGTTCGAAGACACGGTGCCGTTTCTCGCCCGGCAAGTGGCGCGGGCGGCACGCAAGTACCTGGACGGCCTGCTGCCGCCATTCTTCAAGGCGCTGGTGCAGCACACCGCCGATTCCAATTATTCCTGGCATACCCCGGGCCATGGCGGCGGGGTGGCTTATCACAAGAGTCCGGTGGGGCAGGCGTTTCACCAGTTCTTCGGGGAAAACACCCTGCGCTCGGACTTGTCGGTGTCGGTGCCGGAGCTGGGCTCTTTGCTCGACCACACCGGGCCGCTGGCCGAGGCGGAAGCACGCGCCGCGCGCAATTTCGGCGCCGATCACACGTTTTTCGTGATCAACGGCACCTCGACCGCCAATAAGATCGTCTGGCACTCGATGGTCGGGCGCGATGATCTGGTGCTGGTGGATCGCAACTGCCACAAGTCGGTGTTGCACGCGATCATCATGACTGGCGCGATTCCGCTGTACCTGTGCCCGGAGCGCAACGAGCTGGGCATCATCGGCCCGATTCCGCTCAGTGAATTCAGTCGCGAATCAATCCAGGCCAAGATCGATGCCAGCCCGTTGACCAAGGGCCGCGAACCGAAAGTCAAACTGGCGGTGATCACCAACTCCACCTACGACGGCCTCTGCTACAACGCCGAGCTGATCAAGCAGAGCCTGGGCAACAGTGTCGAAGTCCTGCATTTCGACGAGGCCTGGTACGCCTACGCCGCGTTTCACGAATTTTTCGCCGGTCGTTACGGCATGGCCACCTCGCGCAGCGAGGACAGTCCGCTGGTGTTCACCACCCATTCCACCCATAAACTGCTGGCGGCGTTCAGTCAGGCTTCGATGATTCATGTGCAGGACGGCGGGGCGCGGAAGCTGGATCGCGACCGGTTCAACGAAGCATTCATGATGCACATCTCGACGTCGCCGCAGTACAGCATCATTGCTTCGCTGGACGTGGCGTCGGCGATGATGGAAGGTCCGGCGGGGCGTTCGCTGCTGCAGGAAACCTTTGACGAAGCCCTGAGCTTTCGCCGGGCGCTGGCCAATCTGCGCCAGCACATCGCCGCCGACGACTGGTGGTTCTCGATCTGGCAGCCACCGGGTGTCGAGGGCATCGACCGGGTGCAGACCGAGGACTGGCTGCTGCAACCCGATGCGGATTGGCACGGGTTCGGCGAGGTCAGCGACGACTACGTGCTGCTCGATCCGATCAAGGTCACCCTGGTCATGCCGGGCCTGACCGCCGGCGGCGCTTTGAGCGACAAGGGCATTCCGGCGGCAGTGGTCAGCCGTTTCCTCTGGGAGCGCGGACTGGTGGTGGAGAAAACCGGCCTGTACTCATTTCTGGTGCTGTTCTCCATGGGTATCACCAAGGGCAAGTGGAGCACGCTGCTGACCGAACTGCTGGAGTTCAAGCGCAGCTACGACGCCAACGTCAGTCTCGACACTTGCCTGAAGTGTGTCGCCCAGGAAGATCCTGTGCGTTATCGCGGCATGGGCCTGCGCGATCTGTGCGATCAACTCCACGCCTGCTATCGCAGTAACGCCACCGCCAAACACCTCAAGCGCATGTACACCGTGCTGCCGGAAATCGCCATGAAACCGGCCCACGCTTACGATCAATTGGTGCGTGGTGAAGTCGAGGCGGTGCCGATCGATGAACTGGAAGGCCGGGTGGCGGCGGTGATGCTGGTGCCGTACCCGCCGGGCATTCCGCTGATCATGCCTGGCGAACGTTTTACCGAATCCACGCGCTCAATCATCGAATACCTCAGGTTTGCCCGCACCTTCGACGCAACTTTTCCGGGGTTTGTGGTCGATGTGCACGGGCTGCAACACGAAGATGAGGGCAATGGACGGCAATACACCGTCGATTGCGTCAAGGAATGAGGGCTTTTCCGAGTATGCAACCGGTCATGAATCCGAAATACCCAGGGTTGTCGGTGCGGGTCGCCGACGAGGGGTTTGCCGAATATATCTGGGGCAGCGATTTCAGCTTCGAGGTGGCCGCCTACGGCACGGCCGAAATCGGCAAACCCGTGGCGCAATGGGCCGTGACGCCCATCGTGCCGTATCGCAAGTGCTACGGCATCGATCCGGAGGAGTTCAGCAGTTTTCGCGATGCTGCCGACAGCGCGATTTTCATGGCGTACCTGGAGGATGAGCCGGTCGGGCACCTGGTGATCAGTACCAACTGGAACGGCTTCGCTCATATCGATGAACTGGCGGTGCACGCCCCGGCGCGGCGCCATGGGGTGGCCAAGGCCCTGCTCGACGTGGCGCAGTTCTGGAGCCGCAAGAAAAAGCTGCCGGGAATCATGCTGGAAACCCAGAACAACAACCTTGGCGCCTGCCGCCTATATGAGCGTTGCGGGTATGTGATCGGCGGCATCGACCACTTGCGTTATCGCGGCATCGATCCGAACACCGCCGAAGTGGCGTTGTTCTGGTATCGATTGTTCGATAACCCGCTGGAGCATCCGATCAGTTCGCCAGCATCGCCTCGGCTTGTTCCGTGACGATCCCGAGCAGCGTCTGAATCGCCGCTGACGGCGTGGCGTGTTTGAAGGTCAGGGCATAGAGGCTGATCGGCACCGCCGGCGACAACGGGCAGACATCGAGACCGCCCGCCCGCGCACCAATGGCGGTGAACGGGTCGACGATCGCCAGGCCTTCGCCGGCCTCGACCATGCTGCGCATCATCTGGTGGGTCTGCACCCGGGTCTGGATGGTCGGCGCCGGGCGCAGGGCCTGGAGCTTGTTTTCCAGGGCCGGGCTCAGCGGGTCCTGGCCCTCGAGGCCGACCATCGCCTGACCGGCCAGATCCTGCAGGGAAATGTATTTCTGCTTCGGTTGCAGCCAGCCGTGGGGCGCAAGCAATTGCAACTTGCCCTGGGCCAGCGGCTGGCAATGGATATCGGGGTGTTGTGGATCGTGCAGGCTCAGGCCCAGATCGCTGTCGCGCAGCAGCAGATGTCGGACGATGTCGCGGGTCGGTTCGCTGAGCAGGGTGCAGGGCACGTCGGGCAGGCGCCGACGCAGGGCGGCGAGGCTTTGCGGCAGCAGTTGCTGGGCCAGCGGCGGGGTGCCGATGATCCGCAAGGGTGGGGCGAGATATTGCTTGAGGCTGCTGGCCAGCCGTTGCACCGGTTCCAGCGCTTCATAGATGTGGCCGATCTCGACTTGCAGCGCCCGGGCCTCCGGGGTCGGCTGAAGTCGTCCGCGTACGCTGGCGAACAGCATGAAACCGAGCTGACTCTCGGCTTCGCGCAAACGCTCCTCGACCTCGGGTGCCGCTAGTTGCAGCCATTCGGCGGCGGTGCCCACGTGACCGGTCTGCAAAAGCGCCTGAATCACTTCGATATGACGTAAACGCATGCGTGAAGTCCATGTCCGGCCGTTGGGGTCAGTGGCTGAATCCTACCCCAACTCGGCGCGGATGACTTCTGCTCATAACGATCGGTTATGAAGCGACCGATGGCTCGGGTTCGCGGATCAGGGTGATGCCCGATTGAACCAGCAAAAACTCGTTGTCGTCGATTTTGTTGACGCGGTCGCCAATCGCCAGCTTGTAGGTGGTAACGGGTTCCGTGCCGGTGAAGCCGTCTGCCGACGGGTTGGATTCCTGGAACTCATGCACGGAATAAACGCGGCCTTCCGCATCTCTTGCATGGAACTGACCGACGAGTACTGCTGCCATCTGCTTAGAACCTCTGGAGATAAAACGCTTGATTTGCGGCTTGGTAGACCGTCATCGAGCTTGGTAAGTTTTCCTACAGGAAAAAAATATTCCAGACGCGGGAAATAACCTTCGGCGTCTGGTGGAATCGTCATCGGATCATCTATAACTACTGGCTCCTCCCACGGACAGTCGAGAGTCTTCCAATGAGCAATGTCTATAACGTCGCAGTAGTGGTCGGCAGCCTGCGCAAGGCGTCCATCAACCGCAAGGTCGCCCTGGCGCTGGCGGAACTGGCACCGGCCAATCTCAAGCTGAACATTGTCGAAATTGGCGATCTGCCACTCTACAACGAAGACATCGACGGCGATTCACCGCCGGCAGCCTACAGCACTTTCCGGCAAAAAGTGGGTTCATCCGACGCTCTGCTGTTTGTCACCCCGGAGTACAACCGCTCGGTGCCGGCGCCTTTGAAGAACGCGATCGACGTCGGTTCGCGGCCCTATGGCAAGAGTGTCTGGAGCGGCAAGCCGGGGGCGGTGATCAGCGTTTCGCCAGGTGCCATCGGCGGTTTTGGCGCCAACCAGCATCTGCGTCAGTCCTTTGTTTTCCTCAACGTGCCTTGCATGCAGCAGCCGGAAGCCTACCTGGGCGGCGCGGGCACGGCGTTCGATGAAGCGGGCAAGCTTAACGAGTCGGTGAAGCCGTTTCTGCAAAGCTTCATCAATGCGTTTGGTGAGTGGGTGGCGCAGCACAAGAAGTGATTCGCTGAATTTTCTGACAAGATATTGCCCCTGTGGGAGCGAGCCTGCTCGCGATCTCGGTGTATCAGCTGGCACATCAGTTGAATGACACACCGCCATCGCGAGCAGGCTCGCTCCCACAGGTTTTGTGGTGTGGCTCAATTTTTCCCTTTTATTGAAGGCTGTCGCGAATGCTCGCTGCGTCACTGATTTTCCTGCTGACCATTACCCTGGTGATCTGGCAACCCAAAGGCCTCGGGGTCGGCTGGAGTGCAACATTCGGCGCCATCGTTGCGCTGATTTTCGGCGTGGTGCATCTGAGCGACATCCCGCTGGTATGGCAAATCATCTGGAACGCCACCGGCACGTTCGTGGCGCTGATCATCATCAGTCTGCTGCTCGATGAAGCCGGTTTTTTCGCTTGGGCGGCCTTGCACGTGGCGCGCTGGGGGCGGGGCAGCGGGCGCAAGCTGTTTGCCTTTATGGTGCTGCTCGGCGCGCTGGTGTCGGCGCTGTTCGCCAATGACGGTGCGGCGCTGATCCTCACGCCTATCGTGATTTCCATGCTGCTGGCCCTGCGTTTTTCCCCGGCGACGACTTTGGCGTTCGTCATGGGCGCGGGGTTCATTGCCGACACCGCGAGCCTGCCGCTGGTGGTGTCGAACCTGGTGAATATCGTCTCGGCCGATTTCTTTCACATCGGATTCAACCGGTATGCGGCGGTGATGGTGCCGGTCAACTTTGTCAGCGTCGCTGCCACGCTGGGCATGTTGCTGTGGTTCTTCCGCCGCGACATTCCCAAGGCCTACGACCCGGAACAGCTTGAACACCCGCAAACCGCCATCCACGACAAAGCCACGTTCTACGCCGGTTGGGCGGTGCTGGTGATTCTGCTGATCGGCTGTTTCGCGCTGGAGCCGCTGGGCATTCCGATCAGTGCGATCTCGGCGGTGTGCGCGGCGCTGTTGCTGGCGATTGCCGCGCGCGGGCACAAGATCTCCACGCGCAAGGTGATGAAAGAGGCGCCGTGGCAGATCGTGATTTTCTCGCTGGGCATGTATTTGGTGGTCTACGGGCTGCGCAATGCCGGGCTCACCGATTATCTGGCCGGGTGGCTCAATGTATTCGGCGATTACGGTGTATGGGGAGCGGCGATGGGCACCGGGGTGCTGACGGCCTTGTTGTCCTCGATCATGAACAACCTGCCGACGGTGCTGGTCGGTCTGCTGTCGATCGATGCCAGCCAGGCCAGCGGTGTGGTGAAGGAGGCGATGATCTACGCCAACGTGATCGGCAGCGACCTGGGGCCGAAAATCACCCCGATCGGCAGTCTGGCGACCTTGCTCTGGCTGCATGTGCTGGAGCGCAAGAACATCAAGATCGGTTGGGGTTATTACTTCAAGGTCGGGATCGTGCTGACGGTGCCGGTTCTGTTGGTCACCCTGGCGGCACTCGCCGTGAGACTTTCCATTTAGACCGAGTTGGCCCTTTCGCGAGCAAGTCGAATCGTCGCACCGCCGCTCCCACATTTGAAATGCATTCCACTGTGGGAGCGGGCTTGCTCGCGAAGGGGCCAGATCAGGCGCCACAGAAATCAGGACTGGCCCGGCACATTCGGCCACAGGTCCGACACCAGAAACAGCCGCTCCGCTTCTTCCCACTCGCCCCGGGCATTTTCGCTCAGGCGCACCATCAGTTGCGCCGGGGCCAGCGGTTCGAGTTCATCGAGCCAGGCCTGCAAGTGCCCGTTGCTCCAGGTCTGCTCCGCCGGGTAGTGCGCCGGCGCCAGCCAGGCGTGGCGGGGCAGGGGTCGCCAGCGTCCGGCCGGGCGCTGGGCGACAAACGCCGGCCAGTCTTTCTGATGCAGCCAACTGCCACGCAAATGCTGAGGATGGGCGCCGCTGGGTGGCACCGACTGGCCGGGCCACGGATACAGCAAGTATCCGCCCAGCCACAGTTGCGCACTGAACGACCCGACATCCAGCGCCGCCAGCACTTCGCGGCTTTCCGGGCGCGCGGAGATCGGCAGCTGATGTTCGCTCAAATGCGCCAGTTTGCGATCCAGTCGATCATGACAGCCCGGCCCCAGCCACGACGCCGGATCATGCCCGTCGCCGTTCTGTGGGCCGAGGTAGAGCTTGATCGCCAGTTCCAGGTGATGCACGCCGTCGCGGTCGCGCAGCAGCATGTCCAGCTCGCCGAGGGTGTGACCGTCGCGGCGGATCGGCAGGTTGGCGGCGATCAGCTCAATGCCCGGCGCGTGTTCCACCGCAAATTGCCACAACCGCTCGTAATACAGGCCCAGGCGCCGGGTACGGGCCTGGGACAGCCAGTGCAGCAGGCCGTAACTGTCGCGATCAAGCTGGCGCAACCAGTGTTCCAGCCGCTCGGGGTCGCTGACCCAGTCGCTGCCCGCCAGCGGATGGCGCTGCGGCCACGGGGTGGCGGCGAGCATCGGCGGGGCGAGGATCACCCACGCCAGATCACGCACCTCGGGGTGGCGTAACTGGTGGGGCAACTGCAGCAAATCGGGAAATAGGATCATCTTGCGAGCATAGCCTCAAACACCGGTGCAGCCTCGGGGCTGAAAGGATTTTGTCTATCCGGCGCTTTCGCCCATAATCGTGCTTTTCGCCGTCTCAGTCCCCCGCAGGAGTCCCATGGAGCAATTTCGTAATATCGGCATCATCGGTCGCCTGGGCAGCTCCCAGGTGCTGGATACCGTCCGCCGACTGAAACGCTTCCTGCTCGATCGTCACCTGCATGTGATTCTCGAAGACACCATCGCCGAAGTCCTGCCGGGCCATGGCCTGCAAACTTCGTCACGCAAGATGCTCGGCGAAGTCTGCGACATGGTGATCGTGGTCGGCGGTGACGGCAGCCTGCTCGGCGCGGCGCGGGCACTGGCCAAACACAATATTCCGGTACTCGGGATCAACCGTGGCAGCCTCGGCTTTCTCACCGATATTCGCCCCGACGAGCTGGAAATCAAGGTCGCCGAAGTGCTCGACGGCCATTATCTGGTGGAAAACCGCTTCCTGCTGCAGGCCGAAGTCCGTCGTCACGCCGAGGCCATCGGCCAGGGCGACGCGCTGAACGACGTGGTGCTGCACCCGGGCAAATCGACGCGGATGATCGAGTTCGAGCTGTACATCGACGGCCAGTTCGTCTGCAGCCAGAAGGCCGACGGCCTGATCGTCGCCACTCCGACCGGTTCCACCGCGTACGCACTGTCCGCCGGTGGCCCGATCATGCATCCCAAGCTTGACGCTATTGTGATTGTGCCGATGTACCCCCATACCTTGTCGGGCAGACCGATCGTGGTCGATGGCAACAGTGAGCTGAAAATCGTCGTGTCCAAAGATATGCAGATCTACCCGCAGGTCTCCTGCGACGGGCAGAACCACTTCACCTGCGCGCCGGGCGACACCATCACCGTCAGCAAGAAAGCGCAGAAGCTGCGGCTGATCCATCCGCTCGACCACAACTACTACGAAGTCTGCCGGACCAAGCTCGGCTGGGGCAGCAAGTTGGGTGGTGGAGGCGACTGATGCTCGATCCCGCGCGCAGTTATGACCTGATTGGTGACGTGCACGGATGCGCCCTGACTCTGGAACACCTGCTGGACCGTCTCGGTTACCACAAGCAGGGCGGGGTCTGGCGGCATCCGTCGCGCATGGCCGTGTTTGTCGGCGACATCATCGACCGCGGCCCGCGGATTCGCGAGGCGCTGCACATCGTCCACGATATGGTCGAGGCCGGTCAGGCGTTGTGCATCATGGGCAACCACGAATTCAACGCGCTCGGCTGGAGCACTCCGGCACCACCGGGCAGCGGCAAGCAGTTCGTCCGTGAACACACCCCGCGCCATGCCCGCCTGCTGCATGAAACCCTGACCCAGTTCGAAAACCATCCGGGCGACTGGCACGATTTCCAGCAATGGTTCTACCAACTGCCGCTGTTCGTCGACGCCGGACGTTTCCGCGTGGTGCATGCCTGTTGGGATGCCGGCCTGATCGAGCCGCTGCGCGCGCTGTTCCCCGATGGCTGCATCGATGAACACTTCCTCCAGGCCTCGGCGGTGCCGGGCAGTTTCGCCTGCACCGTGTTCGATCGCCTGCTGCGCGGCACCGACATGCGCCTGCCGGATGGCCTGACCATGACCAGCGGTGATGGCCTGGTGCGTTCGTTCTTCCGCACCAAGTTCTGGGAAGACGACCCGCAGACCTACGGCGACATCGTGTTCCAGCCAGATGCCTTGCCGGAGCCGGTGGCGCAGAAGCCGCTGACCTCCAGCGAAAAAAATTCCCTGCTGCGCTACGGCGTCGATGAGCCGTTGCTGTTCGTCGGTCATTACTGGCGCAGCGGCAAACCGGCGCCGATCCGCCCCAACCTCGCGTGCCTGGATTACAGCGCGGTGCTCTACGGCAAACTGGTGGCCTATCGTCTGGATCAGGAAACTCGCCTCGATCCGCATAAATTTGTCTGGGTCGACGTCGAGCGGCCGGAGGTGCTGCGATGAGTGCCATAGCCGTCTTGCGTGTGCCGTTGGCGGCGGACCTGAGTGGGTTCGTCAAACTGCTGCAACGCATGCAAGTGCCCCATCGTGTCAGCGAAGAGGCGGGCGAGCAGGTGTTGTGGGTGCCCTCGGAAATCAGCGACGACGTGCGCTCGCTGTACGAGCGTTTCCCGGCGGGCGACCCGGATCAGCAACTGGAAATTCCGGCGGCGCCGACGCTCAAGCGCCCGAGCTTCGCCGAGCAACTGAAACATGCCAAAGCCACCGGATTCATTCTGCTGCTGAGCCTGATCGTCGGCGGGTTGACCTTCCTTGGCGATAACCTCGACACCATGCGTTGGCTGACCTTCCTCGATTTTCGCGTGGTCGGCGACTACATCCACTTCACACCACTGGCCGACAGCCTGGCAGCGGGGCAGTGGTGGCGCCTGTTTACGCCGATGCTGATCCACTTCGGCATCCTGCACCTGGCCATGAACGGCATGTGGTACTGGGAGCTGGGGCGGCGCATCGAGTCGCGCCAGGGCAGCGTCAACCTGATCGGTCTGACGCTGCTGTTCGGCCTGGTTTCCAACTATGCGCAATTCGCGTGGAGCGGCCCGAGCCTGTTCGGCGGCCTGTCCGGCGTACTTTACGGATTGCTCGGTCACTGCTGGATCTTCCAGTTGCTGGCGCCGAACCCGGCCTATCGCCTGCCGCGCGGCGTGCTGGCAATGATGCTGGTGTGGTTGCTGGTGTGCATGTCCGGGCTGATCTCGATGATCGGTTTCGGCGAAATCGCCAACGCTGCCCACGTCAGCGGGTTACTCATCGGATGCTTAACCGGTTTGTTGGGCGGTTTGTACAACCGCCGTAAACTGGCCGCCTGAATTTTTTGAATAAAGAGCACGGAGACCCTGATGTCCTCTTTTAACGATTTGATCAAGAACATCACCCCGGACATCTACCAGAGCCTGAAACTGGCGGTAGAGATCGGCAAATGGTCCGACGGCGGCAAACTCACCGCCGAGCAGCGCGAGCTGTCGTTGCAGGCAATGATCGCCTGGGAAATGCAGAACCTGCCCGAGGAAGAGCGCACCGGTTACATGGGCCCGCAGGAATGCGCGTCGAAGTCGATCGAAGTACCGAACATCCTGTTCAAGTCGGACGCCCTCCATTGATCGAGATCGGCCGCGGTGCAATCAGCAAAATGTCGGCACGCCTGGACGGGCCGAACGTGCAGTACGCGTTTCGTCTGGATGACGTCGAGGTGCCGGTCAACCCGTTGATCGGCAGCACGGTGCGTCTGGAATACCTGGGGGCGATTCACTGCACCCATTGCGGGCGCAGGACCAAGACCAGTTTCAGTCAAGGCTACTGCTACCCGTGCATGACCAAACTCGCCCAGTGCGACATTTGCATCATGAGCCCGGAGCGCTGCCACTTCGAGGCCGGCACCTGCCGTGAGCCGGAGTGGGGCGAGAAGTTCTGCATGACCGACCACATCGTCTACCTGGCCAATTCGTCGGGGATCAAGGTCGGCATCACTCGCGCCACCCAGTTGCCGACCCGCTGGCTCGACCAGGGCGCCAGTCAGGCGCTGCCGATCATGCGCGTTTCGACGCGGCAGCAGTCGGGCTTTGTCGAAGACCTGTTCCGCAGCCAGGTGGCGGACAAGACCAACTGGCGCGCCTTGCTCAAGGGCGACGCGGCGGCGGTGGATCTGGCGCAGGTGCGCGATCAACTGTTCGAAAGCTGCGCCCCGGGTCTGCAAGGTTTGCAGGAGCGATTCGGTCTCCAGGCCATTCAGACCATCGCCGATGTCGATCCGCTGGAAATCCGCTACCCGGTCGAGCAGTACCCGGCCAAGATCGTCAGCTTCAACCTGGACAAGAACCCGATTGCCGAAGGCACGCTGCTGGGGATCAAGGGCCAGTACCTGATCTTCGACACCGGCGTGATCAACATTCGTAAATACACGGCTTACCAGCTCGCCGTGCATCAATAAGGACTTCAGCATGCGCACCGAACAACCGAAGATGATTTACCTGAAGGACTATCAGGCGCCCGAGTACCTGATCGACGAAACACACCTGACCTTCGAGTTGTTCGAGGACCACAGTCTGGTCCACGCGCAACTGGTGATGCGCCGCAACCCGGCCCGTGGCCCGGGCCTGCCGCCGCTGGTGCTCGATGGCCAGCAGCTGGAGTTGCTCTCGGTGACCCTGGCCGACCAGGAACTGAGCGCCGCCGACTACCAGCTGACGGAAAATCACCTGACCCTGCAACCGGCCAGCGAAACCTTCACGGTCGACACCAGCGTCAGGATCCACCCGGAAACCAACACTGCACTGGAAGGCCTGTACAAGTCCGGCACGATGTTCTGCACCCAGTGCGAGGCCGAAGGCTTCCGCAAGATCACCTATTACCTCGACCGCCCGGACGTGATGAGCAAGTTCACCACCACCGTAGTGGCCGAGCAGCACAGCTATCCGGTGTTGCTGTCCAACGGCAACCCGATCGCCAGCGGCCCTGGCGAAGATGGTCGGCACTGGGCGACCTGGGAAGACCCGTTCATGAAACCGGCGTACCTGTTCGCGCTGGTGGCCGGTGACCTGTGGTGCGTTGAAGACTCCTTCACCACCATGACCAACCGCAACGTGGCGCTGCGCATTTACGTCGAGCCGGAAAACATCGACAAGTGCCAGCACGCCATGAACAGCCTGAAGAAGTCGATGCGCTGGGACGAAGAGGTCTACGGTCGCGAGTACGATCTGGACATCTTCATGATCGTCGCCGTCAACGACTTCAACATGGGCGCCATGGAGAACAAGGGCCTCAACATCTTCAACTCCAGCGCCGTGCTGGCCCGCGCCGAAACCGCCACCGACGCTGCGCACCAGCGGGTCGAAGCGATCGTCGCCCACGAATACTTCCACAACTGGTCGGGCAACCGCGTGACCTGCCGCGACTGGTTCCAGCTGTCGCTGAAGGAAGGCTTCACGGTGTTCCGCGATGCCGGTTTCTCCTCTGACATGAACTCGGCCACGGTCAAGCGCATTCAGGACGTGGCGTACCTGCGTACCCACCAGTTCGCCGAAGATGCAGGTCCCATGGCCCACGCCGTGCGCCCGGACAGCTTCATCGAGATTTCCAACTTCTACACCCTGACCGTGTACGAAAAGGGCTCTGAAGTGGTCGGCATGATCCACACCCTGCTGGGCGCCGAAGGCTTCCGCAAGGGCAGCGATCTGTACTTCGAACGCCACGACGGCCAGGCCGTGACCTGCGATGACTTCATCAAGGCCATGGAAGATGCCAACGGCGTCGACCTGACTCAGTTCAAGCGCTGGTACAGCCAGGCCGGCACACCGCGTCTGGCGGTGAGCGAGTCTTACGACGCCTCCGCGAAAACCTACAGCCTGACCTTCCGCCAGAGCTGCCCGGAAACCCCGGACAAGGTTGAAAAGCTGCCGTTCGTGATTCCGGTCGAACTGGGCCTGCTCGACAGCCAGGGCAACGAGATTGCCCTGCGTCTGGCCGGCGAAGACTCGGCTCAAGGCACCACCCGGGTGATTTCGGTGACCGAAGCCGAGCAGACCTTCACCTTCGTCGACATCGCCGAACAACCGCTGCCGTCCTTGCTGCGTGGCTTCTCGGCGCCGGTGAAACTGAGCTTCCCGTACAATCGCGATCAGCTGATGTTCCTGATGCAGCACGACACCGATGGGTTCAATCGTTGGGATGCCGGCCAGCAACTGTCGGTGCAGGTGCTGCAAGAGTTGATCGGCCAGCAGCAGAAGGGCGAAAGCCTGGTGCTCGACCCACGTCTGGTTTCCGCTTTGCGCACCGTGCTGTCGGACGAAACGCTGGATCAGGCGATGGTCGCGGAAATGCTCTCGCTGCCAAGTGAGGCGTACCTGACCGAAATCAGCGAAATCGCCGACGTCGACGCGATCCACACTGCCCGTGAATTCGCCCGTCAGCATCTGGCGGACAACCTGTTCGAGGCGCTGTGGCTGCGTTATCAGGCCAACCGCGACCTGTCGAAGCAAACCCCTTACGTGGCCGAAGCCGAGCATTTCGCCCGTCGCGCGTTGCAGAACATCGCGCTGTCGTACCTGATGCTCAGCGGCAAGCCGGAAGTGCTGGCGGCAACGCTGGAACAGTTCGACACCTGCGACAACATGACCGAACGCCTGACCGCGCTGGCGGTGCTGGTCAACTCGCCGTTCGACGAGCAGAAAGCCACCGCACTGGCCAGTTTCGCCGAGCACTTCAAGGACAATCCGCTGGTCATGGATCAGTGGTTCAGCGTGCAGGCCGGCAGCACATTGCCGGGCGGTCTGGAGCGTGTGAAGGCACTGATGCAGCACCCGGCGTTCAACATCAAGAACCCGAACAAGGTGCGCGCGCTGGTCGGTGCGTTCGCCGGGCAGAACCTGATCAACTTCCACGCGGCGGATGGCTCTGGTTATCGCTTCCTCGCCGATTTGGTGATTGAGCTGAACGGCTTCAACCCGCAAATCGCTTCGCGTCAATTGGCGCCGCTGACCCGCTGGCGCAAGTATGACGGCGCTCGTCAGGCGCTGATGAAGGCGGAACTGGAGCGGATTTTGGCTTCGGGGCAGCTGTCCAGTGATGTGTATGAGGTGGTTAGCAAAAGCCTTGCCTGACGCTGGTTCAGGGCAATAAAAAACGCCGCTCGATGAGCGGCGTTTTTTGTGGCTGGATGAAAAGCCCTTATTGGCGCAAATCAAACCGATCCAGATCCATCACCTTCGCCCACGCAGCAACGAAGTCGTTGACGAACTTTTCCTTCGCATCGGAGCTGGCATACACCTCGGCCAACGCCCGCAGTATCGCGTTGGAACCGAATACCAGATCGACCCGGGTCGCCGTCCATTTCACGCTGCCGGTTTTACGGTCGCGGCCTTCGAACTCGGTTTTCGACGTCGGTTTCCATTCCACACCCATGTCCAGCAGGTTGCGGAAGAAGTCGTTTGTGAGGGAGCCGGGTTTGTCGGTGAACACCCCGTGTTTCGTCTTGCCGACGTTGGTGTCCAGCACCCGCAGACCGCCGATCAGCACGGTCATTTCCGGGGCGGAAAGGGTCAGCAGTTGTGCCTTGTCGATCAGCAACGCTTCGGCCGGCACGCGATAGGTGTTGGCGGCGTAGTTGCGGAAGCCGTCGGTGTGCGGTTCGAGGAAGCCGAATGACTCGACATCGGTTTGCTCCTGAGTCGCATCGGTGCGCCCCGGATTGAACGGCACAGTCACCGTATGCCCGGCGTTTTGCGCCGCTTGCTCGACACCGGCGTTACCGGCCAGCACGATCAGGTCCGCCAGCGAGACTTGCTTGCCTGTCGCTCCAGTGTTGAACTCGTTTTGAATGCCCTCGAGGACTTTCAGCACCTTGTCCAGTTGCTCAGGCTGGTTGGCCTGCCAGAATTTCTGCGGTGCCAGACGCAGACGCCCGCCATTGGCGCCGCCGCGCTTGTCCGAACCCCGGAAGGTCGATGCGGCCGCCCAGGCGGTGGAAACCAGTTCCGAAACGGACAGCCCCGACGCCAGTATTTTGCCTTTCAGCGCCCTGATATCGCTGTCGTCCACCAGTGGATGCGTGGTCTCGGGAATCGGGTCTTGCCACAGCAGTTCTTCCTGCGGCAATTCCGGGCCGAGATAGCGTGACAGCGGGCCCATGTCGCGGTGAATCAGTTTGTACCAGGCGCGGGCGAAGGCATCGGCCAGTTGATCGGGATTGGCCAGGAAGCGCCGCGAAATCTTCTCGTAGGCCGGGTCGAAACGCAGGGCCAGGTCGGAGGTGAGCATGGTCGGGTCGATGCGTTTGTTCGGGTCGTGGGCGTGGGGAATGGTGCCGGCCCCGGCGCCGTTTTTCGGTTTCCACTGATGGGCGCCGGCGGGGCTCTTGGTCAGTTCCCACTCGAAGCCGAACAGGTTTTCCAGGTAGTTGTTGCTCCACTTGGTCGGGGTGGTGGTCCAGGTCACTTCCAGGCCGCTGGTAATGGTGTCGGCGCCCTTGCCGGTGCCGAAGCTGTTCTTCCAGCCCAGGCCTTGTTCTTCGAGGCCGGCGGCTTCCGGTTCCGGGCCAACGTTGTCGGCGGGGCCTGCGCCGTGGGTCTTGCCGAAGGCGTGACCACCGGCGATCAGGGCGACGGTTTCTTCGTCGTTCATGGCCATGCGGCCGAAGGTTTCGCGGATGTCCTTGGCCGAGGCCACCGGGTCGGGATTGCCTTCGGGGCCTTCCGGGTTCACGTAGATCAGGCCCATCTGCACCGCGGCCAGCGGGTTCTCGAGGTTGCGTTCGCCCTGATTGGTGCGGCTCTCTTCATTGCCGTGCTCGGCGGGTTCGGCCACCAGCGTGCCTTCGCCCGGCGGCTGCATGGATTCCGGATCCTTGCCGTAGCGGTTATCGCCGCCCAGCCATTTGTTTTCCGAGCCCCAGTACACGTCTTCGTCCGGTTCCCAGACATCCGCGCGGCCACCGGAGAAACCGAAGGTCTTGAAGCCCATCGATTCCAGCGCGACGTTGCCGGTGAGCACGATCAGGTCGGCCCAGGAAATGTTGCGGCCATACTTTTGCTTGATCGGCCACAGCAGGCGGCGGGCCTTGTCGAGGCTGACGTTGTCCGGCCAGCTGTTGAGCGGGGCGAAGCGTTGCTGGCCGGAGCCTGCGCCGCCACGGCCGTCAGCGGTGCGATAGGTGCCGGCGCTGTGCCAGGCCATGCGGATGAAGAGCGGGCCGTAGTGGCCGAAGTCCGCTGGCCACCACTCCTGGGAGTCGGTCATCAGCGCCGTCAGATCGCGTTTGAGGGCCTGGAAATCCAGGCTCTTGAAAGCCTTGGCATAGTCGAAGTCCTTGCCCATCGGATCGGATGCGGGCGAGTGCTGACTCAGGATTTTCAGGTTCAGTTGATTCGGCCACCAATCGCGGTTCGTCGTGCCACCGCCGGCGGCGTGATTGAACGGGCATTTCGATTCATTTGCCATGTTCGGGATCCTTATCAGGTCTTCTGCGGCCGGCTCGTGCCGACTTCGGACTAGTAAGGCTAGACCCGACTTGGCAAGTCAGCTAATAGGCCGACTATTGGTGCCTGATAGGCGCAGTCTCTTATGCGAAGTGCAGGAAACCTGCAGGGCAGGGCGCTGAAATGCCCGTGCTTGAGCGCTGGTTTGCATGTGTCTGGGCGAAACGGGATAGTCATTGGAAATGTTATTGTATAACATAAAAATGATTTCATCTGATCGGTGCCGGTAATACACCCTGTGTAGCGCTGGCATTGATCCTCAATTTTCTGCCTGACGGATTCCTGAAATGCCTTCCCGCTTCCACACCTTCCAACCCCGCCTGACGCTCATGGCCTCGGCGCTGCTGATCGCTTCGCCCGCATTCGCCGCCGACCCGCTGGAACTGCAACCGCAAGTCATCACCGGCAATCCGCTGGGCAGTCAGACCCTGGCCTCGCCCTCGACCGTGTTGAGCGGCGATGACCTGACGCTGCAGCAAAAGGGCAGCCTCGGCGAAACCCTGAACAAGCAGCCGGGCGTGTCGTCGTCCTACTTCGGCCCGGGTGCCAGTCGGCCGATCATTCGCGGGCAGGACGGCGATCGCATTCGCATCCTGCGCAACGGCGTCGGCGCGCTGGACGCCTCGTCGTTGTCCTACGATCACGCAGTGCCGCTGGACCCGGTCAATGTCGAGCGCATCGAAATCGTCCGTGGCCCGGCGGCCTTGCTGTACGGCGGCAGCGCCATCGGCGGGGTGGTCAACACCTTCGACAACCGCATCCCGACCGAAGCCATCGACGGCATCCACGGTGCCGGCGAGTTGCGCTATGGCGGCGCCGACACCACCCGCAGCAGCGCCGGCAAGCTTGAAGCCGGTAACGGCCAGTTCGCCTTGCACCTGGACGCCAGCGCCCGCGAGTTCAATGACCTGAAAATCCCCGGCTACGCCAAAACCGGCCGTGAACGGGCGAATGACGATGGCGATTCGAAAAAGCATCGGCTGGCCAACAGCAACGGTCGTCAGGACGGCGGTGCGGTGGGCGGGTCGTACACCTGGGATGACGGTTACGCGGGGCTGTCGTACAGCAATTACGATTCGAACTACGGCTCGCCGGCCGAAGACGATGTGCGCATCCGCATGGAGCAGGAGCACTACGCGTTCGCCTCGGAAATCCGCAACCTCGACGGCCCGTTCAGCTCGGTGAAACTCGACGCTGGCTACACCGATTACCAGCACCGGGAAATCGAGGGCGGCGAAGTCGGCACCACGTTCAAGAACAAGGGCTACGAGGCGCGGGTCGAGGCCCGGCATCAGCCACTGGGGCCGTTCAACGGGGTGATTGGCGCGCAAGTCAGTCGCAACGAATTCTCGGCGCTGGGCGAAGAAGCCTTCGTGCCGCACACCGATACCGATGCCGGTGCACTGTTCATTCTCGAAGAGCTGCAAGCCACGGATCGTCTGCTGTTCACCCTCGGCGGACGCCTCGAACACACCACGGTCGACCCGGATGGCAAAGGCAACGAGCGTTTCGCCAATGCCGATCGCTCCAGCAGTTTCACCGCCGGCAGCCTGTCATCCGGTGCGGTGTACACGCTGACGCCGATCTGGTCGGTCGCCGCCACGCTGGGCTACACCGAGCGTGCGCCGACGTTCTATGAGCTTTACGCCAATGGCGCCCACGTCGCCACCGGCACTTATGAAGTCGGGGACGCGGGACTGTCGAAAGAAAAAGCCGTCTCCAGCGACCTCGCCCTGCGTTTCGACAACGGTACGCACAAGGGCAGCGTCGGCGTGTTCTATAGCCATTTCTCCAACTACATTGGTCTGCTCGGGACCGGGCGCACGCTCAACGACGAAGGCGAGGAAGACGCCGATGGCATTCCTGAATACACCTACTCCGGCGTACGGGCGCGCTTCAGCGGTATCGAAGCGCAGGATCGCTGGACCCTTGGCGAAAACGCCTACGGCAAGTTTGCGCTGGAGCTGTCGGGCGACTACACCCGGGCCAAGAACCTCGACAATGGCCAGGACCTGCCGCGCATCGCGCCGCTGCGGTTGAACACCGGTCTGTTGTGGGAGCTGGATCGCTGGCAGGCGCGGATCGATGTGGAACACGCCAGTTCCCAGCACCGGGTGCCGGACAACGAAAGCAGCACCGACGGCTACACCACGCTGGGGGCGAATGTGGGTTATCACTTTGATGTTGGTCAGAGCAAGTGGCTGGCCTTCGTCAATGCCGAGAACCTGACCAACCAGACCGTGCGTTACGCCAGCTCAATCCTGCGGGATATTGCGCCGGCAGAAGGGCGCAGCATTCAGGTAGGGCTACGCACCACGTTCTGATCGGTCACATCGGACAGGCGCCAGCGTCGTTGCGACGCTGGCGTCGACCTCAACTCGATTGAGCGGTGTCTTCCTCCGGGATCTCGTCCAGCAGATCCTGTTGCCCCGGCAGTTCGGTGATCACGCTGAAATCACTGACTTCCACGGCGCCCAGCCCATACCCCAACAAGTGAAACGAGAACGCCTTGCGCGGTTGCGGGTTGTCGAAACTGAAATCCATCTCCAGCGGCTGATCCGCCGTGGCGACCATCTCGGTCGGCAGGCCCAGTTGCACGTCCTGTTCGAACTCCTTGGCCTTGAGCTGAATGTACGCTGCCTGCTGCGGATCGACCGAACGCACAGTCAGGCGCACGCGGGTGTGGGAGCCCTTGGGCATTTCCAGATACTGCGCGCCGATCAGGTTGTCGGCCCAGTCGTCCTTGATCTGCGCTTGCAGCGGGATGACGTTGGCGCTGCCGAACTGATAGCGCTGGTTGAGCGGAGTGCGCAGCAGCGACAGATCCAGGGCCGAGGCGCGGGCGGCGATGTCCCGGGCATTCTGGCTACTGGCATTGCCTTTGAATGTGGCGCTTTCGGCGATGAAACCTTGGCTTGCGTAATTGCGGCAACGGCGCGGCATGTCGCATTCGGTCAGCAGGCCGCGACCGTCGTGGTAACGCAGCTTGCCGTTGGTGAACGACATGATTTCGCGGCCCGAATCGTAATCGCGAAACAACGAGCGACCGCTGAGGGCGGAGGGCACCGGAAAGTCGAAGTAATCCAGAATCGACGCGCTCAGATCGACGTGACCATAGACCCCGGCGTTCAGGCGCGGCAGTTGCGCCTGTTCCGGCGCGAGGGTCAGGTTGAAGCCCCAGGACGACGCGAGGCGTACGCCGTCGATGCCGTGGGATTCGTCCGAGGTGATCACCACCAGCGTGTCTTTCAGCACGCCCTGGCGTTCGAGGCCGCTGAGAAACTGTTCCAGTGCATCGTCCAGATAACCGACGGCGGCCTGCTTGGGCGTGTCGTAGCGTTGCAGGTAATCCTCCGGCGCGGAGTAGGGCTGGTGGGTGCCGACGGTCAGCAGCGTGAGCATCCACGGCTGTTTCTGCTTCTTCAGTTCGCCGACGTATTTCAGTGCGCCTTCGAAAAACGCCTTGTCATCCTTGCCCCACGGGAATTCCAGGTAGTTGGCGTTGGTGAACCATTCCAGGCCATGGGTCGCATCGAACCCGATGTGCGGCATGATCTTGTCTTTGGCCATGAACCGCAGCCCTGCGCCTTGCAGGTAGTGCGTGGCAAAACCGTGCTGACGCAATTGGGCCGGCAGGCACGCCTGATTGCGCTCGTGCTGGGTCAGCATTTCCACGCCTTTGGGCGTGCCGTTGTCGAGTTTGTCGTAATCGCCGCAGAGCATGGCGTACAGACCGCGAATGGTCTGATGGGTGTGCAGCACGTAATCCGGGGTGTTCATGCCGCGCTCGGCCCAGCGGCTGAGGTTGGGCATCAGGTCTTCCTGATAATGGCTGCCGATGGCCTGGCGATTGGCGCCGATGTAGGCGCCGGGAATGCCTTCGAGGGCAACGATCAGCACATTGCGCGCCTGGCCCTTGGCCGGCAGCAACGGGTGACCGTTCAGATCGACATCGGTGAGCCCGGCCATCGGTGGGGGAGCGAATTGAGTATCGCCGTCCAGCCATTCTTCGGCCTGCATCTGCACGTCGGCGACCTGCGCGGCCAGCAACTGGTGCGGCAGATTGTACAGACGCCACGGATCGGCATCGCTCGGGTTCAGGTGTTGCGCGCCCCAGTATGCGGAGAACAGCAGTACCGGCGTCGCCCAGGCTGCGCGGGGCAGAGCGGGGGTGGTTGTTGCGCGTCGAGCCCAATGACTCAGCAACCACAAGGCCAGAGCCACCAGCAGCGCGACCGCCACACCGGGATGGGCGAAGCCGCCACCGGTGGAGTTTTCCACGAACTGCGGGTCGATCAGATAATGCAGGTCCGCCACGGTCGGCAGGCGGCCGACCGCGCTGACCAGTTCCGCGGTCGCCACCGCCAGCAATCCCCAGAACAGCAGCACCGGCAGCGCCAGCCACCAGGGGCGGCGGTGCAACACCACCACCAGCAGACTGCCGATGGCCAGATCCGACAGGTAACCGAACAGGCTCGACCAGCCGAGCGCCGCGCGAAGGCACACCGGCACGATCAGTACCAGAAAAACCAGAGAGAGAAGGCGGGCATCCAGGCACCGCAGCCGTTGAAAAAGAGCGCTCACAAAAAAAGACCTTCCAGCCATTAAACCGTCATAAAAGTGTGGGCGATGATACCAAGCGTCGGCAGTCTGATCGCCTTTTTAAACGGCTGGATGACCCGGTCCCGAAGATCGCTGTGATCCATCCGCAAGGGGCGGGACCTTGATCGGCGTACGTCCTGGCGGTTTTCCGACCTGAGCGAGGCGCCGGTTTTATTGTTTCAGGCTGTTTAACCGGCCTTTGATCCGTTCGTGCTGCATTTGCGAACCAGTGCGATTTACAATGCGCGACCCCTGATGGAGTCGGTCGTCGTGGATTTACTCACGCAACTTCATGCGCAGCTCAGCCGCTGGGTGATCGATCCGGTCACCGAGCGGTTCCTTGGCCTGTTCGATCTGAACGGTCGCCTAGGTGTGGTGTTTCTGCTCACATCCTACGGCGTGGCATACGGCCTTTATCGCCACCGAAAATCCCGGCACCTGACGCAAGCCCGATCCTTCTGGCAATTTGTCGGCGGCGGTCGTGTTCACGGGCATCGTTCGGCCTGGCTGGATTACCGTTATTACTTCATCAAGGCGATTCTTCGGGTGACGCTGGTGTTGCCCTTGGTCGGCCTGGTCGACCCGCATATTCTGCGTTCGGGCGACTACGCACAGTTTTTCACTCAGCTGTGGGGCGCGCGCGAGCAAGTGCCGGAACACCCGTTGATCGCGTTGTTCTACGGACTGGGTGTGTTCCTGTTCAGGGATTTTCTGCATTACTGGATTCACCGTGCCTTCCATTCCCGATATCTGTGGGAATTTCACAGGGTCCATCATTCGGCGCCGGTGCTGGTGCCGGCCACCGCCAGCCGCATTCACATTGTCGAATCGATCGTTGAGCGAATCGTCATCACCGCCGGCCTCGGCGCGTTTGCCGGGGCGGTCTGGTATGCCTGCGGCGGCGAGGTCAGCCGCTACACGCTGTTCGGCGTGACCTGGCTGGTGCTGATCATCAACAGCCTGGGCTCCAATCTGCGCCACAGCCATGTCTGGCTGTCGTTCGGGGCGGCAGTCGAGCATGTGCTCAGCAGCCCGGCCCAGCACCAGATTCATCACAGCGACGCACCGCGCCATTTCAACAAGAATTTCGCGATCAATCTGTCACTGTGGGACTGGCTGTTCGGCACGTTGTACGTAACCACTTCAAAGCCCGAAGACTTGCGCTTCGGCACGGGCGAGCAGGACCGCACGCGTTATCTGACGCTGTACAGCCTGATCGTTACGCCGTTCGTGGACATCGCGAAGCGCCTGTCCACGAACGCCGACGGGCTCAGAACCCGGTTCAACCAGCGTACGCCTTGAACGTCGGTATCAGCCTGTTCATCAGTTTTTCGAAGCTGGTTTTCCAGTGATATCAATATGCGATAACGGTATTTAAATTTCGTTTTTTATAGCGATAGAGTCCGGCCTCACAGATTTCCCGGTAAATCACTGCGAGGTTGTCATGGCCCTACCGTTCAAACGTTCTGCACTGACGCTGCTGGCGGCTTCGCTGGCTGGTGCGCTACTCGGCAACACTGCTCAAGCCGAAGGCAAGATCAGCATCGCCCAGCAATTCGGCATCGGTTATCTGATTCTGGATGTGGTGCGCGATCAGCAATTGATCGAGAAACACGGCAAGGCCCAGGGGCTGGACATCAAGGTCGACTGGAACAGCATTTCCGGCGCCACCGCCATGAATGAAGCGCTGCTCACCGGATCGCTGGACGTGGTCTCGGCGGGCGTGCCGCCGATGCTTACCGTGTGGGATCGCACCAAAGGCAAACAGAACGTCAAGGCCATCGCTTCGCTGGGCTCGATGCCCAACTACCTGTTGACCAATAACTCGAACGTCAAAACCCTCAAGGACTTCAGCGACAAGGATCGCATCGCCGTGCCGGCAGCGGGTGTGGGCTTCCAGTCACGCACGCTGCAGATCGAAACGGCCAAGGAATTCGGCAATGACCAGTACAAGAAATTCGACGACATCTCCGTCAGCCTGCCGCACCCGGATGCCACGGCTGCACTGATCGCTGGCGGCTCGGAAATCAACGCGCATTTCTCCAGCCCACCGTTCCAGTATCAGGCGCTGCAGAATCCCAACGTGCACAAAGTGCTGAGTTCCTACGACGTGCTCGGTGGCCAGGCCACGTTCAACGTGCTGTACACCACGGAAAAATTCCACGACGAAAACCCGAAAACCTACAAGGCGTTCTACGACGCCCTGGCCGAGGCCGAGAAGATCATCAAGGCCGACAAGCCTGCGGCGGCCCAAGCCTACATTCGTGTCGAGCAGTCGAAGTTGCCGCTGGCGCTGGTGGAGAAAATCGTCACCGATCCGGAAATCGATTTCACCGTGGTGCCGCAACGCACCTTTATCTATGCAGAGAAATTGCAGGAACTGGGTGTGCTGAAAAACAAGGCGGACAGCTGGAAGGATTATTTCTTTGAAGAGGCGCATGGTGGGGCGGGGAGTTGAACGGCCGTCATTTCTGAACAACCCGTACGTCCATTGCCCGAGTGAGCGACAAACCCGCGTCTATAGTGAGAGGGCTGTGTGAAACGGGTGGCGCACCTCAAGCTGCGACGGGAGGCGCCGAGTGAACAGTCTGCTGTTTTCCATTCAGGAGATCGCCATGAGTCAGATCGAAAAAGTGCTCTACACCGCGAAAACCCACACCACCGGCGGACGTGACGGCGCCTCGCGCAGTTCCGACGGGATCCTCGATGTAAAACTGTCGTCGCCCGGTTCCAGTGGCGGCGGGACCAATCCGGAACAATTGTTCGCCGCAGGCTGGTCGGCATGTTTCATCGGCGCGATGAAAGCGGTGGCGGGGCAGCAGAAAATCAGCCTGCCAGCGGACCTCGCGGTGGATGCCGAAGTGGACCTGGGTACCAACTCGGGAGGGTATCTGTTGCAGGCGCGACTGAATGTAAGCCTGCCGGGCATGGAGCGCGGCGCGGCGCAGCAGCTGGTGGATGCGGCGCATCAGGTGTGCCCGTACTCCAAGGCCACGCGCAACAATATCGAGGTCGAATTGAAACTGGTCTGATATCCAGATGCAAAAGGGGCGGCATGATCGTCGATCATGCCGCCCCTTTTGTTTTTTTGAAGGCGTAAATCTGTCAGTCAGCGATCAATGCATCTTGCTGTGATCGTGGCCTTCCATGGTCAGCGCCTTGACCGGCGCTTTCACTTCCACGGTTTCCTTTTCGCCCTTGGCGTTTTCGACGGTCAGGGTCAGCGGCACGCTGTCGCCTTCCTTCAGTTGAGCGGTCAGGCCCATCAGCATCACGTGGTAGCCATTCGGATCGAAGTTGACGGCTTTCCCCGCCGGCAGGTCGACCGACTTCACCGGGCCCATGCTCATCACGTCGTTCTTCATGCTCATCTCATGAATCTGCACGTCCTTGGCCGCCGGCGAAGCAACGCTGAGCAGCTTGCTGTCGCTGTCGGCGGTGACGCTCATGAACGCGCCGCTGGCCGACTGGTTCGGCACGGTCGCACGCACCCAGGCGTCGTCGACCCTGGTCTGCGCCGATACCTGGAACGCCAGGCCCAGCAGGGACAGGCCCAGTGCGGCACGTTTGATGTTGTTCAGAAAAGGGTTCATCAGCAGACCTCCATGACGGTAAGCAAATCTTCCGTGCACTCTTGTGCAGAAAGCGATTGAGACAGACCCACGCGCAACGTGCCCCGGGTGTCGTAGACATAGCTGGTGGCGGTGTGGGAAAGGGTATAGGTGTCGCCGGCCGGGACTTTTTCGTAGAACACGTCGAATTCCTTGGCGGTGGCCTTGGTTTCTTCGAGGGTGCCGTACAGCGCGACGAAGCTTGGATCGAAGGTCTTGACGTAGGCGTCGAGGATTTCCGGGGTGTCGCGTTCCGGGTCGAGGGTGATGAACACCACTTGCAGGATGTCGCCGTCCTTGCCCATCAGCTTCTTGATTTTCGCGGCGCGGGCCAGCGTCGTCGGGCAGATCGCCGGGCACTGGGTGAAACCGAAGAAGATCATCGGCATCAGGCCGCGAAAGCTCGACAGCGTCACGGTGTTGCCTTCGGTGTCCTTGAGCTTGAAGGTGCGTCCGAGGATCTTGTCGCTCAGATCCTTGCCGTACTTGTACGACAGTTCGCCGCGGGTGTCGCAGCCGGCGAGCAGGCCGAGACCGAGTACGCCCATTCCCGCAAGCACCTTGCGGCGAGTCAACAAAGCCGTCATTTCATACCGCCCTTTGGAGCCCGCCGGTCGGCAGGACAGGCGGGCGGGTTAACCGTAAAAGCGGCGCATGATACCAAAATGATCCGCTGCGCCGGTTTTCGATCGCCGGGCAATGTGGGATCTGGCGACAAAAGGTGTAAGAAAACATGACTCAAGGTGCTGGCGGTGGCGACTCGACCGGGCTCCAGCCGCCGCCCAGCGCGGTGTACAGATTCACTTGCGCCACCAGCTGCGCCAACCGATCGGTAATCAGCCCTTGCTGAGAACTGAACAACGAACGCTGGGCATCGAGGAACGTCAGGCTGCTGTCGACGCCGCTGCGATAGCGATGCTGCGCCATGTCGTAATAATCCTGGGTCGCCTGCACCAGATCGCGCTGAGCCTGGAGCTGTTGTTCGTAGGTCTGGCGCGCCGCGAGGCCGTCGGACACTTCCTGAAATGCCGTCTGAATGGTCTTTTCGTACTCGGCGACGCTGATGTCTTTTTGCAGCTTCGCGTAGTCCAGGCTGGCGCGCAGACTGCCGGCGTTGAAGATCGGCAGGTTGATCTGCGGCTGGAACGTCCAGGCCCCGGAGCCGCCCTTGAACAGCCCGGACAGGTCGCGGCTGGACGTCCCGGCATTGGCGGTCAGGCTGACACTCGGGAAAAACGCCGCCCGCGCCGCGCCGATGTTGGCATTGGCAGCGCGCAGCTTGTATTCGGCCTGGAGAATGTCCGGCCGACGTTGCAGCAGATCGGACGGCAACCCGGCCGGCACGGATGCCACCAGATCACTGTCCAGCGGACGCGCCGGCAGATGCTCGGGCACCGGCGCGCCCACCAGCAGCGTCAGGCTGTTCAAGTCCTGGGCGACCTGACGCTGATAACGAGCGAGGCTTGCGCGGGTGCTGTCGACGCTGGTCTGCGCCTGAATCTGGTCCAGCGCCGAGGACTTGCCGGCCTCGCGGTTGCGGGTGGTCAGGTGCAGGCTTCGTTCGTCGGCGGCCAGCGTCTCCCGGGCCAGCGCCAGCAACTCCTGATCGGCGCGCCAGGTCAGGTAAGCGTTGGCGACGTTGGCCACCAGACTCAATTGCGCACTGCGCCGGGCCTCTTCGGTGGACAGCCAGGTCAGCAATGCCTGCTCGCTGAGGCTGCGCACCCGGCCGAAGAAATCCAGTTCATAGGCGCTGATGCCCAGACTCACCGAGTAGGTCGAGGTGATCGCCGCTTGGGTGCGGGTCACGCGGGACGGCACCCGCTGACGCAGTTCGTTGGCGTTGGCCGACACCGCCGGCAGCAGATCGGCGCGCTGGATGCGGTATTGCGCCTGAAACGCCTCGACATTCAGCGCGGCCACCCGCAGATCGCGGTTGTTGACCAGCGCGCTTTCAATCAATTGCTGCAACGCCGGGTCATTAAACAGCGCACGCCAGTCCTCGGCGCGGGGTGTGACCGAGGACGGCGCAGCATACGCCGGACCTTGCGGATACTGCGCGGCACTCGGCGATGCCGGTCGCTGGTAATCGGGAATCAACGAACAACCGCCCAGCAGTATCACGGCGGACAGCAGGGAAATCGGCAATCTGAACATCAAACAGCCTCGTTCACGAATGAGGGCGGACGCCGGGCGCCCGGAATGAGAAAAATGCCGGATCAGGCCCCGGCCATCCATTTCGCCAGACCGTGTCGCCCGCTGACCCCAAGCTTGGCGGCCGCACGTTTGAGGTAGGTCTCGATCGAGCTGTTCTTGACCCGCAACTTTTCCGCCATCTGCGGCACGGTGCCGCCGGTCAGCAGGCCCAGGCAGACTTCTTTCTCGCGCACCGACAAGGTGATGTCGCCCAACGCCAGGCGTTCGTCGAACACCTGTTGCAACGGCGTCTGGGGGTGATCGGCTTGTGGCGCGCGGAGTTGACGGGCGGTGACTTGGCGACTGATGTGCGCGTGGCGCTCGATCAATGGCAACAAGGTGTCGGACAGGCGCTTGAGGAACGACAGTTCCGGCAGGGAAAACACCCGATGCGTGTGGGGGCGGTAAAACGAGATGACGCAACGGCGGTTGGACGTGCGCGATACCAGATTGCATTGGTGAACGCTGTGGTGCGGGTGTCGATGCTGGAGCGAGGCTTTCAATTGAATCAGTAGCGAGTCGTTCATCTCGATCATCTTTTGCAGCAGCGGGTGGTCGTCCGGGTGCTGCAACGGGGCCGGGGGCGGGAAGGTGTCCGGCAAACCGGCGCTGCCCAACGCCTTGATCTCGACCACGCTGGATTCCCGTTCGTCCAGGGTCCACTCACTGAGATCGACGCGATTGACCGGAACGAGGTTGTCGACCAGCTGGAACATGTTGGTGGCAAAACGCTCGTTGCCGGTGCTGGCGATCAGTTCACCCAGTTGCCAGTAAAAGTGCGGATTTTCCATGTTGCGAAGACTGCCGGTCAGATTCATATCCTTGTCATCCTTGATTTAGAGCCATTGCCGAATCGTCTGCCGTGCATGCACCCGTGAAACGCCCACCCAGTTGTTTCTCCTGAAAATCGATCTGGAACGGGATTTAAGCCTATGCATTTGTCCTACGTCTGTAGGGGAAAACAGGGACACAAAGTGCCACCATTTCCGAAAAAATGGCGTCACGTTTCTGTCAGATCAATGTGTAAGGACTCGTAGTTTGTGACTGTACGATCTAGTACGAACCCCGGATTCCGGGGTTCGGACCCCGGTGCCGCGCCATTGCGGGGCGCTAGCGGGTAGTCGAGTGTGGCGATTGTCCTACAGGATTTTCAGTCATTTCTTTCCGAACTTTTAGGGGATTAGCTGACTTCTCAGGCCCTGTTGGTTCGCACAACTGTACAAAGTGGGGAGTGTTGTCCGGGTTTTACGTGTCACGCGGGTTTCGGGGCCGATGCTTGAATACGCGCCAAATCACGTGAGATGGATCTTATGAACCAATTTGCTGCCGACGCGGCGGACGGTCTGTCCGCGATTTCCGAGGCCTTCCCGCTGACCGCTGCGCAGCGCGACATCTGGCTCGATCAATTGCGTCAGGGAAATTCGCCGATGTACAACATCGGTGGCTATGTCGAACTGACCGGGCCGCTGGATCCGGTGCTGATGCAGGCGGCGCTTGAAGGTCTCGTGGCCCGGCATGACGCGATGCGCACCAGCCTGCTGCCGGGGGCCGGCGAGGATGGGCTGCCGTTGCAGCGTTTTGCCCGTTCCATGCCGGTGCCGATGCCGGTGCACGATTTACGCAGCCAACCCGATCCATACGCCGCAGCGCGTCAACTGACGCAGGAAAACATCGAGCAACTGTTTACGCTGGATGGCGGGCCGTTGTTCCGGTTTCGTCTGCTCTGGCTCGATGACAACTGCCATTGGCTGTCACTCCAGGCCCACCACCTGATCGTCGATGGCTGGGGTTTCGGCGAGATGCTCAAATCCCTCGACGAGATCTACAACGCGCTGGCGCTCGGGCAATTGCCGCCCGATTCGGCGCCGTCCTATGTCGATTTCATCCGTGACGATGCGCGGTATTTTCAGTCCGACCGCTACGCCCGCGACCGGGCGTATTGGCTGGACAAATACCAGCATCGTCCCGAACCGCTGTTGCTGCCGCGCTATCAGGAACGCTTTGCCGGCGCTGCGGCACCGACGCGGATTTTCTCGCAGGTGTTTCCGGCTCGCTTGCACGAACGCATGAAACAGGTGGCCCGGGAGTACGGCGCATCGGCGTTTCATGTGCTGCTGGCAGCGATCCATGTGTATTTCAGCCGCAGCGCCCAGCGTGACGAATGGGTGGTGGGCGTGCCGCTGCTCAACCGCTCCGGCGCCCGGTTCAAATCGACCCTGGGGCTGTTCACCCAGGTCAGCGCGGTGCGCATGGGGTTTGGCCGCGAGTTGTCATTCAAGACGCTGGTCAAGGCGATTCACGACGAGTTGAAAAAAGACTTTCGCCATCAGCGTTTTCCCTTGAGCGAAATGAACCGTGCCCTCAGCTTGCTGCGCGAGGATCGCTCGCAGTTGTTCGAAGTGACCGTGTCCTATGAGCGCGATGCACATGAATACCGCTACGGCGAGGCGCAGGGACGGGTGGTCAAAGTGTCGAACCACGAAGAGGGCACGCCGTTGTCGGTGCACCTGCTGAGCAGCCGTGGTGACTACGAGGACAGTTTGTACATGGTGTACAACGAGGCCTGCTTTGACGCCGATGAAATCGCGGCGCTGAGCGGCCGCTTGCTGTGGGTGCTGGAGCAGGGGCTTGAAGACCCGGCGCTGATGGTGGGTGATTTCAGCCTGAGCCTGCCGGCCGAATCGGCGCTCTTGCAGCAGTGGAACGACACACGCGCGCAATACCCTCAAAACCTGACCATCCACCAGCGCATCGAAGCGCAAGTGGCGATACGCCCGGATGCGGTAGCGGTCGAACTTCAGGGACAGCGGCTGACCTATGCCGAGCTGAACCGACAGGCCAACGCCCTGGCCCATCATTTGATCGGGCTCGGCGTACGACCCGACGCCCGCGTGGCGCTGGTCGCGCGCCGAGGGCTGGACACGCTGGTCGCGCTGCTGGCGATTCTCAAGTCCGGCGCCGGTTATGTGCCGGTCGATCCGGCTCATCCTGCGGAACGGCTGAGCTATTTATTGCGCGACAGTGCTCCGGCCGTGGTCCTGACCCGGCACGATCTGCGCGAACGTTTGCCGGTGTTCGACGTGCCGGTGATTGAAATCGACACGCGCGGCTGGCCGATCAACGATCTCAACCCCGACGTTTCGGGTCTGACCACTGCACATCTGGCCTACGTGATCTACACCTCTGGCTCCACCGGCCAGCCCAAGGGCGTGATGGTCGAGCATCACACGTTATCGAATCTGGTCGACTGGCATTGCGCGGCCTTCGATCTGTGTGCCGGTCGCCACACTTCGAGCCTCGCGGGATTTGGGTTCGACGCCATGGCCTGGGAAGTCTGGCCCGCGCTGTGTGCCGGCGCGACCCTGCACCTGGCGCCATCCCGTGACGGCGGCGAAGACATCGACGCGCTGCTCGACTGGTGGCGCGCGCAGCCGCTGGACGTGAGTTTCCTGCCGACCCCGATTGCCGAGTACGCCTTCAGCCGCCACCTCGAACACCCGACCTTGCGCACACTGCTGATCGGCGGCGATCGCCTGCGCCAGTTCAATCGCCAGCAGACGTTCGCGGTGGTCAACAACTATGGCCCGACCGAAGCGACAGTGGTCGCCACCTCGGGCCGAATCGAACCGGGCCGGACGCTGCACATCGGCAAACCCGTGAGCAATGCCACGGCCTATCTGCTGGATGACCGACAACGCCCGGTGCCGATTGGCGTGGCCGGTGAACTGTACGTCGGAGGCGCCGGGGTGGCGCGGGGTTACTTCAACCGTCCGGAGCTGACCGCCGAACGCTTTCTCGACGATCCTTTCAGCCGCCAGCCCAACGCCCGGATGTACCGCACCGGCGACCTCGCACGCTGGCGCCCGGACGGCACCCTCGAGTACCTGGGCCGCAACGACGATCAGGTGAAAATCCGTGGCGTGCGCATCGAGCCCGGTGAAATCGAAGCCGCGTTGAGCAGCCACGAATCGGTGCGCGATGCGGTGGTGCAGGTGCGCGACGGGCAGTTGCTGGCCTGGTTCACCGAACGCCAGCCGCTGGATATCACACAGCTGCATGCTCACCTCAAGACCCGTCTGCCCAGCGCGATGCTGCCATCGGCCTATGTGCGTTTGACGGCGTTGCCGCTGACGGCCAACGGCAAGCTGGATCGCCAGGCGTTGCCGGCGCCGGGGCCGGAGGCGTTGATCCGCCGTGAATATGAACCCCCGCAAGGCGATGTCGAAATTCTCCTGGCGCAGATCTGGGCCGAGGTGCTGCAAGTCGAGCGGGTAGGGCGTCACGATCACTTCTTCGAGCTGGGCGGGCACTCGTTGCTGGCGGTCAACCTGATCGAACGCATGCGTCAGTTGGGGATGAGCAGCGATGTGCGCGTGCTGTTTGGCCAGCCGACCCTGGCGGCACTGGCCGCATCGGTGGGCACTGGTCGCGAGGTCGAAGTGCCGGCCAACCGCATTCCGCCAGGTTGCAAGCAGATCACCCCGGACCTGTTGCCGTTGGCAGAACTGGATCAGGCTACCCTCGACCGGATCATCGCCACGGTGCCGGGTGGGGCAGCCAACGTGCACGACATTTATCCGCTGGCGCCGTTGCAGGAAGGCATCCTTTATCACCACATCACCGCTGCCCAGGGTGATCCGTATCTGCTGCAGTCGCAGCTGGCGTTCGACAGCGTCGAGCGGGTCGAGGCCTATGCGGCGGCGCTGCGTCAGGTCATGGCGCGCCACGATATTCTGCGCACTGCGGTGGTCTGGGAAGGTTTGACCACTCCGGTGCAGGTGGTCTGGCGCGAAGCCGAGTTGCCGGTGCAGGAAATCACCCTCGATCCGGCCGAGGGCGATGTCCTCGCGCAACTGCATGAGCGCTTCGATGCCCGGCGGTATTGCATCGACGTCAGTCAGGCGCCGCTGATCCGGCTGATGTATGCGCGCGACCCGGCCCAGGGGCGGATCGTGGCGATTCTGTTGTTTCATCACCTGGCGCTGGATCACATCGCGCTGGAAGTCCTGCGTCATGAAATGCGCGCCAACCTGCTGGGGCTGGATAAACCGCTGCCGCCAGCGGTGCCGTATCGCAATTACGTGGCCCAGACCCGATTCGGTGTCAGCGAGCAGGAACACGAAGCGTTCTTCCGCGAGATGCTCGCCGATATCGACGAGCCGACTTTGCCGTTCGGCTTGCAGGACGTGCAGGGCGACGGTCGCGGCATCGATGAAGCCGTACGCACGCTTGCGCCGGAACTGGATCGGCGCTTGCGTCTTCAGGCGCGGCAGGC
Source organism: Pseudomonas sp. B16(2017) (assembly GCF_002113205.1). Taxonomy (NCBI): domain Bacteria; kingdom Pseudomonadati; phylum Pseudomonadota; class Gammaproteobacteria; order Pseudomonadales; family Pseudomonadaceae; genus Pseudomonas; species Pseudomonas sp. B16(2017). The sequence goes on from NZ_NEKA01000015.1 coordinate 131,705, forward strand.
CGGCGTCAGCGTGGCCAGCCTGATTCACCTGGCCTGGGCCCAGGTGCTGGCGGCGACCTCGGGGCAGGAACACGTGGTGTTCGGCAGCGTTTTCATGGGCCGGATGCAGGGCGGCGAGGGCGCGGACCGGGCGCTGGGGGTGTTCATCAATACCTTGCCATTGCGGGTGGACATGGACCGGGGCGCGCGCGATGCGGTGCTGCTCACCCACGCCCGATTGACCGACTTGCTCGGGCACGAACATGCGTCGCTGGCGCTGGCTCAGCGTTGCAGCGGGGTTGCGTCACCGGCGCCGCTGTTCAGTGCGTTGCTCAACTATCGGCACACCGAACTTGAGGCGCAGGAATCGGCGTCGGACCCAGCCTGGCAAGGCATTCAGACCCTGGAGAACGAAGAGCGCACCAATTACCCGCTGACCCTGAGCGTCGATGATTTGGGCAGCGCCTTACAGATCACCACGCGGACCCTGATGAGCATCGGTGCTCAGCGTATCGGCGACTACGTGCGAACCGCGTTGCAGACGCTGGTGGATGCGCTGGAGCAAACCCCGCAACAGCCGCTGAATCGCTTGTCGATCCTGCCGACGGCGGAGCTTGAGCAACTGCTGGTCGAGTTCAATGCCAGCGAAGTCGATTGTCCGCTCGATCAGCCGCTTCAGGTGTTGTTCGAGCAACAAGTACAGCGCAGACCCGACGCCATCGCATTGCAGGCTGGCGAGCAACAACTGACCTATCGCCAGCTGAACGAACAGGCCAACCGTCTGGCGCATCATCTACGCGAGCACGGCGTGCAACCCGATTTGCGGGTGGCGATCTGTGTCGAACGCAGCCTGGATCTGGTGATCGGCTTGCTCGGTATTCTCAAAGCGGGCGGTGCGTATGTGCCACTGGACCCGGACTATCCGCTGGATCGCCTGCATTACATGTTGCAGGACAGCGCGCCGGTTGCGGTGCTGGTGCATGACGCCACCCGCAATCTGTTGGGCGATCCGGGTGTGCCGGTCATCGATTTCGACCGCTGCACCTGGCAGGGCGCATCGACTGAAAACCTGCAAATACCGGGTTTGAGCGCTTCAAACCTGGCCTACATGATCTACACCTCGGGCTCCACCGGCACGCCGAAAGGCGTGATGATCGAGCACCGAAGCGCCTGCAACATGGTGCACTGGGGCTCGCAGATCAGCCCGCCGACCGAGCACGGCGCGCTGCTGCAGAAGGCGCCGTTCAGCTTCGACAGTTCGGTGTGGGAGATTTTCTGGCCGCTGTGTTGCGGCCTGCGGCTGGTGCTGGCGCGTCCCGATGGCAATCGCGATTCGGCCTATGTGACCCAGGTGATTCGCGAACGGCAGATCACCGTGGTCAAGTTCGTGCCGGCGCTGCTGCAACAGTTCATCGAACAGGACGATGTCAGCCAGTGCACCAGCCTGACCGACGTGCTCAACGGTGGCGGTGAGCTGACCGCCGCACTGGCCCGGCGCGTCCGCGAGCGCCTGCCGTGGGTGCGTCTGCACAATGTCTATGGCCCGACCGAAACCACCGTCGACAGCACCGGCTGGACGCTGGAGCCGGGTCAACCGGTGCCGGAGGCCGTGGTGCCAATCGGCAAGGCTTTGAGTAACACTCGGCTCTACGTTTTGGACGCCCACGATCAACCGGTGCCATTCGGTGTCAGCGGCCACCTGCACATCGGCGGGGTCGGGGTCGCGCGGGGTTATCTGGGACTGCCGGACATGCAGGCCGAGCGCTTCATCGACAGCCCGTTCGTGGCCGGTGATCGCCTGTATCGCACTGGAGACCTGGTGCGCTACCGCGCGGACGGCAACCTCGAATTCCTCGGCCGCAACGACTTCCAGATCAAGCTGCGCGGCCTGCGTCTGGAACCGGGGGAAATCGAAGCACGGCTGATCGAGCATCCAGCGGTGCGTGAAGCGGTGGTGCTGGTGCGGGACGAGCGGCTGGTGGCGTATTTCACCGTGCGCGAAGGCTTTGCTGCACCAGCTATCGAAACCTTGCGTGCCCATGTGCTCGAGCGTTTGCCGGAGTACATGGCGCCGGGCGCCTACGTAAAACTCGACGCATTACCCCTGACCCCGAACGACAAGGTCGACCGCAAAGCCTTGCCGGCACCTGGGGCTGAGGCGGTGCTCAGTCGCCGCTACGAGGCGCCCGAGGGCGAAGTCGAAATCCGGCTGGCGCAGATCTGGGCCGAAGTGCTGCAACTGGAGCAGGTCGGGCGCAACGATCACTTCTTTGAGCTGGGTGGGCATTCGTTGCTGGCGGTCAGTCTGGTGGCGCGCATGCGTCAGGCCGGGCTACACGTCGATGCGCGAACGCTGTTCAGCCAGCCGACTCTGGCCGCGCTGGCGGCGCAAACCTCGGACCAGGCAAAACAGGTGGAAGTCCCACCAACCACCATACCGACGCTCAACCGCAAACGCCGGCTCTGAGCCGACACCGGCGTCGATTCGCGGTTCCCGCGGATCGACGCCATGACTGGCCGGTCACGGGTCTTGTCCCCGCTTCCCATGTCAGACACCCAGGCCCCGATGTTTTAGCTTTTCCAGGCTGCGCGCCGCCGTACGGACTCGCCGCTGCGCGCTCCTTTTTTCCGAATTTACAGCAGGTTACCCCCATGCAATTTCGCGAGCTGATGGCTGTTATTTCCACCCATGCGATCCGCCTTCAACAGGACGATGAAGACCTGGTCATTCTGGGCGATGACGACGCACTGGACGATGCGTTGTGGGACAGCCTCGCCAAACACAAGGCGCAGTTGCTGGAACTGGTGGCGAGCCACGGCGGCGACTGGTCGAGCCCGGCGTTGCGCATCACCCCGGACATGCTGCCGCTGGTGCAACTGGATCAGCCGGCTATCGACCGCATCGTCGCCACCGTGCCGGGCGGCGTGGCGAATGTGCAGGACATCTATCCGCTGGCGCCGCTGCAGGAGGGGCTGCTTTATCACCATCTCTCCGCGCCGGAGGGGGATCCCTATGTGTCGCAGGCGCGGTTCACGTTCGACAGTCGCGAACGGCTGGAGGCATTCACCGAAGCGTTGCGTCGGGTGATCGAGCGCCACGACATTTTGCGCACCTCCATCCTCTGGGAGCATCTGGACGAACCTGTGCAGGTGGTCTGGCGTGAAGCCCCGCTGGTCTGTGAGGAAGTCGATCTGAATGACCGTGAGGATGTACTCGCGCAATTGCTGGCACGCCACGACCCACAATATTTCCGCCTCGACCTGCAACAGGCCCCGTTGCTGCGGCTGGTGTTCGCCGAGGATCCGGTCAACGACCGGGTGGTCGCATTGTTGCTGTTCCATCACATGATCATGGATCACGTCGCGCTCGATGTGGTGCGCCGGGAAATTCAGGCCTACCTGTCCGGCCGCGATGCCGAAGTCGCGAGGGCGGTGCCGTTTCGCGACCACCTGGCGAGGGCACGTCTGGGGTCGGATGAGCAAGCGCATCAAGACTTTTTCCGCGAGATGCTCGGCGAAATCGACGAGCCGACACTGCCCGGTGGCTTGCACGATGTACAAGGTGACGGGCAGGGCATCGAGGAAGTCTCGTGCATGCTCGACAGCGATCTGAGCCAGCGCCTGCGTACCCACGCGCGACAATCGGGGGTGAGCGTGGCGAGCCTGATGCACCTGGCGATGGCGCGGGTGCTGGGTCAGCTGTGCGGGCGCTCGGCGGTGGTGTTCGGCACCGTTCTGCTGGGACGGATGAACGCGGCTGACGGTGTCGAACAGGCCTTGGGGATGTTCATCAATACCTTGCCTTTGCGGGTGGATGTCGGCGCGTCGAGCGTTCATGACGGCGTGCTGACGACGCACCGGCGCCTGACCGCGCTGCTCGCCCATGAGCAGGCGTCCCTGGCACTGGCCCAGCGTTGCAGCGCCGTGGCAGTCCCGACGCCGCTGTTCAGCGCCATGCTCAACTACCGCCACAGCAGCGTGGAGGAAGTTGCCGAGGTGATCGAGCTGTCACCGGGGGTGCACGTGTTGGGCGCCCGCGAGCGCACCAATTACCCGCTGACCGTCAACATCGATGACCTCGGTCAGGACTTGCGCATCACGGTGCTGGCCGATGTGACGCTTGGCGCCTCACGCATCGCCGGTTACCTGCGCACGGCACTGGACAGTCTCGTCGATGCGTTGCGGAACAACCCGCAAGCCGCATTGCACAGCCTCAACATCCTGCCGCCCGCCGAGCGTGAGCACTGGCTGTATGGCGTCAATTCACCGAGGGCGACGTTTCCCGACACGCCTTTGATCCATCAGCAGTTCGAAGCGCATGCGCACACCCGGCCCGAGGCGGTCGCGTTGCTGTTCGAGGGGCGTACTTACAGCTATGGAGCACTCAACCGACAGGCCAACCAGGTGGCCCATCGTTTGCTCGCCCTTGGCATCCGTCCGGATGACCGGGTAGCGATCTGCGTCGAGCGCGGCCCGCAAATGATCGCCGGCCTGCTCGGCGTGCTCAAGGCGGGTGCCGGATATGTGCCGATCGATCCGGCTTATCCGCTGGAGCGCATCACCTTCACCCTGCAAGACAGTGCGCCGGTGGCGGTGCTGATGCAGGCCGCGACTCTGGATCGGATTGCCGGGCTATCCGTGCAGCAGATCGATCTCGACGACCACGGATTGCACACCGAACCAGCGTTCAACCCGCAGATCCCGGACTTGAATCCGGCGCATCTGGCCTACGTGATCTACACCTCTGGCTCCACCGGGCTGCCCAAAGGCGTGATGGTCGAGCACCGCAACGTGGCACGCCTGTTTGGCGCGACCCACGATTGGTTCCGGTTCAACGGGCAAGACGTCTGGGCGTTGTTCCACTCGTTTGCCTTTGATTTCTCGGTCTGGGAAATCTGGGGCGCGCTGGCGTACGGCGGACAGTTGCTGGTGGTGCCGCAACACATCAGTCGCTCGCCGGACGAGTGTTACGCGTTGCTCTGCCGCTCGGGCGTCACCGTCCTCAACCAGACGCCAAGCGCGTTCCGGCAGTTGGTCGCCGCCCAGGGCCGCAGCCCGTTGCAGCATTCGCTGCGCGAAGTGATTTTTGGCGGTGAGGCGCTGGAGCCGGGATCGCTCAAGCCCTGGTATGCGCGGGTCGGCAACGCCGGCACCCGGCTGGTGAATATGTACGGCATCACCGAAACCACGGTGCATGTGACCTATCGCCCGCTGGTGGTGGCAGACGCGCAACTGACCGCCAGCAGCCCGATCGGCGTGCGCATTCCCGACCTGCAGCTGTACGTCCTCGATGCCCGGCGGGAACCCGTACCGGCCGGAGTGACCGGGGAGTTGTATGTGGGTGGCGCCGGGGTTGCCCGTGGGTATCTGAATCGTGAGGCGTTGACCGCCGAGCGCTTCATCGCCGACCCGTTCAGTGGGCATGCCGAAGCGCGTTTGTACAAGACCGGCGATCTGGCACGCTGGACGGTGGAGGGCGAACTCGAATACCTGGGACGCAACGACGATCAGGTGAAAATCCGTGGTTTCCGTATCGAACTTGGCGAGATCCAGGCACGTCTTGCCTCCTGCGACGGCGTGCGCGATGCGCTGGTGATCGCCCGCGAGGACAGCCCCGGCGACACGCGTCTGGTGGCCTACTGGCTGGCCGCCGAAGGTGTCGAACCGAGCGTTGCGCAATTGCGCGATCACCTGCTGGCATCGCTGGCCGAGCATATGGTGCCGGGCGCGTTCGTGCGCCTCGATGCCTTCCCGCTGACGGCCAACGGCAAACTCGATCGCCGGGCGTTGCCGCAGCCGGACAACGAAGCCTTCGCCCGGCGGGCATTTGAAGCACCGCTTGGCGAAATCGAAACCCGCATCGCTGTGATCTGGCAGACCTTGCTCGGACTGGACCGGGTGGGCAGACATGACAATTTCTTCGAGCTGGGCGGTCATTCGCTGCTGGCGGTGAAGCTGATCGAACGCATGCGTCAGCAAAACATGCAGTGCGACGTCCGCGTGCTGTTCGGCCAGCCGAGCGTGGCGGCACTCGCGGCGACGCTCGGTGGGGTCTCCACGGTCAGCGTGCCGGCCAATCGCATCGAATCCGGTTGCACCCGCATCACCCCGGACATGCTGCCGCTGGCCACGCTGGATCAAGCGGCCATCGACCGTATCGTCGAGACCGTCGAGGGCGGTATCGACAACGTGCAGGACATCTACGCCCTGGCACCGTTGCAGTCAGGAATCCTCTATCACCATCTGGCCATTGCCGACGGTGACCCCTACGTGTTGCAAGCGCAGTTCGCCTTCGACGGACTGGCGCAGATCAAGGCGTTCGTTCGCGCGTTGAACAGTGTCATCGCCCGGCACGACATCCTGCGTACCAGTGTGGTCAGGGAAAACCTCGACGAGCCGGTGCAAGTGGTGTGGCGTTCGGCGCCGCTGGCACTGGAGCGGGTGGATGCCGATCCGCAGGACGGTGATGTGTTGCAGCAAATGCAGGCGCGTTTCGATCCGCGACACTATCGCCTGGACTTGCAACGTGCGCCGTTGATGCGCTTTGCCTACACCGAGGACCCTTTGCAAAACCGCTGGGTCGGGATCCTGCTGTTGCACCATATCGTGCTCGATCACACCGCGCTTGAGGTGTTGGTGGCCGAGATGAGCGACGCACTTGACGGGCAAGTCGGCGTGCTGCCGCCGCCCGTGCAATACCGCAACTATGTTGCTCAGGCCCGTCTCGGTTCGAATGCCGAGGCCCATGAAGCATTCTTTCGCGAGATGCTCGGCGACATCGCTGAACCGACCCTGGCGTTCGGCCTGCGGGACGTACTTGGCGATGGCACAAATATCGTGGACAGCGAGCTGGCACTGGATGAGCGTCTTGCCGGGCGCCTGCGCAAACAGGCCCGCACGCTGGGCATCAGCGTTGCGAGTCTGGTGCATCAGGCCTGGGGCCAGGTACTTGCCCAGGTCTGCGGGCGCGAGGAAGTGGTATTCGGCACGGTGTTGCTGGGGCGCATGCAGGGGGGAGAGGGCGCCGATCGTTCGTTGGGCATGTTCATCAACACCCTGCCGCTGCGGGTCCATGTCGGGGCAACGACGGTGGAGGCGGGTGTCAGGGCGACCCACGAGCGTCTGGCGCAACTGCTGGTGCATGAGCAAGCGCCGCTGATGCTCGCTCAACGTTGCAGTGGCGTGACGGGTTCGCAACCGCTGTTCAATACCTTGCTCAACTATCGCCACAGCGCGCAACAGACGGCGACGCCGGGCTGGGAAGGCATCCGGATTCTCGATTCTCGTGAGCGCAGCAACTATCCGCTGGTGGTCAGCGTCGACGACCTTGGACAGGGCTTCCGGCTTTCTGTCCAGGCAGTGCCCGAAGTGGATGGCGCGCGGGTCTGCGATTACCTGCAAACGGCATTGCACAATTTGCTGAGCGCGCTGGAACAGGATCGCCATGCGCCATTGAATCAGGTGTCGATTCTGTCGGCGGCCGAACGCCAGCGCGTGCTGGTCGGTTTCAATGTCACCGGTCGCGACTTTGCCCACGGCCATGTTGTGCACCGATTGTTTGAAGCGCGAGCGGCGACCCAACCCGACGCTGTGGCAGTGGTGCAGGGCGGGCAAAGCCTGAGCTACGACGGCTTGAATCGCCGCGCCAACCGCCTGGCCCATCACCTGATCGGCCTCGGTGTGCAACCGGACGACCGCGTCGCGCTCTGTGTGCAGCGGGGTCCGCAGATGCTGATCGGGCTGCTGGCGATCCTCAAGGCTGGCGCCGGTTATGTCCCGGTCGATCCGGCACATCCGGCAGAACGGATCACTTATCTGTTGCAGGACAGCGATCCGGTGGCGGTGCTGGCACAGACGGCCACTCGCGACCTGCTGGGTGCCGTGCCGGTGATCAATCTTGACAGCGACGCCTGGCAGCATCTGCCGGACAGCAATCCACAGTTGCCGGACCTGACCCCCGAGCATCTGGCCTACGTGATCTACACCTCGGGCTCCACCGGCCAGCCAAAAGGCGTGATGGTCGAACACGCGACCCTGGAAAACCTTGTGCACTGGCACGCCGAAGCCTTCGACCTGCACGCCGGCAGCCACACCGCCAGCGTGGCCGGGTTCGGTTTCGATGCGATGGCCTGGGAAGTCTGGCCGGCGCTGTGCGTCGGCGCGACCTTGCACCTGCCGCCGGAAACGGTGAGCAACGAGCATCTGGACGAACTGCTCGACTGGTGGCGGGCGCAGCCGTTGCAGGTCAGCTTCCTGCCAACTCCAGTGGCCGAATATGCCTTCAGTCGCGGGCTGCAACACCCGACCTTGCGTACCTTGCTGATCGGCGGCGACAAGCTGCGGCAGTTCAACCGCGAACAGACTTTCGCGGTCATCAACAACTACGGCCCGACCGAAGCCACGGTGGTCGCCACCTCGGGTCCTGTCGAAGTCGGGCAAACGCTGCACATCGGTCGGCCGATGGCCAACGCCAGGGTTTACATTCTGGATGACCAGCAACGTCCGCTGCCGGTGGGCGTCACCGGCGAGTTGTACGTCGCCGGCGCCGGTGTCGCACGGGGTTACTTGAACCGTCCCGATCTGACCGCCGAACGCTTCCTGAATGATCCGTTCAACGAAGGGCGCATGTACCGCACCGGCGACCTTGCGCGCTGGCTGGCGGACGGCAATGTCGAGTACCTGGGCCGCAACGACGATCAGGTCAAACTGCGCGGCGTACGGGTTGAACTGGGGGAAATCGAAGCGGCGCTGGCCAGCCATCCGGCGGTGCAGGACGCGGTGGCGCTGGTGCGCGACGGCCAGTTGCTGGTGTGGTTCACCGAGCATGCGCCGACCGATATCGAAGCCCTGCGCAATCATCTGCAAACCCGTTTGCCGCAAGCCCTGATCCCGGCGGCTTACGTGCGCCTCGATGCCTTGCCGCTGACCGCCAACGGCAAACTCGACCGCAAGACCTTGCCGGAGCCGGATCAGAACGCCTGGCTCAGCCGCGAATACGAAGCCCCGCAAGGCCCGGTGGAAACCGCGCTGGCGCAGATCTGGGCCGACGTGTTGAAACTGGAGCAGGTCGGACGTCACGACAACTTCTTCGAACTGGGTGGTCACTCGTTGCTTGCCGTCAGCCTGATCGAACGCCTGCGCCAGATCGGCCTGAACACCGACGTGCGCGTGCTGTTCAGCCAGCCGACCCTGGCAGCCCTGGCGGCTGCGGTGGGCAGCGGTCGCGAAATCGAAGTGCCGGCCAATCGCATTTCTGCCGACTGCGCCCACATCACCCCGGAGCTGCTGAGCCTGACCGAACTGGATCAGGCCAGCATCGATGGGATCGTGGCCAGCGTGCCGGGTGGCGCCGCCAACGTGCAGGACATTTATCCGCTGGCGCCGTTGCAGGAGGGCATTCTTTATCACCATTTGAGCGCGGAGCAGGGCGACCCGTACCTGCTGCAATCATGTCTGGCCTTTGCCAGCGTCGAGCGCTTGCACGCTTTTGCCAACGCCTTGCAAAAGGTGATTGCGCGTCACGACATCCTGCGCACCAGTCTGGTGTGGGAAGGATTGCCGAGCCCGCAGCAAGTGGTATGGCGAGAGGCCGAGCTGGCGGTGCAATCGGTCGATTTGAGTCCGCTGGATGGCGATATCCTCCATCAGTTGCGCGCACGGTTCGATGCCCGGGATTATCGCCTCGACCTCGGTCAGGCACCGCTGATCCGTCTGGTATATGCCGAAGATCCGCTGCGTGACCGGGTGGCAGGTGTGCTGTTGTTCCATCACGTCGTGCTGGATCACACCGCACTGGAGGTGGTTCGCCGGGAAATGCAGTTGTATCTGCCGGGGCAGGTTGAGTCTTTGCCGCCCGCCGCCCCCTACCGCAACTACGTCCATCAGGCCCGCCAAGGCATCAGCGAGGACGAACACGAAACCTTCTTTCGCGAAATGCTCGGCGACATCGACGAACCGACCCTGCCATTCGACTTGCAGGACGTACAGGGCGACGGCCGCAACATCGAGGAGCACTCGCTGGCGCTGCCGGTGGAATTGAATCGGCACCTGCGCCGCCAGGCGCGGCAATACGGGGTCAGCGTCGCGAGCCTGTTTCATCTCGCCTGGGCGCGGGTGCTGGCGGCGACTTCCGGACGCCGGGACGTGGTGTTCGGTACCGTGCTGCTGGGGCGCATGCAAGGCGGCGAGGGCGCGGATCGGGCTTTGGGGATGTTCATCAACACCTTGCCGCTGCGCGTGGAGGTTGACGGGCAGAGTGTGAGCGAAGCGGTTCGCACGGTTCATGAGCGGCTGGCGGCTTTACTGGGACACGAACATGCGTCGCTGGCACTGGCTCAGCGTTGCAGCGCCGTGGCCGCGCCTTTGCCGCTGTTCAGCGCGGTACTCAACTATCGACACAGCGGCCACGACGTTGCGCGAGAGCCTGTGGATCCGGTCTGGCAAGGCATCGAATTCCTGGCCCAGGACGGGCGCACGAATTATCCGTTGACCTTGAGCATCAACGACCGGGGCGATGGCTTCAATCTGTCGGTGCTGACCCCGGATCATGTGGGGGCGCAGCGGGTCTGCGAGCTGATGCACACCGCTCTCACGGAGCTGGCGACAGCGTTGGCTGACAACCCCGGACAGGCCTTTGAACGTCTCAACGTCCTGTCAGCGGCGGCGCGCGAGCCGCTGCTTGGCGACTTCAATGCGAGCTCCGCCGTTTACCCGTCAGCGCAAGGTGTTCATCGTCTGTTCGAAGCGCAGGTTGCGCGCACGCCGGAGGCCGTGGCGGTTCAGGCGGGCACGCAGCGCCTGACGTTCAGGCAATTGAACCAGCGCGCCAATCGCCTGGCCCATCATCTGCGGGGGCTGGGGGTCACTACCGAGACACGAGTGGCGATCTGTCTCAAACGCAGCCCGGACATGCTGGTCGGCTTGCTGGCGATCCTCAAGGCCGGCGCCGCTTATGTACCGGTCGACCCGGCTTATCCGCCCGAGCGAATCGCTTACATGCTGGCCGACAGTGCGCCGAGGGTGGTACTGGTTCGCGATGTAGCTTTGCCGAATCAGGCTGGCATACCGGTGATTGATCTTGCCCATGAGACCTGGCAAGACCTGTCGGTTGCTGATCCGCAGGTTGCCGAGTTTACGCCGGACGACCTGGCCTACGTGATCTACACATCAGGCTCCACCGGCCAGCCGAAAGGCGTGATGGTCGAACACGCGACCCTGGAAAACCTTGTGCACTGGCACGCCGAAGCCTTCGACCTGCACGCCGGCAGTCACACCGCCAGCGTGGCCGGGTTCGGCTTCGATGCGATGGCCTGGGAAGTCTGGCCGGCGCTGTGCGTCGGCGCGACCCTGCACCTGCCGCCGGAAACGGTGAGCAATGAGCACCTGGACGAACTGCTCGACTGGTGGCGGGCGCAGCCGTTGCAGGTCAGCTTCCTGCCGACGCCGGTGGCCGAATATGCCTTCAGCCGCGAACTGCAACATCCGACCCTGCGCACCTTGCTGATCGGCGGCGACAAGCTGCGTCAGTTCAATCGTGAGCAGAGCTTTGCGGTGATCAACAACTATGGCCCGACCGAAGCCACGGTGGTCGCGACGTCCGGCCGGGTCGAAGTCGGCCAGCCGCTGCACATCGGCCGGCCGATGGCCAACGCTCGCATCTATCTGCTCGATGCCCAGCAACGCCCGGTGCCAGTAGGTGTGACGGGGGAGTTATACGTCGCCGGCGCCGGTGTCGCACGGGGCTACCTGAACCGTCCCGATCTGACCGCCGAGCGCTTCCTGAATGATCCGTTCAACGAAGGGCGCATGTACCGCACCGGCGACCTCGCACGCTGGTTGGCGGACGGCAATATCGAATACCTGGGCCGCAACGACGATCAGGTCAAACTGCGCGGCGTGCGGGTCGAACTGGGGGAAATCGAAGCGGCGCTGGCCAGTCATCCGGCGGTGCAGGACGCAGTGGCGCTGGTGCGCGACGGGCAATTGCTGGTGTGGTTCACCGAGCGAGCCCCGACCGATATCGAAGCCCTGCGCAATCATCTGCAAACGCGTCTACCGCAAGCGCTGATCCCGGCGGCTTACGTGCGCCTCGACGCCTTGCCGCTGACCGCCAACGGCAAACTCGACCGCAAGGCCTTGCCGGAGCCGGATCAGAACGCCTGGCTCAGCCGCGAATACGAAGCCCCGCAAGGCCCGGTGGAAACCGCGCTGGCGCAGATCTGGGCTGACGTTTTGAAACTGGAGCAGGTCGGACGCCACGACAACTTCTTCGAACTGGGTGGCCACTCGTTGCTGGCCGTAAGTCTGATCGAACGCCTGCGCCAGATCGGCCTCAACACCGACGTGCGCGTGCTGTTCAGCCAGCCGACCCTGGCCGCCCTGGCGGCTGCGGTGGGCAGCGGTCGCGAGATCGAAGTGCCGGCCAACCGCATTCCGGCTGATTGCACCCACATCACCCCGGAGCTGCTGAGCCTGACCGAACTGGATCAGGCCAGCATCGATGGGATCGTGGCCAGCGTGCCGGGTGGCGCCGCCAACGTGCAGGACATTTATCCGCTGGCGCCGTTGCAGGAAGGCATCCTTTATCACCATTTGAGCGCGGAGCAGGGCGACCCGTACCTGCTGCAATCGCGGCTGACCTTCGACAGCCTCGAGCGTGTGGAAGCGTTCGCGGCAGCGCTGCGTCAGGTGATTGCGCGCCACGACATCCTGCGCACGGCGGTGATCTGGCAGAAGCTGGCCGAGCCGATGCAAGTGGTCTGGCGTCACGCAGACTTGCCGGTGCAGGAGATGGTGCTCGATCCGGCGGATGGCGACATCCTTGAGCAGTTGCACGAGCGTTTCGATGCCCGGCACTACCGCCTCGACATCAGTCAGGCACCGTTGCTGCGTCTGGTGTATGCCCGTGATCCGGCCCACGACCGGGTGGTTGCGATGTTGCTCTTCCACCATGTCGTGCTCGATCACACCGCGCTGGACGTGGTGCAGCAAGAAATGCTCGCCTGCCTGCAAGGGCATGAAGCTTCGTTGGGCGCGGCCGTGCCTTACCGTAACTACGTGGCACAGGCGCGGCTGGGTGTCAGCGAGCAGGAGCACGAGGCGTTCTTCCGCGACATGCTCGGCGACATCGACGAGCCGACCCTGCCGTTCGGCTTGCAGGATGTGCAAGGTAACGGTAGTGGCATTGAGGAAACACAACAGACCCTGAACGCAGACACCGGCCAGCGTCTACGCAGCCTCGCGCGGCAACTGGGCATCAGCGTGGCCAGCCTGTTCCACCTTGCGTGGACGCAGGTGCTGGCCGCGACATCCGGGCAGGAGCGGGTGGTGTTCGGCACGGTGCTGATGGGCCGGATGCAGGGCGGCGACGGGGCCGATCGGGCGCTGGGGATGTTCATCAACACCTTGCCGCTGCGGGTCGATCTGGGGGCAACCCCGGTGCGCGAAGGGGCTCGGGCGACGCATGCGCGGCTCAGTGCGCTGCTCGGTCATGAACACGCTTCGCTGGCACTGGCCCAGCGTTGCAGCGGTGTGGCCGCGCCGTCACCGCTGTTCAGTTCGATGCTCAACTACCGGCATAGCGCCGACGCGGCGCAACAGCAAAAGTTGCGTCAGGCCTGGCAAGGCATCGAGACCCTGAGCAGCGAAGAACGCACCAACTATCCGCTGAATCTGGGGGTCGATGATCTGGGCAGCGGGTTCGTGCTCACCGCCATGACCCCGGCGAGCATCGGCTCGCAGCGGATCTGCGACTACATGCAGACCGCGCTGGAGCAACTGGCGGATGCTCTGGAGCAGGCTCCGGATCAGCCGCTGAACCGCTTGCCGATCCTTGACGGCGCAGAACGTCAGCGGGTGCTTTACGACCTTAACGTCACCGGCACCGCCGACGATCTGGAGCAAACCGTTCACGCCATGTTCGAGGCGCAAGTGCAACGCACGCCGCAAGCCATCGCGTTGCAGGCCGGTGAGCAGCGGCTGACCTACGCCGAACTCAACGCACAGGCCAATCGCCTGGCCCATTACCTGCGTGAGCTGGGCGTGGGGCCGGATTCGCGGGTGGCAATCTGCGTCGAGCGCGGGCTGGGGCTGATCGTCGGACTGCTCGGCATTCTCAAGGCGGGTGGTGCCTATGTGCCGCTGGACCCGGCGTACCCGGCGGAACGTCTGGATTACATGCTCAAGGACAGCGCGCCGGTAGCGGTGCTGGTGCATGGGGCGACTCGCGCCTTGCTCGACGAGAGCACTGCGCGGGTGATCGATCTGGATCAGGCGCAATGGACATCCAACCCGGAGGACAACCCGCAAGTACCGGGCCTGAGCGCTTCGAACCTGGCTTACGTGATCTACACCTCCGGTTCGACCGGTGCGCCGAAAGGCGTGATGGTCGAGCATCGCGGCGTCGGCAATTTGCTGCACTGGAGTTCGCAGCTGTGTCCCGTCGTGACGGACGGCGCCCTGTTGCAGAAGACCCCGTTCAGTTTCGACGCCTCGGTCTGGGAGCTGTTCTGGCCGTTGAGTGCCGGGTTGCGTCTGGTGCTGGCGCGTCCCGACGGACACCGTGAACCGGCGTATCTGGCGCGGGTGATTCGCGAACAGCGGATCAGCGTGATCCAGTTCGTGCCGGTGCTGTTGCAACAGTTCCTCGAGCAGGACGATGTCAGCCAGTGCAGCAGCCTTACCGACGTGTTCTGTGGCGGCGGCGACCTGACGCCGGCGCTGGCTCGCCGCGTGCGCGAGCGTTTGCCGCAAGTGCGCTTGCATAACGTTTACGGCCCGACCGAAGCCACGGTCGACAGCACGGCGTGGACGCTGGAACCGTCGATGCCGGTGCCGGACAGCGCGTTGCCGATCGGACGGCCGATCAACAACACCCGTCTATATGTCCTCGATGCCGCTCAGCGGCCGGTGCCGATGGGCGTGATCGGTCAGTTGTTCATTGGTGGTGCCGGGGTTGCGCGGGGTTATCTGGGCCTGCCGCAATTGATGGCCGAACGGTTTATCCCGAGCCCGTTTGTGGCCGGCGACCGGTTGTACGCCACGGGCGACCTTGTGCGCTACCGCGCCGATGGCCAGCTCGAATTCATCGGGCGCAACGACTTCCAGGTCAAGCTGCGTGGCCTGCGTCTGGAACCGGGTGAGATCGAAGCGCAACTGCTCAGCCATCCAGCGCTGCGCGAAGCCGTGGTGCTGGTGCGTGAGGAGCGTCTGGTGGCGTACTTCACCCGGCACGCCGAAGTCGGGCAACCGGGGATCGAGGCGTTGCGCGAACACTTGCTGGCACGCTTGCCCGATTACATGGTGCCGTCGGCATTCGTCGCGCTCGACAGCCTGCCGCTGAGCCCCAACGGCAAGGTCGATCGCAAGGCGCTGCCCGCACCGGATTCGGCTGCAGTCAGCATTCGCGAATACGAAGCGCCGGTCGGCGAGATGGAAGTCCTCCTTGCGCGCCTGTGGTGCGAATTGCTCAAGGTCGAGCGCGTCGGACGGCAAGACCATTTCTTTGAGCTGGGTGGGCATTCGTTGCTGGCGGTCAGTCTGATCGGGCGCCTGCAACAGGCAGGTATCGAAGCCGATGTCCGGACGTTGTTCGAGCAACCGACTCTGGCTGGTTACGCAGCTATCACGGAAAGAATGGAGATCGTCCTGTGAGCCTGAATGAACTGTTGGCGACGCTGAAGACAAAAGACATCCAGTTGGCAATCACGGACGGACAATTACGGGTCAATGGCAACAAGCAGGCCCTGAGTGAACCGAGCTTGCTGGCCGCATTGCGCGAGCACAAGCCGGCATTGATCGAGCTGATCGAGGCGGGCGGTTACTCGCCCGCACGGGAAGGGCAGGTTGCAGTGCCGGTCAATGGCATTTCACCGGGCACAACACGGGTCACCCCGGCGATGCTGACAATGGTTGACCTGAACCAGGACACCCTCGATCAAATTGTCGCGCAGATCCCTGGCGGCGGCGCCAATGTCCAGGACATCTATCCGCTGACGCCGTTGCAGGAGGGCATCCTCTACCACCACGCGAGCGCTGCACAGGGTGATCCGTATGTGATGCAGGCGAAATTCGCGTTCAGCGGGCCCGAGCGGTTTGAGGCATTCGTTCAGGCCCTGCAGACTGTCATCGAGCGCCACGACATTCTGCGCACCGCCATCGTCTGGGAAGGACTGGACACGCCGGTGCAAGTGGTCCTTCGAAGTGTCGAGTTGCCTTTGGAGAACGTGCAGCTTGATGCGGCTGAGGGCGATGTTTTGGAGCAGTTGCATGCGCGATTCGACGCCCGGCATTTTCGTCTCGACGTGACACGTGCGCCGCTATTGCAGCTGGCCCATGCCTGGGATGCAGAGTCCGGGCGTATCGTCGCGATATTGCTGTTTCACCACATGGCGATGGATCACTCGGCGCTCGCGGTGGTCAGCGAGGAAATGCAGGCGTGCCTGTCAGGACAGAGCACCAGACTGGGAGCGCCCGTACCGTTTCGCAATTATGTCGCCCAGGCGCGGCTGGGCATCAGCGAGTCCGAGCACGAGGCGTTTTTCCGCGAGATGCTCGGTGACATCGACGAGCCGACGTTGCCGTTTGGCCTGCAAGGCGTGCATGGCGACGGCAGCGACATCGAAGAGTGCGGTGTGCCACTTGACCCGTTGCTGGGGCAGCGCCTGCGAGCCAGTGCCCGGTCGCTCGGGGTGAGTGTCGCGAGTCTGTTCCATCTCGGCTGGGGGCAGGTCCTGAATGCACTCACCGGCAAGTCCGCCGTTGTGTTCGGTACCGTGCTGATGGGGCGGATGCAAGGGGCGGAGTCGACCGACCGCGCGCTGGGCATTTTCATCAACACCTTGCCGCTCCGGGTCGAGGTCAGCGCGCTGGCAGCGAGTGAGGCAGTGAAGGCCACCCAGGCACGTCTGACGAGCCTGATGCGCCATGAGCACGCCCCGCTGGTGCTGGCCCAGCGCTGCAGTGGGGTGGTCGGGTCATCGCCTCTGTTCAGTTCGCTGCTCAACTACCGGCACAGCACCTCGAGTGCCAATGCCAGTGCCGAAGCGCTCTCGGCCTGGGAGGGGATCAGCGTCCTGCATGCGGAGGAACGCACCAATTACCCGCTGACCTTGAGCATCGATGACTTTGGCGATCACTTCAGCCTGACGCTGCTGGCCAGTCGTGAAGTCGAGGCGCAGCGCATCTGCGGCTATATGTTGTGTGCCATGGAAAACCTGTTGCAGGCGCTGGAGCACGCGGCGGATACGCCGCTGAGTCAACTGTCGGTGTTGCCCGCCCCGGAGCGCGAACAGCTGTTGACGGGGTTCAACGCCAGCGATGTCGAATACGTTCGCGGACAGACAATTCATCAACGCTTCGAGGCGCAGGTCGTCGCGCGACCGCAAGCGCTGGCGGCGGTGCATCTGGACAAGCAACTGACGTTCCACGAACTGAACCGCCAGGCCAACCTTCTGGCGCATCGCTTGATCGATCTGGGTGTGCAGCCGGATGACCGGGTAGCCATCGTCGCCCGGCGAGGGCTGGATACCCTGGCCGGATTGCTCGCAGTCCTCAAGGCAGGCGCCGGGTATGTGCCGATCGACCCCGCGCATCCGGCCGAACGCTTGAATTATCTGCTGAGCGATTGCGAGCCAGTGGCGATTCTGACCTCGAGTGACCTGCTCGCACGGCTGCCGGGACAGGAGCTGCCGGTACTCGATCTTGATCCGCGCACCTGGCGCTCAGGCAATGACGCAAACCCGGTGGTATCAGGTCTGTCCGAGGCGAACCTGGCTTACGTGATCTACACCTCCGGCTCCACCGGTTTGCCCAAGGGCGTGATGGTCGAACACCAGACACTGGCCAATCTGGTCGACTGGCACTGCAACGCGTTTGACCTGTGTGCCGGCCGCCATACGTCGAGTCTGGCCGGGTTCGGCTTCGACGCGATGGCATGGGAAGTCTGGCCAGCTCTGTGCGTCGGCGCGACCCTGCACCTGGCGCCTGCGCAGGACGGCGGTGGAGACGTCGACGGGCTGCTGGCCTGGTGGTGCGCGCAACCGCTGGACGTGAGTTTCCTGCCGACGCCCGTCGCCGAATACGCCTTCAGCCGGCATCTCGAGCACCCGACATTGCGTACCCTGCTGATCGGCGGCGACCGCTTGCGTCAGTTTTCGCGCAATCAGCATTTCGATGTGATCAACAACTATGGCCCGACCGAAGCCACCGTAGTCGCTACGTCTGGACGGATCGAGGCGGGGGAGGCGCTGCACATCGGCAAACCGGTGAGCAATACCTCGGTGTACCTGCTCGACGAGCAACAGCGTCCGGTGCCGATCGGGGTGTCCGGCGAGCTGTATATCGGTGGCCGAGGCGTGGCGCGTGGTTACTTGAACCGTGCGCAACTGACCGCCGAACGCTTTCTGCCGGACCCGTTCAGTGAACGCCCGAATGCGCGTCTGTATCGCACCGGCGACCTTGCCCGCTGGCGCCGGGACGGGACGATCGAATACCTGGGGCGCAACGATGACCAAGTGAAAATTCGCGGCATGCGTATAGAACTGGGGGAAATCGAAAGCCGTCTGCACCAGCTTCCCGGCATTCAGGAAGCGGTGCTGCTGGCCCGTGAAGACGAGCCCGGACAACCACGGCTGGTCGCCTATTTCACCGAGCAGGCGCAGGTGCAGCCACTGGCTGTGGCGCAACTGCGCGAGCATCTGCTGGGCCAGTTGCCCGAGTACATGGTGCCGGTCGCGTTCGTCAGACTCGACAGCCTGCCGCTGACCGCCAATGGCAAACTGGATCGCAAGGCCTTGCCGTTGCCGGAGCGCACGGCGCTGCTCACTCGCGAGTACGAGGCACCGCAAGGCGAGCTCGAATGCACGCTGGCGCAGATCTGGGCCGAGGTTCTGCAGGTCGAACGGATAGGGCGTCAGGATCATTTCTTTGAGTTGGGCGGCCATTCGTTGCTGGCCATGCGCATGGTCGCGCAAGTGCGTCAACGGCTGGGTGTGGAGCTTGCGCTCGGCGAGTTGTTCGCCAATGCCGAGCTGGCGTCGGTGGCGCAGTCGCTTGCCCAGGCCGGACGCTCGACGCAGCCGCCGATCCTGCCGGTGCCACGGGAAGGCGCATTGCCGCTGTCGTTTTCCCAGCAGCGCTTCTGGTTTCTGGCGCAGATGGAAGGTGCCAACACCGCTTACAACATTCCGATCGGTCTGCGTCTGCGCGGTGTGCTCGACGCCGATGCGCTACAGCGGGCACTGGCCCGGATTGTCGCCCGCCACGAAAGCCTGCGCAGCCGTTTCACGCCGTACAACGGCGAAGCCCAGGTGCTGATTACTCCGCCCGACGGCGGTGTGCTGCTGCGGGTCGAGGACCTGCGCCAGCACCCGCAGGCCGATGAAGCCTTGCAGGCGCTGATTCAGGGGGAGGCTTCCGGCCCGTTCGACTTGCAGGATGATCCGTTGATTCGCGGACGGCTGGTGCGTATGGCCGACGATCACCATGTGTTGCTGATCACCTTGCATCACATCATCTCCGACGGTTGGTCGATGGAGGTGCTGACCCGCGAGCTGATGGCGTTGTATCAGGCTTTCAGTCAGGGGTTGGCGGACCCTTTGCCGCCGCTGGCGTTGCAATACACCGACTATGCCGTCTGGCAGCGACGCTGGCTGAGCGGGGAGGTTTTGCAGCGCCAGAGCGAATATTGGCAACGCACGCTGGCCGATGCGCCAGCCTTGCTGACGTTGCCTGCCGACCGACCGCGACCACCGCAACAGGATTACGCCGGCAGCAGCGTCGAAGTGTGCCTGGACGAGCGCTTGAGCGCCGGGCTCAAAGCCTTGAGCCAGCGCCATGGCGTGACGCTGTACATGACGATGCTGAGCGCGTGGGCGATGCTGCTCGGTCGTTTGGCCGGGCAATCGGACGTGGTGGTCGGCTCGCCGGTGGCCAACCGTTTCCGGGCCGAAATCGACGGACTGATCGGGTTGTTCGTCAATACCCTGGCGTTACGCATTGATACTTCCGGTGAGTTGAGCACCGAAGCGCTGCTGGCGCGGGTCAAGGCGCTGACCCTGCAAGCCCAGGCCCATCAGGACCTGCCCTTCGAGCAAGTGGTGGAAATCGCCCGACCGGCCCGCAGCCTGGCCCACAGCCCGCTGTTCCAGACCATGTTCAACTGGCGCAACAGCGACGGGCCGGTATTGGCGCTGGGGGATCTGACCCTGGAAGCGGTGGCGGAGCCGAGTCACTTCGCCAAGTTCGACCTGACCCTGACCCTGGGTGAATCGCCGAACGGGATAAATGGCTGGATGGAGTACGCCACAGCGCTCTTCGATGAGGCGACGGCACGGCGTTATGCCGGTTATTTCCAGCGCCTGTTGCAGGCCATGGTCAACAATGACCAGGCAGTGCTGGAACACGCGCAGATAATCGAGGATCAGGAACGCACGCAGTTGCTCGACGAATTCAACGCCACCGCACGGGATTGTCCGCAAGTGCTTACCGTGCACCGGGTCTTCGAGATGCAGGCCGCCGAGCATCCGCAAGCCGTTGCCGCGGTGCACGGGACGCAGGTGTTGAGTTACGCAGAACTGAACCGCAGCGCCAACGGCCTGGCGCATCATCTCATCGCTCAAGGTGTGCAGCCTGGCGATCATGTGGCGATTCTGTTGCCACGCTCGCTGGAACTGTTGATCGCGCAGTTGGCGATCATCAAGTGTGCGGCGGCCTATGTGCCGCTGGACATCAACGCACCCGCCGAGCGTCAGGCATTCATGGTGCAGGATTGTCAGGCGGTCGCGCTGTTGACCGGCAGCGATCAGGCCATCGAGTACCCGGTGCGACGAATGGATCTGGATACCCTGGCGCTTGCCGGGAGCCCTTCGCACAACCCGGATCTGCCTCAGTCCTCGGAGGCGCTGGCGTACATCATGTACACCTCGGGCTCCACGGGCACGCCGAAGGGGGTCATGGTGCCGCATCGCGGCATTACCCGCCTTGTGATCGATTGCGGCTACGCCGATTTCAACCCGAGGGACCGGGTGGCATTCGCTTCGAACCCGGCGTTCGACGCGAGCACCATGGATATCTGGGGCGCCTTGCTCAACGGTGGCCAGGTGGCCGTGATCGATCATGGGATTTTGCTCGACCCACAGGCATTCGGCCGGGAGCTGAGCCGGTGCGGGGCCACGATCCTCTTCGTCACCACCGCGTTGTTCAATCAGTACGTGCAATTGATTCCCGAAGCGCTCAAAAGGCTGCGCATCCTGCTGTGCGGTGGGGAGCGTGGCGATCCGGCAGCGTTTCGAAAGCTGCTCGCCGAAGCACCGGACCTGCGCCTGGTGCATTGTT
The DNA here is from genome assembly GCF_002113205.1 of Pseudomonas sp. B16(2017). Classification (NCBI taxonomy): domain Bacteria; kingdom Pseudomonadati; phylum Pseudomonadota; class Gammaproteobacteria; order Pseudomonadales; family Pseudomonadaceae; genus Pseudomonas; species Pseudomonas sp. B16(2017). Next base: position 153,017 of record NZ_NEKA01000015.1, read on the forward strand.
ATGGCCCGACCGAAACCACGACGTACGCCACCACCTTCGAAGTGCGTGAGGTGGCGCCGGAAGCGGATAGCGTTTCGATTGGCGGCCCCATCGGCAATACCCGCGTGTATGTGCTGGATAACCGGCAACAACCGGTGCCGTTCGGCGTCACCGGTGAGTTGTACATCGGTGGTCAGGGGGTTGCGCTGGGCTATCTGAATCGGCCTCAACTGAGTGCCGAGAAATTCCTCCGGGATCCGTTCAGCGACAACCCGCAAGCCTTGATGTATCGCACGGGCGACCTGGTCCGCTGGCAGGCGCCGGGGCGACTGGAATGTATCGGCCGCAATGATGACCAGGTGAAGATTCGCGGCTTCCGCATTGAGCTCGGAGAAATCGAAAACCGCCTCTTGAGCTGTCCGGGGGTCAAGGAAGCGGTGGTCCTGGCCCGACGCGACGGACAGGAGCCAACGCGGCTGGTGGCCTATTACACGGCGCATGATCCTGCATTGCAGAGCGCTACTCTGCGCGCACTGCTGCAAGCCAGGTTACCGGAGTACATGGTGCCGAGCGCCTGGGTGGCGATGGCGAGCCTGCCGCTGAACAACAACGGCAAGGTCGATCGCAAAGCCTTGCCGGCGCCGACACACCAAGCGCTGGTCATGCGTGACTATGAAGCGCCGGCCAATCCTCTTGAGGAATCACTGGCCGGGCTCTGGGCGCAAGTGTTGCAAGTCGGCCGGGTAGGCCGCCATGACAACTTCTTCGAACTGGGCGGGCATTCGCTGCTGGCGGTGCGGCTCGTCGATCTGATGCAGAAGGCCAACAGGCCGATTTCGTTGGCCGAGCTGTTCCAGCATCCAACTGTCGAGTCTGCTGCCACGCTGTTGTGCCAGCGCGATGACGCTGTGCAACACCATGACGGTGTGGTCGTGGTGCGAGCAAGCGAGCGGGGCACGCCGTTGTTCCTGGTGCATGAGTTCAGTGGTCGGGACCTGTATTTCCCGGCGCTGGGCCTGCATATCGGCGGCGAGTTCCCGATTTACGGCTTGCCGGGTATCGATCCCGGTATGGCGCAACTGCGCACCATGGAGTGCCTGGCAACCCGGCTGGTCGAGGTGATCCGCGCCAGACAACCCCACGGCCCCTATCGGCTTGCCGGCTGGTCGTTCGGTGGCGTGCTGGCTTATGAAATCGCGGCGCAACTGCTCGGGATGGACGAGTCAGTGGCGTTCGTCGGGCTGATCGACTCCTACGTGCCACGTCTGGCCGATCCGGATAAGGCGCTGTGGAACGATGCACATGTACACAAGCGCCAATTGCTTCTGCATTGCACGGCGCATTGGGCCGGACGCGAGACGCAGGGGCAGCAGGCACTGGCGCGTTTGGCCGTGTTGCAGACCGAACTTGAGCAGTGGGCGTTCGCCGATTTGTTCAACCATTGTCACGAACAGCAGTTGCTCAGACCCGAGCTGGCGGCTGTCTCGTCGGCGGATGCCTGGCATTACCTCGACCGGGAAGTGGCCCACGGGCATGCGTTGGCGCATTACCGGATCAACCCGATCGGCCTGCCGTTGCATCTGCTGCGTGCCACGGAGCGTTCGGCGCAAATGTCACGACTCAGCGCCACGCGCGGTTGGGCTGAAGAATTGCCAGGTGCCGAGTTGCACTGCATCGACGTACCGGGCGATCACCAGAGCATGATGAAAGCACCGCACGTTCAGGCTCTGGGGCAGGCCCTGACTAAGGCGCTGGAAACGGCAACTGCGCCCGCGCCAACGGCGTATCAGCCGATCCTGACCATCCAGACCGGTCACACCGGACATGCACCGATTTTCTGCGTGCCGGGTGCCGGCGACAGTGTTACCGGGTTCCTCCACCTGACCGAGGCGCTGGGGCCGGAGTGGCCGATTCATGGGCTGCAATCCCGAGGCCTCGACGGCGCGACGGTGCCGCACAGCCGGGTCGAAAGCGCCGCCACGTTCTACCTGCGGGCGCTTGAGCAGTTGTATCCGCAAGGGCCGGTGCATTTGATCGGGCATTCGTTCGGTGGTTGGGTGGCTTACGCCATCGCGGCGCAGTTGCAGGCGGCGGGGCGCGAAGTGGCATCCCTGACGCTGATCGACAGTGAATCGCCGGGCGGCAACAGTGTGGTGGGCAAGCCTTACACCACGACGGCGGCGTTGTTGCGGCTGATCGAGTCGCTGCAACTGTCCAGCGGCAAGTCCCTGGGCATCGATGCGCTGACCTTCGCCGAAGCCGACGACAGCACGCAAATGCGCTTGCTGCACGAGGGGATGGTGCGCGCGGGTGTGCTGTCGGAACGCGCGTCACTCGATGCGATGCAGGGCCCGGTGCGCACGTTCGCCACCGCACTGCGTACGGTCTATCGGCCGGCGCTGGCCTACACCGGTCCGGTGCGTCTGGCGCTGGTGGACGACCCGACGCTGGACGCCTCGGGCAACCAGCGCGAACAGGCGGCGATGCTCGAAGGCTGGCAGCGTGAGGCCAGGGATCTGGCGGTGTGGTACGGCCCGGGCAACCACTTCACGATCCTCAAGGCGCCCAACGTCTTCAGTCTTGCGGCGTGGTGGCATGACGGGCTGACGGTGGCGGCGGGGCAAGTGTTGTCCTGATTGAAGTTTTTATCCTGGAACCCGGCCGCTGGCCGGGCTCAACCCTGAACGGAATTGTGGTCATTTATGGAACAGTCGAAGGTGCGCAAAGTCGGTCTGGGAATCGCGTTGACGCTGGTGGCCGGGTTGGTGTTCTACACGGTGCAGGCGCCGGCCGAGGCACCGCAATACCTGACCGCCACGGTCGAACGCGCTGACATTGAAAACGCAGTGCTGGCCACCGGTTTGCTGGAGGGCATCAAGCAGGTGGACGTCGGCGCCCAGGTTTCGGGGCAGTTGAAGTCGCTGAAGGTCAAGGTCGGCGACAAGGTCAAGAAGGGCCAGTGGCTGGCGGAAATCGATCCGTTGGTGCTGCAGAACACCCTGCGTCAGGCACAGGTCGATGAGGAGAATCTGCAAGCCCAGCGCCGGGCGACTCAGGCTCAACTGCGCCAGACCAAGGCCATCTACGAGCGCTATCAGAACCTGCAGGAGGACGCCTCGATCTCGCGGCAGGATTTCGAAACCGCGCAATCGAACTACGAGGTGCAGCAGGCCAATCTGTTGTCGCTGGATGCACAGATCAAGAGCGCACACATCCAGATCGACACCGCCAAGGTCAATCTGGCCTACACGCGGATCGTCGCGCCCATCGACGGCGATGTGGTGGGCATCGTGACCCAGGAAGGCCAGACCGTGATCGCCAACCAGCTGGCACCGATCCTGCTCAAACTGGCGGACCTGGACACCATGACCGTAAAGGCTCAGGTGTCGGAGGCCGATGTCATTCACATTGCACCGGGGCAGGAGGTGTACTTCACCATTCTTGGTGAGGACAAACGTTATTACGGCAAACTGCGCGGCACTGAGCCTGCGCCGCAGAACTTCCTCGAAACCCCGCCCGCCGGCACGCCGAAGCAGAACACTGCGGTGTTCTATAACGCGCTGTTCGAGGTGCCGAACCCCGATCACCGTTTGCGTATTTCTATGACCGCTCAGGTGCGGGTGGTGCTCGACACCGCCAAATCGGTGCTGACGATTCCGGTCGCCGCGCTGGGCCCACGTAACAGCGATGGCAGCTTCCCGGTGCGGGTGCTGGACGCCAAGGGCCAGGCGCAGTCGCGCAATGTGCAGACCGGGATCAACAACAACGTCAAGGTGCAGGTCAACGAAGGCCTGGCCGAAGGCGACCGGGTAGTGATCGGTGATCCGGTGACGAAAGTGGCAGGGGCATGAGCATGAGCGAACCTCTGCTGCAACTGACCGGCATCAGCCGCAGCTTCACGGCTGGCGATCGCGAATTCCTCGCGCTGAAGAACATCAACCTGACGATCAATGCCGGGGAAATGGTCGCGATCATCGGCGCCTCGGGCTCCGGCAAATCGACCCTGATGAACATCCTCGGCTGCCTCGATTACGCCACAGCCGGCAGCTACAGGATCAACGGCCGGGAAACCCGCGATCTGGACAGCCAGGCGCTGGCCGAACTGCGTCGCGACTATTTCGGCTTCATCTTCCAGCGCTACCACTTGCTGCCGCACTTGAGTGCGATGCACAACGTCGAGATGCCGGCAATCTACGCCGGCACGCCGGAACCACAACGCCATGCGCGAGCTCGTGAATTGTTGGCGCGCCTTGGGCTGGAGGGGCACCTGACCCATCGCCCGAGCCAACTCTCGGGCGGTCAGCAGCAGCGGGTCAGTATCGCTCGGGCGCTGATGAACGGCGGCGAAGTGATCCTCGCGGACGAGCCGACCGGCGCCCTCGACACCACCAGCGGCAAGGAGGTGATGCGCATCCTGCTGGAGCTGCACGCGGCCGGGCACACGGTGATTCTGGTGACCCATGACCCCAAGGTCGCGGCCAATGCCGAGCGCATCATTGAGGTCAGTGACGGCGAAATCCTTAGCGACCGCCGCAACGAGCGCGACAGCACGGCATTGAGCAATGAGGACGCGGTCCCCAAATCCACGGGGGCGCGGCGTCTGGTGGCCAGCCTTGGTTTGTTCAAGGAGGCCTTCAACATGGCCTGGGTCGCACTGATCTCGCATCGCATGCGCACCCTGCTGACCATGCTTGGGATCGTCATCGGCATCACCTCGGTGGTGTCGATTTCGGCCATCGGCGAAGGGGCCAAGCGCTATGTGCTCAAGGACATTCAGGCCATCGGCAGCAACACCATCGATATCTATTCCGGCACCAGTTTCGGCGACAGCCGTTCGGCGGCCATCGAAACCCTGGTGCCGGCGGATGTGACGGCGCTCAACCAGCTGTATTACGTCGACAGCGCCACGCCGGTGGTCGGGCGCAATCTGTTGCTGCGCTATCGCAACATCGATCTCGATGCGCAGGTCAACGGCGTCAGCGATCTGTACTTCCAGGTGCGCGGAATCAAGATGGAGTCGGGCATTGCGTTCAGCGAAAACGATGCCCGACGCCAGGCTCAGGTGGTGGTGATCGATCACAACACCCGCCAACGGTTATTCGGCGAGGGAGTCGATCCGCTGGGGCAGGTGATCCTGATCGGCAACCTGCCGTGCACCGTGATCGGTGTGGCGGCAGAAAAGAAGAACATCTTCTCGTCGAGCAAGTCGCTCAACGTCTGGGTGCCTTACGAAACCGCAGCCGGCCGGCTGTTGGGCCAGCGCTACCTGGACAGCATCAGCGTGCGGATCAAGGACGGCCAACCGAGCAAGGTCGTGGAAGACAACGTCAACAAACTGATGCTGCAGCGCCACGGCACCAAGGACTTCTTCACCAATAACCTCGACAGTGTGATGCAGACCGTGCAGAAAACCAGCCGCTCTCTGGCGCTGTTGCTGTCGCTGATTGCGGTGATTTCGCTGGTGGTCGGCGGCATCGGGGTGATGAACATCATGCTGGTGTCGGTCACCGAACGGACCCGCGAGATCGGTATCCGAATGGCGGTCGGGGCGCGGCAGTCGGACATTCGTCAGCAGTTTCTGGTGGAGGCGGTGATGGTCTGTCTGCTGGGCGGGGCGATTGGAATCTCGTTGAGTTATGCCATCGGCCACCTGTTTTCGCTGTTCATCAAGGAATGGGAAATGGTGTTCTCGCTGACCTCGGTGCTCACGGCGGTGATCTGCTCGACGCTGATCGGCATCGTTTTCGGCTTCGTGCCGGCGCGCAATGCATCGCGGCTCGACCCGATCGAGGCCTTGGCGCGGGACTGAGGGGCCGGACATGAAAAAAAACCGCCGTCCCTGGCAGGACAGCGGTTTTTTTACAGGCGCGTGATCGATCAGGCCGCGTTGGACGGGTCGCAGGCGGCCGGGCAGTCCTCAGGCGAATACATCCAGCGCATCAGCGAATGGCGGCCGCTGATTCCCAGTTTGATGGCGGCGCGCTTGAGGTAGCTCTCGACGGTATTGACCTTCAGTTGCAACTGCTCGGCCAGTTCAGGCGCGGTGCGCCCGGCCAGCAGACCGACGCACACTTCCAGTTCACGGTTGGACAGGCTCAGGCCCAGTTGCTGCACGCGCTCGCAAAAACGCAGGCGCAGGGTCTCCAGGCCTTGAAGCGAGGCTTCGGTCGCTGCGGCTTGCACTTCGGGATCCGCACTCGCCGGTTGCAGCGCGTGGATGTGCTTTTCCACCATCGGCAGCAACACCGGGGAGATGTCCTGCAACAGACTGCGCTCTCGCGCGGAGAAGCGCTTCGACGGGCCGCAGCGGTACACGGAAATCACATAACGGTAACCGTCCTTGCGCCGGGTCAGGTGCAACTGCGAAGCATCGGTGACCGTGGAGGGTTCGGGGGCGGGCACGTCACTGTTGCCGGGATCGGTGCTCAGTTCGGAATACACCGTCTCGGCCGTCAGTGCCGCCTCTTTGGGGCATTCCGGCTCGGTGCGCGGTTGCGTACGTGCGACCGGCTCCACGCGCATCTGCCGGATATGCGTGGCGTCCACGGCCAGTTGGGTGAGGATCAGGTCGTGCAGCATTCGCGGAAAATGCCGGCTGCCGGTGCTGGCGATGACTTTGCCGATGTGAGGGAACAGGTGTGAGTTCATGTGTTTCATCCATGAGTAGCAATGGGGGAATTGCGCTTTCCCGAGCCTCCGGCGGATGTCCTTGGCCGGCGACCACAAATCGGGAAATTTGGATCCTATCCTAGTACAACGGTTGAGCGACCGTTTAATGAAGGGGTTATTAGCTCATAACCAACATTCAGTGGCCGCCACCCGGTCGGCTTCCATTCGTCGAATGCGTAGAACGACGCAGAAGCAGCACGGCTCTACCGGGTGTCATCTTAGCGAGACATTCGAAATGTACGATCAGCGCAAGAAAGAGTCACTGTCGGCATGGCGCAAGCTGGCGACACAATCGCAAGAGCCGTTCGATCCGCAGGACCAATATGACGACTTGCTCAAGGGGGCCGACGACATGCTGGAACAGGGGCTCATCAGCAACGCCGAATGGCGTCAGTTGGTGCGCGATGCGGGCAACGTGTTTACCCGCAATGAGGCGGGGGCAAGCGGATGAAGCGCAAACCAGGTGCCGGCCGACGAGTCAAAGACGCCCCGTGGCCTGCAAGAGACGCGCGAACGCCGTCTTGTCGATGGGCCGGCTCATGAAATATCCCTGCACTTCGTTGCATTGATCCTTGCCGAGAATGGCCAGTTGCTCTTCGGTCTCGACGCCTTCGGCCGTGACGTTCAGGCCCATGGCCTTGCCCAGCCCGATGATGGCTTGCACCACCGCACGATCATTGCTGCCGGTGCTGATGGACGCGATGAAGCGCTTGTCGATCTTGATGCCATCGAACGGATAGGCACGCAAGTAGCCCAGCGAGGAGTAGCCGGTGCCGAAATCATCCATGTTCAACCGCACGCCCAGTTCTTTGAGTGCGTTCATGGTCGTCAGCGCACCGTCGGTGTCGTTGAGCATGACGTTTTCGGTGATCTCCAGTTCCAGGCGACTGGCTGGAAAACGGGTTTCGACCAGCACTTCGCGCACGTCCTGGACGACGTCGCTCAGTGCAAACTGGGCAGGGGAGAGGTTCACCGACAAGAGGATTTCTTCAGGCCATGTCAGGGCGGTCTGGCAGGCTTCGCGCAGTACCCAGCGACCGAGGGGGACGATCAGGTCCGTCTGCTCCGCCAAGGGAATGAACAGATCGGGACCGAGCAGCCCTTTCGTCGGATGCTGCCAGCGCACCAGGGCTTCAACCGAAACGATTTCCTTGCCGTCCACCTTGTAACGCGGCTGATAGTGCAGCACCAGCTCGTTGTCTTTCAGCGCCTTGCGCAAGTCGTCTTCCAGTTGCCGGCGCGTCTGGATCTGGTCGCTCATGTGCGCTTCGAAATAGCACCAGGTGTTCTTGCCTTCCGACTTGGCCTGGTAGAGCGCGATGTCGGCGCAGCGAATCAGCTCTGCGGCTTCGAAGCCGTGGCGCCGGCTCAGGGTGATGCCGATGCTGGCACCGATGTGCAACGGATGATGCTCGAACATCACCGGCTCATGCAGACTGCCGATCAGGCGTGTGCAGAACCTGTCGATTTCCTGATGCGAGTCCATGCCACTGAGTACGACGACGAACTCGTCGCCTCCGAGCCGCGCAACAATGTCGTGATCCCGTGTGCATTCGCGCAGGCGTCTGGCGACTTCCTGCAGGACCGCATCACCGGCCGGATGGCCCAGTGAGTCATTGATCGGCTTGAAGTTGTCCAGATCGATCATCAGCAGTGACAGGGGCGCGGCATGCTCCTTGAGTTGCAGGGCTTCTTCCAGGTAGCGCGCCAGCTTGTTGCGGTTGGGCAACCCCGTCAGCGCGTCGTGCATGGACAGGTGCTGGATCTGTGCATGGGCGGCGACTTCATCGGTGATGTCGCTGGCGGTGCCGCGATAACCGACGATGCAATGGTTTTCGACGATCGGCCGGGCGGACAGCCGGCAATAGCGTTGTTGCCCTGTTTCATCGCGATAGGTACAGCGCAGGTCACTGGCGTTGACCTCTTCGTTCAGTTTCTTGAGCCACAGCTCCAGCGGCGTGGTATCGCAAAACAGTAACTGCATGATGTCCTGTCCCAGCCACTGCTCACGTGGATAGCCGGTCACGGTACTGAAGCGCGCCGAGAGATACGTGAGAGACAGATGCCGGTCGATTTCCCAGATCCAGTCGGAGGCCGCTTCAGCCACGGCGCGAAAACGCTCCTCGCTGGCCTCGAGGGCCTGATTGGCCGCTTGCATTGCCTGGTGTGAGGTCTGCATTGCTTCCAGGCTGTTGTCCACGTACTTCGACGAACGCAAGGCATGCCGGAAAAAGTAACCGGTCAACAGCATGAGGATGAGCAAAATGCTCCCAAGCGTGGGTAGCAATGACCACAACAACCGTTGCCCCGGCCGCTCCAGGTCAGCGACCAGGCTGTAACCGGTACTGTCCAGCGGCACTCTGGGCTGGCCTGCTTCGATGGTTTCATCCAGGGCAAGGGTCAGGTTGTTCAGGCCGAAGCCGCTGCCGATCTTTCGCAGTTTGGCTGGCGTCAGCTTGTCGACGAATACCAGCACAGAGGTGTTACGGGGTTCTTCGGTGGGGCGCTCGTCATTGGGAATGATGGCCGCCGCCGTCACCAGCGCCGGCCAGTCTTCAAACAACGAATAGGTATTGACCGGCCTGGTGAGGTCGCTTTGCAGTTGTACCTGGTCGACCAGCGCAGTGGCGGACGCCTGGAGAAAACTGGAGATATTTGCTTCGATCAACTGGCCGCGCACCACCGCATATTTGGTCTGTTCCCGGTTCAGGACAAATACGCCGTCATAGCCATCGCTGGTGAACAGGGTTTTGCCCAGGTTCTGTTCAACGTAGGCCCAGTCTGTGTCGACCTGACCGCTCAGATGCTCATAGGCCGTCGTCCAGTAGGCGTAACTGGTGATGTAGTTTTTTGATGCGAGGATGCGGTTTTCCAGTGCTCGGGTCGTATAGAACAGGTTGTCGTTCACATCGTCATCATCGAGCCGCGCCGCAATACTTAACAGGGCACCGACTGCCGTGATGACTCCGGCAACGAACAGCGCGCCTACGGCAAACGCCAGACGCCGGGTGGCGGTACGTTGCGGCGAGGGGAGCGGGGCCGCATGAGTTGAATAGTCCATTCGCTCATCCTTGATCCGTTATTACGGCATCTAGAACACGTGGATCGACGCAATGTTCAGTCTTGTCTGCGCCACCGCTTGAAGGTTAGCAGGCACCTCGGACTTTCATCGGCAATGCGCGTCCACCAGTTCGATCCAGTGCCTGACGGGCGTGCGGCCGGCGCCGTCGAGGTGTATCTGGCAGCCGATGTTGGCGGTGGCGATGATCTCGGGATGACCACTCTCCAGTGCAGCGAGTTTGTTGTCGCGCAGTGACCTGGCCAGCGCCGGTTGGGTGATCGAGTAAGTACCCGCCGAGCCGCAGCACAGATGAGCGTCGGGGACGGCAGTCAGGTCGAAGCCCAGTCGTGTCAGCACCGACTCCACCGCACCGCCGAGTTTCTGTGCGTGTTGCAAGGTGCAGGGACAATGGAAAGCCACACGTTGATTGGCGTGGATGCCGAAGGATTCGAGCGGCTCTTCGCGCAGCACCTCAACCAGATCTTTTGCCAGCGCGCTGACGGCTTTGGCCTTTTCGGCATAAGTTGGATCGGCGCGAAGCAAATGCCCGTAATCCTTGATGAACGCACCGCAACCGCTGGCGGTCTGCACGATCACCTCGGCACCCTGTTCGATGGCCGGCCACCACGCATCAATGTTGTGGCGGGCGCGCTCAAGGCCGGTGATCTGGGCGTCGAGGTGATAGTCCACCGCGCCGCAACAGCCAGCCTCGCGAGCAGGAATCACGCTGATGCCCAGACGATCCAGTACCCGCGCCGCTGCGGCATTGGTATTGGGTGACAAACCTGGCTGCACGCAACCCTCGAGCATCAGCACGTGCCGCGCATGACGGATGGCGGGTCGTGGAGCAGGCAGCGCCACGTTGCGTGGCAGTTTGTCTTGCAGGGTATGGGGCAATAGCGCCCGAAACATCTGGCCGGCGTTGATCAGCCCTTTGAACAACCGTGGATCGGGCACGACGCGTCGAAGTCCTTCACGCAACAGACGCTGCCCGAGCGGCCGCGGGACGGCGGCGTCCACCACCGCCCGGCCGATGTCGAGCAGGTTGTGATAGTCCACGCCGGAAGGGCAGGTGGTTTCACAGTTGCGACACGACAGGCAACGATCCAGATGCTGCTGGGTTTTTGCCGTGACTTCGTTGCCTTCGAGCACTTGCTTGATCAAGTAGATGCGTCCGCGCGGGCCGTCCAGTTCATCGCCGAGCAATTGATAAGTCGGGCAGGTCGCGTTGCAGAATCCGCAATGAACGCACGTGCGCAGGATGCTTTCGGCCTCTTCGGCGCGGGGCAGTTGCCGGGATTGCGGGCTGAGGGTGGTCTGCATGGCTCAAAGCTCCGCGTACAGACGCCCGGGATTGAAAATGCCCCGGGGGTCGAGTTGTCGTTTGAGTTGGCGGTGATAGTGCAGCAGGGCGGGCGCCAGTGGCTGGAACGGCTCGTCGATCAGGCCGTGGCTGTAACAGGTTGCATGCCCGCCGACTTCGTCGACCACTTTGCGAATGACCGCAGCTTCGGCCGTCGATTTGAGCCAGCGTTGCGCGCCGCCCCAGTCGAGCCACTGCTGGCCGGGCAGGTTCAGCGGCGGCGTGTTCAGCGGCACGGACAGGCGCCAGAGCGGTTGGTCTTCGTCGAAGAAGCCCAGGCGTTGTTCGTTGAGATCGGCCCAGAACGAACTGTTGAGCGGCTCGCCGCCAAGACGATCATGGGCGGTCGCCACCGAACCTTCGCCACCCTCAAGACGCAAATGCAGTTGCCGGCCATCGTGACACGCGGCGCTGATCGGCAACGGTTGCTGGCCCCATTCGGCCAGACGCAGCAACGCCTGTTCGCTGGGCATTTCCAGACTGAGGCTCAGGCACGCTCGCGGTTTGGGCAGCACCTTGAGCGAGACTTCGGTGATCACCCCAAGCGATCCGTAACTGCCGGCCATCAGGCGCGACAGGTCATAACCGGCGACGTTTTTCATGACTTCGCCACCGAAGCGCAGGTGTTTGCCATGACCGGTGATGATTCGCGTGCCCAGCACGAAATCGCGCACCGATCCCGACCAGGGCCGACGCGGCCCGGACAGGCCACTGGCGACCATGCCGCCGACCGTGGCATCGTCGGCGAAGGCCGGTGGTTCGCACGCCAGCATCTGTTGCGAAGCGTCCAGCACGGCCAGCAGTTCCACTAGTGGAGTGCCGCAGCGTGCGGTGATCACCAGTTCGGTCGGGTCGTAGCTGACGATGCCGCGATGGGCGCGAGTGTCGAGAATCTCGCCACCGACGATGCGCCCGAGAAACGCCTTGCTGTTGGCGCCCTGGATGCGCAGCGGGGTAGCGTTTTCCAGTGCCCGATTGACCTGTTCGAGCAGCGCGGCGCTGTCATCGAAATCCATCGCGTCGCCCATCAGAACCGCTCCAGTTCGGGGAAGGGCAGTTGCCCGTGGTGTACGTGCAGGGCGCCGAATTCGGCGCAGCGGTGCAGGGTCGGAATGTTTTTGCCGGGGTTGAGCAGGCCGCCGGGATCGAACGCGGCTTTGACGGCGTGGAACAGGGTCAGCTCATCGCTGTTGAACTGCGCGCACATCTGGTTGATTTTTTCCCGGCCCACGCCGTGTTCACCGGTGATGCTGCCGCCGACCTTGACGCACAGTTCGAGGATCTTGCCGCCCAGCGTTTCAGCGCGCTCCAGCTCGCCGGACTGGTTGGCGTCGAACAGAATCAGTGGATGCATGTTGCCGTCGCCGGCATGGAATACGTTGGCGACTCGCAGGCCGTATTCGGCTGAAAGCTGTGCAATCGCATGCAATACGCCAGGCAACTCGCGGCGCGGGATGGTGCCATCCATGCAGTAATAGTCTGGCGATAATCGGCCCACGGCGGGGAAGGCGTTTTTGCGTCCGGCCCAGAATCGCACGCGTTCGGCTTCGTCCCGGGCCTGACGCAGTTCGGTGGCGCCGGCGTGCTCGAGCACTTGCCGGACCCGCGCGCAGTCATCGTGAACATCGGCTTCAACGCCATCGAGTTCGCAGAGCAGAATCGCCTCGGCATCCACCGGATAACCGGCGTGGATGAAGTCTTCGGCGGCGCGGATTGCCAGATTGTCCATCATCTCCAGGCCACCGGGAATGATGCCGGCCGCGATGATATCCGCCACGGCGCGGCCAGCCTTTTCCACGGAGTCGAACGCCGCCAGCAGCACTTTGGCCGTCTGCGGTTTGGGCAAGAGTTTGACCGTGACTTCGGTGATGACCCCGAGCAGGCCTTCGGAACCGGTGAACAGCGCCAACAGGTCGAAACCGGGGGAATCCAGTGCGTCCGAACCCAGCGTCAGGCGTTCGCCATCGACGGTGAGGATCTCGACCTTGAGCAGGTTGTGCACGGTCAAGCCGTACTTGAGGCAATGCACACCACCGGCATTTTCCGCCACGTTGCCGCCGATCGAGCAGGCAATTTGCGAGGAAGGATCAGGTGCGTAATACAGCCCGAACGGCGCGGCGGCCTGGGAAATCGCCAGGTTGCGCACGCCGGGTTGAACCCGCGCAGTGCGGGCCTTTGGGTCGATCTGCAGGATGTTGTTGAAGCGCGCCATCACCAGCAGCACGCCTTTTTCCAGCGGCAATGCACCGCCGGACAAACCGGTCCCCGCGCCCCGGGCCACCACCGGCACCCGTCGTTCATGGCAGATCTGCAACACGCCCTGAACTTCATCGATGTGCCGTGGCAGTACCACCAGCAATGGCGTGGTGCGGTAGGCCGAAAGGCCATCGCACTCGTACGGTTTCAGTTCCTCGCGCTGATGCAGCACGTCCAGGTCTGGCCATTGGTGCTGCAGGGCTTGCAGAAGCGCGACTTTGTCGACGTCGGGCAAGGCGCCGTCGACCTGTTCGTCGTAGAGAATGTTCATGCGGGTGGACGACCCTCCGTTGTTGTTCGAGGTCGGGTGTCGTACTTTCATCGCTGGGCCGCTGACACCTGGAAATAAAGCGTAGCGGTCCGTGGGGCGGTGGGAGCGATTTATCAGACACAACGCCTGATGCCGGAGGCTACAGGCGCTGTATCGGATAAGGCCAATGTCAATCCAGGTCGCTCGCCTGATGTCGCTCCGGGACCTGGCTCGCTTCATCGCCCCACGTCCGGTTGACGCGCTGGCCGCGAATCACCGCAGGTCGTTCGGCAATCTCTTGCGCCCAGCGCTGCACGTGGGTGTATTCATGGGCGTTCAGAAACTCGGCGGCGGAGTACACATTGTTGCGCACCAGTTGTCCGTACCACGGCCAGACCGCGATGTCGGCGATGGTGTAGTCGTTGCCGGCAAGGTAAGGGCTTTCGCTCAGGCGGCGATCGAGTACATCCAGCTGACGCTTGGCTTCCATGGTGAATCGATTGATCGGGTACTCGAGTTTTTCCGGCGCGTACGCATAGAAATGCCCGAAGCCACCGCCCAGATACGGCGCAGCACCCATTTGCCAGAACAGCCAGTTCAGGGTTTCGGTGCGACCCGCCGGATCGGAGGGCAGGAAGGCGCCGAATTTCTCCGCCAGATACAACAGGATCGAGCCGGATTCGAACACGCGAATGCCCGGCTCCACGCTGCGGTCCAATAAAGCCGGAATTTTCGAGTTGGGGTTGATCTCGACAAATCCGCTGGAGAACTGGTCTCCTTCGTTGATGCGGATCAGCCAGGCATCGTATTCAGCGTCGGTGCAGCCGAGCGCCAGTAATTCTTCGAGCAGAATGGTCACCTTTACGCCATTGGGCGTGGCCAGCGAGTAGAGCTGCAGCGGGTGCTTGCCGATCGGCAGCGTTTTTTCATGCGTCGGCCCGGCAATCGGGCGATTGATATTGGCGAATTGGCCGCCGGAAGGCGCGCTGTGTTTCCAGACCTTGGGTGGCACGTAAGACGTATTGCTCATGAAACGGACCTCATCGGTTAATGGCCGGAATGTTGTGAGCCCGAATGGGAACCGCGGGCTCATGACGAACAGCACACCACACAACGGCGTTTGAATGCCACCGGCGGGCGGATGAAAATTCGCGGGAATCGAGCGTGATATCAACCCAAAGAAAAGCCCGGCAGATGCCGGGCTTTCTGGGTTTCGGGAGCATCACGCCGCCACGTTGCCGGCCATCATTTCCTTTTTGTAGCTGGCTTTCATCGCTTCCATTTGTTCGCCCAGTTCATCGAGCTTCGCTTTACCGAGGAGTTTTTTTGCCTGCGGAAACATCTCGGTTTCTTCCTCTTCGATGTGATGCTCCAGAAGCTCCTTGACCACTTTGACCCGACCAGCGAACTCGGGCGTCCCCGGATCAGTCAGTTTGAGGTCTGGCAGCACCAGCGAATCCACTGTGCGGTGCTCTTCCTTGGCTTCGAAGTACATGATGTCCTGTTCCTTGGTGCCGGCTTCCTTGAAGGCCGGATAAAGGATTTCCTCTTCGAGTCGGGTGTGGATCGAGATCTCCATTTCCAGTTTGCCCAGTAGCTCGACACGTTTTTTCAGGGCCCGGTCCGTCGATTCGCTGAGTTGGCTCAGGATCCCTTTGACTTTCTCGTGGTCGGCTTTCAGAAGGTCGATCGCGTTCATGTTGGTTGCCTCTGCTATTCAGGGTTAGAACACAGTCCGATGTCTCTCGGCGCCGTGGATTCCCGAAGAACAACGCATTTGCCATGCCAGTCGCGCGTCTCGGCCAAAGGCGTCTGGATCAGGGGTTGTGCGATAGCAGGGCTGAGGGGGTTCGTGCAGCCTGCATGAACGACGTGCAATCGGCATTGCAGAACACGACCCGAAGGGTTGCTGGGACGGCTTTCCGGATCAGAAGACAGAAGGCACGAAAGCGATCACGACGCATGTTGTTTGCCGGCGCTGGCGCTGTGGCAAGTACTTTTGCGCAATTGTGCCGGACTCACGCCAAGTCGTTGTTTGAAGGCGCTTGCCAGGTGCGCCTGGGAATTGAATCCACAGGCCAGGGCGACCTGCGACAAGGCCGTTTTCCCGTCGCATATCATCGCCCGAGCCTTGGCCAGGCGCCGGTCGATCAAATAGCTATGGGGGCTTTTGCCCGTGGCTTGTTTGAAGGCGCGAGTGAAATAGCCTTCGGACAATTCGAGCAGGTGTGCCATCGACAGTACATCGAGCGGGCCATTGAGACCTGCGTCAATGAACTCATCCAGCCTTCGCATTCGGCTGTCGGTGATCGAGCCGCGGTGCACTGGCACGTCCTGAACTGCGGCGCGCTCAGCCAGCGCAAGCGCCCAGGTTTCCCAGTCATCGTCCCATTTGGGCTGCAACAGCGCGCTGCGCATTCGCTGGGCGAGGAGAATGGCCTGCGGGTCGATGCGGTTGTTGAATGGCCGATCTCCGGCCAACGCATCCCCTTTGGTGCGGATGACCCGCAGGTATTCACCGCCCATGGGGGACTCGGACAACACATCACAGCCGACCGGGACAAACGCCAGGCCATTGGGCATCGCGTCGAAGGGACGTACCCGGTCAGTACCGATGGCATGCAGGCCGCGTTGGCTGTCGAAGGCAAAGCCAATCGCTGACTGGGTCGCCACGTAGCGTGCCGAGTAGGCTGCGCCGGGCAGCAATTCGATCGTCCACGAACCTGCCTCGATGCGACGGACCGGTTCTGCAATGGTTGGAGTGTTCTGACGGTTTCGATGACTCATGAGCGTCATAGTAGTGAAGGGATGGCATAAAAGTCAGGTTCGTTTTTTGAAAGCCGACGCGACGCCTGCGTGCCTAGACTGGGGCAAAGCCAAGGAGACGCTCATGCATACAATCACGCGCGATGACCTCGAACACGCTGCCCGCCAGGTTTACCAGGTGATGCCAGCTACCGCCCAGTATTGCTGGCCTCTGCTGGCCGAGCGATTGGGATGCACCGTTTGGGTCAAGCACGAAAACCACACGCCGACCGGTGCCTTCAAGGTGCGCGGTGGCATTACCTTCATGAACTGGCTGCGCCGTGAGCACCCGAGCGTCAAAGGCATCGTTTCTGCGACGCGTGGCAATCATGGCCAAAGTCTTGCGCTGGCAGCCAGTGCCGTGGGGCTGAGGGCACTGATCGTTGTGCCAAAGGGCAACTCAATGGAAAAGAACAACGCCATGCGCGGGTTCGGCGGTGAGGTGGTCGAGTACGGGCGTGACTTCGATGAAGCTCGCGAAGAGGCTGCTCGCCTGGCGCAGGAACATGACTTGTACCTGGTGCCGCCATTTCATGCCGAACTGGTCAAGGGCGTTGCGACGTATGCGCTTGAGCTGTTCAGTGCAGCGCCAGAGCTGGACACCGTCTATGTGCCAATCGGCTGTGGTTCGGGAATCTGTGGTGTGATTGCTGCCCGGGACGTGTTGGGCCTGAATACAGAGATAGTAGGGGTGGTGTCGACGGAAGCAATGGCCGCCAAACTGTCTTTCGAAGCGAAAACGATCTGTGAAACCGCGTCGGCCAACACCTTTGCCGACGGCCTTGCTGTGCGCAGACCTATTGCGGAGGCGTTCGACATCTATAGGAAGGGTGCGGCGCGGATTGTCTCGGTGAGCGAAGATGAAATCGCCGAGGCCATGCGCGTGTATTACACCGATACCCATAACCTTTCTGAAGGGGCGGGCGCGTCCGCGTTGGCGGCCTTGATGCAGGAGCATGAAGGGCGGGAGGGGAAAACGGTCGGTGTGATTCTGTCCGGGGGGAATGTTGATCGAACGATCTATGCGGGGGTGATTGGATGATTGCTTCTTTATATAGTCGGTACGGAGCTTGGTAGTTTTCGCAGGTACGACCTGGCCTGTCGGGTATGGAAAGGAATTTTTACTCGGGGGGTTGACCATCTGTTTTGATCCTGTATTATTCGCCTCCCGCTAGCGAGCAACTTGGGTTGCTTCTAGCGCAAGTGATTGAATTCAAATGAAAATAATCACTTGACAGCAAATGAGGCTGCTGTAGAATGCGCGCCTCGGTTGAGACGAAAGATCTTAACCAACCGCTCTTTAACAACTGAATCAAG